>URXS01000001.1 GCA_900551885.1 uncultured Oscillibacter sp.
GTCCGGCGGCCTGCCGGGCCGGAAGATCGCCGGCATCGTACTATTGTGCATGGCCTTTTTGACTGTTCTGGTATGTACCGTGGCCGGTGGGCCGTTGGAGGGGCTGATCCTGTGCACCCCCTTCCTGCTCTGCGGCATCATCTGCTTTTTGGCGAAAAAGCGGCCGGGCCTCTGGTGCGCCTGGGTGGTGTATCTGGCCGTGGAGCTATATCTTCGCTGGGGAACAGGCATCACCTGGCAGTTGACATTGCGCACACTGGTATTCACGCCCCAGGAAAACTACACTCGCCTTTTTATCGCTTGGGTCCATCTGATTGTGATGCTGGTGATGTTCTCGGTGACTCTCCGCTCTTTCCGCCGAGCCCGCTTCCCACTGAATCGCCGGAATCTCATTCTGCTGGGTGGCGGCTGGGCGGCGCTGGTGGGGTTGGACGCCCTGAAAAACTGGGGCTATACGCAGATGCTGCATCAACTCTCAAATTTCAATTACGGTCTGGGATTCCGTCTTTTGCTGCGGATCATAGACCTGACATTCCTGATGGGCTTCGCCGCCCTGCTGACCATCACATTCTGTGCTGTCCGATCCCGAAAAAAACGCTCTCCAGAGGCGCCGTAAGGCGCCTCCTTTTCCTTGACTTTTCCTGGGAAACCCCTATAATAATAGCAGTATCGTTTGCCTAATCCGAGTATCACGATAGGAGGGCCACATGCAGGACGGCTGCGGACGGACAATTGATTATCTGCGGCTGAGCGTCACGGACCGGTGCAATTACCGCTGCCGGTACTGTATGCCGCCGGAAGGCATTCCCAAGCAAGAGCATCGGGACATGCTCTCCCTGGAGGAACTGGCGGAGATCGCTGGCGCGGCGGTCCGGCTGGGTGTAAAGAAGATTCGCCTGACAGGCGGAGAACCGCTGGTACGGCGTGGAATCGTGGAGCTGTGCCGCCAGTTGCGGGCCATTCCAGGCCTTCAGGAGCTGTGCCTGACCACCAATGGCTCCCTGCTGCGGTCTTTGGCCGCCCCGCTGCGGGAAGCGGGAGTGGACCGGCTGAACATCAGCCTGGATACCCTGCGGCCGGAGCGGTTCGCAGAAACGACCCGGCTGGGTCAGCTCTCCGATGTACGGGAAGGCATTGCGGCGGCGGAGGCCGCCGGCTTTCAGGGCCTGAAATTCGACACCGTTCTCATCGGTGGTTTCAACGACGACGAGATCCCCGATTTTGTGAGCCTGACCCGAGACCATCCCTGGGAGATCCGGTTCATCGAGCTGATGCCCATGGGACCTTGCGCCGGATGGGACAAGGCTTGCTTTCTTCCGGCAGATACCATTCTGAAAAGGGTACCCACGTTACAGCAGATCGACAGCAGCGGCGTGGCCCGGCGGTACCGGCTGCCCGGCGCACTGGGCACCGTAGGCCTGATCTCCCCCATCAGTCACGACTTCTGTGCCGACTGCCGCCGCATCCGGGTGACGGCAGACGGAAAGCTGAAAGGCTGTCTTCACTCGGCGGAGGAACTGCCATTGCGTGGACTGCACGGAGCGGAGCTGGAGGAGGCCATCCGGCGGGGCATCCTGCAAAAACCTCCGCGCCACCACCTGGCGGAGCGAAAGAGTGACACGCCCCGGAACATGAATCAGATCGGAGGCTGAGGATGAGCGAGCTGACCCATTTCAATGAACAGGGGCGGGCGAAGATGGTGGATGTGACGGACAAGGCTGTCACCCACCGCACCGCTGTGGCCGCCGGGGAGATCCACATGGCCCCGGAGACTTTGGAGAAAATCAAAGCCGGCACCATGAAAAAGGGCGATGTGCTGGCGGTGGCCCAGGTGGCAGGCATCCAGGCGGCCAAGCACAACTGGGAGCTGATCCCCATGTGCCACCCGCTGCCTCTGACCGGCATCGACATCACCTTTGCCCTGTCGGACCAGCCCGCCATGGTGGAGATCCGGGCCGCTGTCACCTGCACCGGCGTCACCGGCGTGGAGATGGAGGCCCTGACTGCCGTGTCCGTGGCGGCTTTGACCATCTACGATATGTGCAAGGCTGTTCAGAAGGACATGCGCATCACCAACATCCGCCTGCTGGAAAAATCCGGCGGCAAGAGCGGAGACTACAGAATAAAGGAGTGAACCTCTTGGCCACCGTTGTATCCGTGAATATCAGTGAGAAAAAGGGGACCATCAAGCATCCTGTCCCGGAGATCCAGTTGAAACTACGCCATGGCATCGTGGGAGACGCCCATGCCGGGGACTGGCACCGGCAGATCTCCCTTCTGGCGGAGGAGAGCGTGGACACCATGCGCACCGCCTGCCCCATTCCTCTGGACGCCGGGGTGTTCGCAGAAAATATCAACACCCGGGGCATCGACCTGAAGCACCTGCCTGTGGGCACCCACCTGCGTATCGGTGAGACCGAGGTGGAGGTGACCCAGATCGGCAAGGAGTGCCACAGTGACTGCGCCATCAAAAAGGCCGTGGGCAAGTGTGTCATGCCCACGGAGGGCATCTTTGCCGTGGTGATAAAAGAGGGTACCGTCCGGGCGGGGGATGCCATCGAGATTCTGGAGGCGGAGAAATGAAGCTGATCAAAACCGAGGAGGCCGTGGGCCATGTGCTGTGCCACGACCTGACCCAGATCATCAAGGACCAGTACAAGGACGCCCGGTTCCGCAAGGGGCATGTGGTGACGGAGGAGGACATCCCGGTCCTGCTCTCCATGGGCAAGGAGCACCTGTACGTCTGGGAGATGACGCCGGGAATGCTCCATGAAAACGACGCCGCAGAGCGGCTGTACGCCTTATGCGCCAATGCGCACATGGACCGCAGCGAGGTCAAGGAGGGCAAGATCGAGCTGAAAGCCGCCTGTGACGGCCTCTTCCTGGTGAACTCGGAAAAGCTCATCGCCGTCAACACCGTGGAGGACATCATGATCGCCACCCGGAAGGGCGGCACCGCCGTCCGCAAAGGCGACAAGCTGGCGGGAATGCGGGTCATTCCCCTCATCATCCCGGAGGAAAAATTGCAGGCCGCTAAGCAGGCCGCCGGGGATGCACCGCTTCTGGAACTGAAGCCCTGGGTCCGGCGGACCGCGGCCATCGTAGCCACCGGCAGCGAGGTGAAAAAGGGCCTGATTCAGGATACCTTCACCCCGGTGGTCAAGGACAAGCTGGCCGCTTACGGCATTGAGACCATCTCCATCGCCTATTCCGGTGACGGAGTGGAGAACGTAGCGGGTGCTGTAGCGGAGGCCCGGGCCACCGGCGCCGACGTAATTCTCTGCACCGGCGGCATGAGCGTGGACCCGGACGACAACACCCCCGGCGGCATCAAAGCCAGCGGGGCCAAGATCGTCACCTACGGCGCCCCGGTGCTGCCCGGCGCCATGTTCCTGCTGGGCTACTATGAGGATGGTACCCCCGTCATGGGTCTCCCCGGCTGCGTCATGTACGCAGGCGCCACCATCTTCGACCTGGTGCTGCCCTTTGTGGCGGCAGACGTGCCGGTGACACGGCGGCAGATCGTAGCCCTGGGCGAGGGCGGACTGTGCCTGGGCTGCAAACCCTGTCACTGGCCCATCTGCCCCTTCGGAAAGTAAATAAAACAGGATATGCGCCGACAAGCGGCGCATATCGTTTCCTATTCGTTATCCTCATTTGAATATCACGTCGGTTTCATCTCGCCCTTGCATTGGCGGGAAGAACATATTATCATCAGAAAGGAAGATCCCCCCATGAAAAAAGCACTGTCCCTGCTGCTGGCCCTGGCCATGCTGCTGGCTCTGACCGCCTGTGGCGGCACGGAGAGCGACAACACCCAGGAAACCGACACCACGGAAACTGAGGAGACCGCCGAAGCGGTGGAGCTCATCGTCTTCGCCGCCGCTTCCCTGACCGAGACCCTGGACGAGATCATTGAGGACTACAAGGACGTGGCCCCCCATGTCACCATTGTGCCCTCCTATGAGTCCTCCGGTACCCTGCTGAAAGACATTCAGGCAGGGGCGGACTGCGACCTGTTCCTCTCTGCCGGCGCCTCACAGATGGACACGCTGGAGGAAGAGGGTGGTGTGCTGGAGGGCTCCCGTCTGGACCTGCTGGAGAATAAGGTGGCCCTGGCTGTGCCGGAAGGCAATCCGAAGGGGATCGAGAGTTTCGACCAACTGGCCGAGCTGCTGAAGAGCGGCGACGTGTTTCTGGCCATCGGTAACAGCGACGTACCCGTGGGCCAGTATACCCAGAAGATCTTCGCCTATTATGGCATCGATGAATCCGCTATTGCCGACTGCCTGACTTACGGATCCAACGTCAAGGAAGTCACCACCCAGGTCAGCGAGGCGGCTGTGGACTGCGGCATCATTTACGCCACTGACGCCTTCTCCGCCGGACTCACTACCGTAGATGGCGCCACCGCCGAGATGTGCGGCCAAGTGATCTACCCGGCTGCCGTGGTGGCTTCCAGCCAGCATCCTGACGAAGCCCAGGCCTTCCTGGATTACCTGACCACCCCAGATGCCGGGGCCGTGTTTGAGAGCGTGGGCTTCACCCCCCTCAACTGACGCATCGAAGTCCCGCCGGGGAAACCCGGCGGGACCGCCTGTACATTTCCATTCTTCGAACAGGTGGTCTCCCCCATTCCCTCTCAGGAGGTTCCGTGTATGGACTGGTTTCCCCTTTACAACTCACTCCGTATCGCTGCTATCTCCACCATCGTCGTATTCTTCTTGGGCATCTGGGCGGCCTACTACATCGCCCAGCTCCCCCGGCTGGTGAAGGGTGTGCTGGACGTGGTGCTGACGCTGCCCCTGGTGCTGCCGCCCACGGTGGTGGGCTGGCTCCTTCTGATGCTGCTGGGGCCCAAGCGGCCTCTGGGAGCGTGGGTGCTGGAGATCTTCGGGGTGAAGCTGGTGATGACCTGGTGGTCCGCCATCTTCGCCACCGTCGTTGTGGCCTTTCCGCTGATGTACCGCACCGCCCGGGGCGCCTTCGAGAGTTTTGACCGGAATCTGGCAGACGCCGGCCGGACGTTGGGCCGGTCCAACACCTGGGTCTTCTGGCGAGTGCAGATGCCGGTTTGCAAGCAGGGTATCCTGGCCGGGACTGTGCTGGCCTTTGCCAGGGCTCTGGGCGAGTATGGCGCCACCTCCATGATCGCCGGATACACCCCAGGCCGCACCGCCACCATCTCTACCACCGTCTATCAGCTCTGGCGCACCAACGACAACCTGGGCGCAGCCCGATGGGTGCTGGTGAATGTGGCCATCTCCGCCGTATTTTTGCTGGCGGTGAATCTGCTGGAGACCCGCCAGCGGTCCGGGAAGGGAGGCGGACACTGATGGCGCTTTCCGTAGACATCCGAAAAAAGCTGGGAGACTTTCAACTGGAGGTCCAGTTTGAGGCGGGTGCGGAGACATTGGCCCTGCTGGGTGCCTCCGGCTGCGGCAAAAGCGTGACGCTCCGGTGCGTGGCCGGGATCCTGACCCCTGATGAAGGCCACATCCGTCTGGATGGCGTGACGCTGTTCGACAGCGCCGGACACGTCAACCTGCCGCCCCAGAAGCGGCGGGTCGGGTACCTCTTCCAGCAGTATGCTCTGTTTCCCAATATGACGGTGCGGCAAAACATCGCCGCAGCGGTTCGAAACAAACAGCTCCGGGCGGCAGCCGCGGAGGAGAAGCTGCGGCAGTTCCAGTTGGAATCGGTGGCGGACCTGCGGCCCGGCCAGATCTCCGGAGGGCAGCAGCAGCGCTGCGCTCTGGCCCGGATTCTGGCCTCGGAGCCCAGAGCCATTTTGCTGGACGAGCCCTTCTCCGCCCTGGACAGTTATCTGAAGTATCAACTGGAGCTGGAGTTAGCGGATACTCTGAATCGGTTCTCCGGCCCGGTGCTGTGGGTGTCCCATGACCGGGGCGAGGTCTTCCGTAACTGCAAACAGGTGTGCGTCATAGACCAGGGCCGCTCCCAGCCCACCCAAACCATGGAGGACCTGATGACCCGCCCCGGGACGGAGGCGGCGGCCCGGCTCTCCGGCTGTGAAAACTACACCGACGCCATGCCTCGGGAACATGCAGTGGCGCTTCCGGAATGGGGCGTGACGCTTGTTTGTGGTACCCCGGTGCCGGAGGGTATTCACAGAATCGGTATCCGGGCCCGGAGTCTCCATCCGGCGGAGACAGGAGCGGAAAACACATTTTCCTGCCGGGTGGTCCGCACAGTGGAGGACGTGTTCTCCCTGGCGGTGCTGCTGCAGCCGGAGGGTGCGGCAGAAGGCGCACCGTTGCTGCGGATGGAAGTAGACAAAGGCGCCTGGCAGATACCGGAGGGCGGTACGGTGACCGTGGCCGTCGCGCCCGGAGAAATTCTGCTGTTGGGGGAATTGTAAAGGAGGAGTTGCTATGTTTAAGGCGGCAGTATTGACCGTCAGTGACCGCAGTTCCCAGGGCCAGCGGCCGGACGCGGCGGGCCCGCTGGTGGAGGAGCTGCTGAAAGGGGCCGGATACGACGTGGTCCAAACCATGATCGTACCGGACGAAGGAGCCCGGATCGAAGCCGCGCTGCGGCAGTGGAGTGACCGGGAACCGGTAGATCTGATCGTCACCACGGGAGGCACTGGTTTCTCCCCCAGGGATGTGACACCGGAGGCCACCATCGCCGTGTGCCAGCGGCTGACGCCGGGGATTCCGGAGGCCATGCGCTACGCCTCCATGCAGGTGACGCTCCGGGGCATGCTGTCCCGGGCGGCAGCGGGCATCCGAGGGAAAACCCTGATCGTGAATCTCCCAGGCTCCCCCAAGGCAGCCAAGGAGAATCTGGAAGCCGTCCTCCCCACCCTGGCCCACGGCCTGGAGATGCTAACCGGCGGCCAGGCTGACTGCGCGGCTCTGAAAGACTGAATCTAAGAAAATAAGGACCTGGATGGCAAAATTTTGCCGTCCAGATCCCATTTTTTATCCTCACAGGAGTTCCTGACTATCGAATTTTTTTTTGCCTTTCTCCAGCTCCGATTGGACCAGATCGGCCAACGTAAAGCGGTCCACATAGCCGGTGATCACATCATTCAATCCCTGCCAGAAGTCCCTGGCCGCACAGGTATCCCGGCGGTTACAAGGCACCTCTTCCTCCTCCAGGCAGATCACCGGGGCCAGGTCCCCTTCCGTCAACCGCAAAATACTCCCCACTGTGTACGCATCCGGATCCCGGGCCAGACGGTATCCCCCCTGAGCCCCTCGCCCGCTGCGGAGGAATCCGGCCTTTCCCAGGAGGCCCGCAATCTGTTCCAGATACTTCACCGACAGCTCCTGCCGGGCCGCTACATCCTTTAACGAAACATACCCCGTTTTGCCGTGAATCGCCACGTCCGTCATCAGACGCAGGGCATACCGCCCTCGAGTGGAAATACGCATGGTCTTCCCTCCTCTCATTTCTATTTTGCCATGCTGCTTTTTGAATTACAACAATTTTTTCCAATTTACAGCAGATTTTTGTGTCTCCGCATAAGGTGACAAACTTCACTCAGAGGAAATTGACATTCCGTTCTTTTTTGCATTGAATCTGCTTGAAATAGGTCAAGGGGAAGCGCACTGCTTTTTCTTGCAAAGGGGCGGGGAATTGTGGTAAGATGAAAAAGATAAAATCAGCCGAAAGGAAGTCGCCGCCGTGAAGATCCAAGAATCCGCTGAAAATTATCTGGAGACCATCCTGATTCTGAAGGAGCGCAAGGGATTTGTCCGCTCCATTGACATCGCGGCGGAGCTGGAGTTCTCCAAACCCAGTGTCAGTGTGGCCATGAAGAATCTGCGGGAAAACGGCTACATCGAGGTGGACGATCTGGGTCATATCACCCTCACTGCCGCCGGAGCTGAAATCGCTGAGCGCATCTATGAGCGGCATACCTTCCTGTCCAGTTGGCTGACGGCTCTTGGCGTGGACCCCAAGGTGGCAGTGGAGGATGCCTGCCGCATCGAACACGTCATCAGTGCGGAGAGCTTTTCCGTTATCCGCGATCACGTAAACCAAAACAAAGAACACTGAATAAAACCGGCGCCGCGGGAGCATGGCTTCCGCGGCGCTTTGTTATTTAATTTACGGTTGTGGACTGGGATCTTTTTTGTTATAATCGGCTGAGAAATGACGGTTCCCCACAAAACAAACGGGAACAGGGGGAGGATTCCATGCGAAAGAAACTGTTGATCGGTTGCGGGGCCCTGGTGGTGGCCTGTTTGCTGGCCGCTGTGCTGTATATCCAGACCCAGCCTGGGACGACGGAGGGCGCAAAGGCCATCGATGTAGTGGTCGTCCACGGGGACGGCACGGAGGCCACCTTCCAGTACCAGACCGACGCGGAGTATCTGGGTGATGTGCTGACAGAAAATGGCTTGGTGGAGGGAACAGAGAGCTCCTACGGTCTGTTCATCACCACCGTGGACGGAGAGACAGCGGACGACAGCCTCCAGCAGTGGTGGTGCATCACCCGGGAGGGAGAAATGCTCTCCACCGGAGCCGATCAGACCCCCATCGCCGACGGGGAGCAATATGAGTTGACCCTGACGGAAGGGTACTAAGTGGACCGCCTGAACGCCCGGCACCTGGCGCTGCTGGGGATTTTGACCGCAGTGCTGCTGGGAGGGCAAGTAGCCCTGGCGGCGCTGCCCAACGTGGAGATCGTCAGCCTGCTGGTGATCTTATACAGCCTCCTGCTGGGACGGCAGGTTTTCCTCATCATCTACGCCTTCGCGCTGCTGGAGGGGTGCCTGTATGGCTTCGGCCTGTGGTGGGTCAGCTACCTGTACGTGTGGACACTGCTGGCCATCATTGCCCTGGCTCTGCGGCAGGCGGAGGCCCTTGCCCTGTTTTGGGCCATTCTTTCGGGTTTTTTCGGTCTGGCCTTTGGGGCCCTGTGCGCCCTGCCCTATCTGGTCACCGGTGGGATTGCCGCCGCGATCAGTTACTGGCTGGCGGGACTTGGGTTCGACCTGATCCACTGTGCCGGGAATTTTCTGGTATGCCTGCTGTTGTTCCGTCCTTTGTATCGCCTGCTGTCCAGGCTGCTGCGGTGGTACGGCTGGGAATAACTGAAAAAGAAAACCGGGCGCACTGCCGTGCGTCCGGTTTGTTTATTCACGCTTCTCCCAGTGAGGCGGCGATCTCCTCTGCGTAGCGCACCGTCTCCATGGCATCCTTGGCGTACTTGTCGGCACCGATGCGGTCGGCGTATTCCTGGGTCAGCACGGCGCCGCCCACCACCACCTTGCACCAGGGAGCCCCCAGGCGCAACTGCCGGATGGTCTCCTCCATGGCGGGCACCGTGGTGGTCATCAGGGCACTGAGCCCCGCCAGGGGGGCGTGGAGCCGCTGCACCGCCTCCACTACTGCCTCCGGTGCCACGTCCCGGCCCAGATCCGTAACGGCGAAACCGTAGTTTTCCAGCAGGAGCTTGACGATATTCTTGCCAATGTCGTGGATATCCCCCTGAACCGTGGCGATCACAAAGGGACACTTGGCCGCCGTCTCCCCCTTCTGGGCGGAGAGAGCAGTCTTGATCTCCTCGAAGGCACCCTTGGCGGCCTCGGCGCTCATCAGCAGTTGAGGCAGATAGATGGTCTTATCCTCGAACCCCTTGCCCACGATGTCCAGTGCCGGGATGATCTCCTGCCGGACGATCTCCAGGGGCTCTACCGTCTCCAGCAGGGACCGGGTGGCGGCCGCCGCCTGGTCCTTCAGCCCCTTCACCACCGCCCGCTGTAAGGCGGAGCGAAAATTTTCCTCCTTGGGCGCCGCCGCAGCCGCCGCGGGAGCGACAGCCGGGACCTGGGGCACATCCTGGGCCGCGAAAGCGATGTAACCAGCGCAGTTGTCGTCCAAGCCCAGCAGAGCCCGGTAGGCGTGATAGGTCCGCAGCATCCCGGCGGAGAAAGGGTTCATGATGGCCGCCGACAACCCCCGGCCCAGAGCCAGGGCAAAGAAGGCCGCATTGACCCCCTCCCGGCCCGGCAGGCCGAAGGACACGTTGGACACGCCCAGGGAGGTCCGGCAACCCAGCCGGGTGCGGATCAGTTCCAGGGACTCCAGGGTCACCTGGGCGGCCTCAGGCGCGGCGCTGACAGCCATGGCCAGGGGATCGAAGATGATGTCCTCCTGGCCAATGCCGTATTCCGCCGCCCGCTCCAAAATTCGCTCTGCCACGGCGAGACGACCCTCGGCGGTCTCTGGGATGCCACTCTCGTCCAGGGTCAGGGCCACCACCACGCCGCCGTACTTTTTGGCCAGGGGGAACACCGCCGCCATGCTCTCCTCTTTTCCGTTGACGGAGTTGATCATGGCCTTGCCGTTATAGCGGCGCAGGGCCCGCTCCATGGCGATGGGGTCGGAGGTATCGATCTGCAGCGGCAGGTCCACCACCGCCTGGAGACGGCACACCGTCTCCTCCAACACCGCCGGCTCGTCGATCTCCGGCAGGCCCACATTTACATCCAGCACCTGGACGCCCTTCTCCTGCTGGCGGATGCCCTCGGTGAGAATGTAGTCCATGTCTCCCTGCCGCAATGCCTCCTTGAACCGCTTCTTGCCGGTAGGGTTGATGCGCTCGCCGATCAGGATGGGATCATCCCCGAAATCCACGGCATGGGTGTAGGAGGAAATACAGGTGATGGCCTTTTTCTCGATGGGTTTCGGCACCAGGCCCCGTGTCCGCTTCACCAGAGCGGCGATATAGGCGGGGGTCGTGCCACAGCAGCCGCCGGCAAGGCGCACCCCCTGCTCCATCAGCGCCGCCGTGTCCTCCGCAAATTCCTCCGGCGGTACATCGTAGACGGCCCTGCCGTTCTCCTCCCGGGGCAATCCCGCGTTGGGCTTGAGGAGTACCGGCACGGAGGCCCGGCGCAGATATTCCTCCACCACCGGAGCCAGGGCCTTGGGGCCCAGGGAGCAGTTGACGCCGATGGCGTCAGCCCCCATGCCCTCCAGCATGGCCACCATGGCCGCCGGAGAGGCACCGGTCATCAGC
This sequence comes from uncultured Oscillibacter sp., assembly GCA_900551885.1. GTDB lineage: Bacteria > Bacillota > Clostridia > Oscillospirales > Oscillospiraceae > Oscillibacter. Next base: position 11,003 of record URXS01000001.1, read on the forward strand.
TTGCCGTCCTCGCCGTAGGCGTTGGAGACGAACACCGGCAATCGGGAGTTCTCCTTGGCAGCCAGCAGGGCCGCCTTGGTCTCGTAGCTGTCGTTCATGGTCTCGATCAAGATCGCATCCGCCCCGTACCGGACGCCCAGGCGCACCGTCTCGGCAAAGGCAGCCACCGCATCCTCAAAGTCCAGGTCGCCGTAAGGCTTCAGCAGCTTTCCAGAGGGCCCGATATCCAGGGCCACAAACTTCTCCTGGCCGCCGACAGAGGTATTCCGGGCGGCCCGGGCGTTGTCCAGCGCCGCCGCCACGATGGCCTCCAGGTGGTCCATCTCAAAGCGCAAGGGGTTGGCGCCGAAGGTGTTGGCGCACACCATGTTGCTGCCGGCGTCAAAATAGGCCCGGTGGATGGCGGTGACCTCCTCGGGATGGGACAGATTCCACTCCTCAGGGTTTTCGCCGGGCTTCAGGCCCCGGGCCTGCAGCAGCGTGCCCATGCCGCCGTCCAGGTAGACGGTTCCCTTTTTCAACAGTTCCAAAATGCCCATGGCGTCTCTCTCACTCTCTGTATGCACAGTCTTGTTTTCCGCAGGCGGCGCAGCCCGCCCCGGCGCAGTCCTCCCCTGCCCGGTCCGTAACGCCGAAGATGGCGGTGACAGACTTGGAGGGACTCATCAAAAGGCTTTCGTTCAAGGTCAGACCGATCTTCCGGGAACAGTCCAGCACCCGGAAGATGTCCGTCTGCATGGCCAACGGCACGTCCCCGTAGCCGGGGCTGAACCGGACGGTGACACCCCGGCCCCGCCGGGCCAGTTCCTGCGCCCGCTGGGCGCAGAAGGCGTCGCACAGCGCCTCGATCCGCTCGGCGCCGATGGCCTGGAAAAAGAGTCCCCTGGCCGGGGAGACGGCGCCATACCGGGCGATAAGCCGGTCCAGCTCCAGCCCCACGGTGGCGGCGAAAAGCACACACTCCCGGCAGCCGGACAGCCGCCGGGCGAGGGCCTGGGAGCCTGTCCAGGCAAAACCCAGGTCCAGATCGTCCGCCGCCGGAGATACCGGAAAGGTATCCCAGCAAACCTGACAGCGGAGCCGGTCTCCTAGCTCCGCCAGACAGCTCTCCAGCAAATCCATCTCCGCCGGGCCGGGCTGGCGGCAACCCGCGTAACGCAGGATCTCCCGCCGGTCTACGGGAGGCGGGGAAAAGGACAGCACCTGCACCATAGCCTCAGCCCAGGATGTTGGACAGATTGTCCAGAATCTTGGCAGCCACGTCAGGCGTATTCATGGTATAGACGTGGACTGTCTTGATGCCGTTGGCGAACAGATCGATGATCTGGTCCGTGGCGTAGGCAATGCCCGCCTGCTTCATGGCGTCGGGGTTCTCCCCGAACTTGTCCACCAGGCTCTTGAATCGCTGGGGCATGAAGGATCCGGAGAGCTGGATGGCCCGCTCCACCTGGGTGGCCTTGGTGATGGGCATGATGCCCGGCAGCACCGGCACGGTAATGCCGGCCTCCCGGATTTTATACAGGAAATTGTAAAACAGGTTGTTGTCAAAGAACATCTGGGTGGTGAGGAATTCACACCCGGCGTCCACCTTCTCCTTCAGATGGAGGATGTCCTCCCGCTGGTTGGCACTCTCCGGGTGGACCTCCGGATAGCAGGCACCGCCGATGCAGAAGTCCGCACCGCTCTCCTTCAGCTCCCGCACCAGCTCCACCGCATGGTGATAGGCCCAGCCGCTGCGGTCCCCCTGGGCCAGCTCCGGCGTCAGGTCGCCCCGCAGGGCCATGACGTTCTCGATGCTCGCCGCCTTCATATCCTCGATGCGCTCTCGGACCAGCTCCCGGGAGGAAGAGACGCATGTCAGGTGGGCCACAGTGGGCACGCCGTACCGCTCCCGGATATTCCGGGCGATCTCCAGGGTGTACTTGCTGGTACCGCCGCCGGCGCCGTAGGTGACGCTGACAAAGGCGGGACCCAGGGCCGCGATCTGTTCTGTGGCGGCCTTAACACTTTCAAAGGCGCTGGTGGTCTTGGGAGGAAACACCTCAAAGGAAAGGGACAGTGCGTCCCGCTTCAAAATTTCAGAAACCCGCATGGTACTCCAGCCTCTCTTTGCAAATTTGCTTCTTTCCTTCATAATTGGCACTATTCTACCGCCATTGCCCTGTATAAATCAAGGGTGGAAACCACTAAATCGTACCGTTTCTGCACAAACCCGGCGAATATGTTCCCCTATTGGTGTCACGGGGAGCTCCGACCGGTTCGATTCAATCGGGAAAAACATTCGAAAGAGGATTGCCTTCTCGTGCCAGCAGGGGTATAAAACAGCGGCAGGCTCACTTCTCTGCACGCAAAAAAGAGCGGATATCCGTTACGTTTTGGAAAAGCGGCGGTTCATGTACCGGGGATTCACCCACTGGACATAGAACAGGCACAAAATGATATGGAGGGCCAGCCCCACCAGTCCGATGCCCCCATCCGCCACCAACAGCCCTACTCCGAGCTGAGTAGCGCAGTAGCCCAGCTCGATCAGGCTGTTTTTCCGCCTCTGGGCCGGGTCCTTTTCCAGCAGCAGATTCCGGGCCATCCAGGCAGATACAAATACCAGCGGCGCCAGACTGAACCAGAAAGCGCCCCAGTAGTCCTCCCGCCCCTGATTGACCCACCACAGGCACTGGGCCGTGCTGTACACCAGGCCTGCCTGGGCGGCGATGGGCAGCAGTACCAGGTTGCTTTGCAGGATGGGATTTTTCGCTGTTGCCCTCTGGAGTCGGGGCCGCAGAACCATCCACAGCCCCACTGCCGCCGTCACCATGCACAGGGCGAACAGCCACTCCAGGTGGTGATATTTCAAAAATCCCGTCAGCCCTTCATAGACCTGGGTCCATTCCCTTCCGGCAGCCGCTATGGTCACCACCGCCGGAAACACAGAGCTGAAAATCCCCATCAGCAGGATACCCAACAGGGACACGCCCAGCACTGCTGCCCCGCCGATCACCCAGCCCCGGCCAGCCGTTTTTCCGGCACGTGCCGGGGCGGGTTCCTCCCGGGTCCCCCAGTCCTGTTCCTCGTCCAGCAGCCAGTCCACGCTGACGTGGAAATATCGGGCACAGGGCAGCAACTTAGCACCGTCCGGCAGGGCCGTTCCCTGCTCCCAACGGCTCACCGCCTGCCGGGAGACCCCCAGGGCGTCCGCTAGGGCCTCCTGGCTGAGTCCCTCCCGCTTCCGCAGCCTGGTCAGCTTCTCTGAAAATGTCATGGCAGTTCCTCCTTTTCGCCCTCCATCCTACCAAAAGCCGCCGGGAAAGTCCACCGCACTGCCCGGACAGAGCCGCAACCAAACGTAACACCAGCGTTTTTTCTGAAATTATTCTGCTTCCACGCAGCAATTTTCGCCCTTCCAGGGTATTCTTCATAGAAGGATGTGATCACATGCCCGATACCACCGGTGCGGTGGACCGCTGGGGCCCGGCGGTCTATCGCCTGGCCTGCGCTGCTACCGGAAACCGCAGCGACGCTGACGACGTGTTCCAGGAGGTCTTTCTCCGCTATCACCGCTCGGCTCCGGAATTTGCAAGTGAAACCCACGAAAAGGCCTGGCTGCTGCGGGTCACCGCCAACCGGACCAGGAGTCTGCTCGCCTCACCCTGGCGGCGGCGCAGCGTGCCCCTGGAAGACGTATACGCCTGTTCAGGGCCGGAGGAATCCGCCGTAGCAGAGGCTCTGGCGGCCCTGCCGCCCGGAGACCGGACCCTGCTGCACCTGTACTATTACGAGGGCTACCGGACTGAGGAACTGGCCCGTCTTCTGGGCCGCAAGAGCACCACCGTTCGTAGCCAACTGACCCGGGCCCGGCAGAAGCTGGCCCGTCTTCTGAAGGAGGAACCATGAACTTTCAGGAAGTCTATGCCCGCATGAACGAACCGCTTCAGCCCTCTCCCGCTCTGGTGGAGCAGGTTTTACGGCGGACAAAGCACCGCCGCCCTTGGCGGCGGCTGGCGGCGGCTGCTATCGCCGCAGCCATTCTTCTGGCCACCCCTGCCCTGGCGGTGCGGACAGAGATCGGCTATCAGCTTTTGTACCGGATGTCCCCCGCCGCCGCTCAGTTCTTCCAGCCGGTGCAAATACGGTGCACGGACCAGGGTGTCACCATGGAGGTAATCGCCGTTCAGGTAAAGGGCGACACCGCCCAGGCCTATATCACCTTCACCGGCGGCACCGTGGACGCCACCACGGACCTGTTTGACAGCTACTCCTTCCACCTGCCCTTCGATCAGACAGGTCACTGTGAGCGAGTAGGCTGGGATGAGGTCACCGGCACCGTCACCTTTCTCTGCACGGTCCAGACCATGGACGGCTCCCCCATCCCCACTGGCAGGAAAATGACGTTTTCCGCCCGCCAACTGCTGACAGGGAAGAAAGCGCTGGAGAACGCGGAGGTAAATCTGAACCTGGGAGACTATTTAGCAGAGACGGAGACGGCCTTTACCTGGAAACCGGAGGACCAGACCACCGGACAGGAGCAGCCAACAGATGCCTTTTTCCGTACAGGCGGAGGCGGCGATTTGGATCTGGCGGACACCATGCCCATGCTGCCGGGGCCGGTCCTGGCGGAACCCGCCAAAGGGCTAACCATCACCGCTGCCGGATATGCCGGCGGTCTGTTCCACATCCAGCTCTGCCGGGGTAACGCCACCCAACTGGACAACCACGGTCGCCTCTGGCTGGAGGCAGTGGACGGCACCCAGATAGAGCCCTTGTGCAGCGCCGCTTTCGCAAGTTCAGGCCAAGCAGACCGGTTGGACTATGATCAGTTTGCCTTTGACGTGGCCCCCGCTGATCTGGTCGGCTATACCCTCCGCGGCGACTTTTATACCTCATCTACCCTTATTGAAGGCCTTTGGCAGGTAACTTTCCCACTGGAGAACAATTTTTAACGTTTTTTATAAAAAAGCGCCTGGAGAATTTCTCTGGGCGCTTGCCATTTTTCGGAATGGTGGTATGATGTTAGGCAGAACGAACAACGGAGGAATCCCTATGCTGGATATGTTGGAATTTTTGAAGGATGAGGGTGTGGACGCCGGCCTGATCGAGCAGGTCAAGACTTTCCGCGCCCAGTTCCCGCCGGAGGAGAGCCTGCGCCGCCGGGTGCCGGATCCCCGGTACCTCTACTATGGCAAGGCCATCTGGGAGGAGGCCATCACCGCCCTTCTGTGCGGAGAGAATCTGCTGCTGGTTGGCCCCAAGGCCACTGGCAAAAATGTGCTGGCGGAGAATCTGGCCGCCACTTTCAACCGTCCCAGTTGGGACGTGTCCTTCTACATCAATACCGACGCCGCCACCCTTCTGGGCACCGACACCTTTGAACAGGGTCAGGTGAAGCTGCGGAAAGGCCCCATCTACCAGTGTGCGGAAAAAGGCGGCTTTGGTGTTCTGGATGAAATCAATATGGCCAAAAACGAGTCCCTGGCAGTGCTCCACGCCACGCTGGATTTCCGCCGGGCCATCGATATGCCCGGCTATGACCGCATTCCCCTGCACGCCGCCACCCGCTTTATCGCCACCATGAACTATGGTTACGCCGGCACCCGGGAGCTGAATGAGGCGCTGACCTCCCGTTTTGTGGTGATCGATGTGCCCGCCATCTCCGAGGAGGGCCTCCAGAAGCTGCTGACCCGGGAGTTTCCCCGGCTGCGGCCAGACTATGCCTCCCAGTTTGCCGGCCTGTTCCGGGACATCCAGAAAAAGTGCGACGGCGGTGAGCTGTCCACCAAGCCGCTGGACCTGCGGGGCCTGATGGCCGCCGTGCGGCTGATCCAGGCCGGTCTGGACGGGACCCGTGCCCTGCAGTTGGGTCTGGTCAACAAATCCTTTGACGACTTTGAGCGGCAACTGGTGATGGATGTCATCCGCACCCGTCTGCCGGACGGCCTGACCGCCAAGGACGTGTTCAACTGATGGAAATCCGGGACAGCGAAAAGCGGCGGGCCAGGAACCTGATCTGGAACGCCGCCGAGGAGTACGGCTTCGAGCCGGACTTCAAGGTCTACGATGAGACAGGCCAGGCAGACCTCTATTGGAACAGCATCATCGGCGCCGTCCGGAAAAACTATGGTGCGGCACCCATTGACGCCCTGTTCGCCAGTATCCACGGCAGCCCCCATGAGGAACTGTATGAGCAGTTGATCTGGCTGGGGCTGGAAAACGCGGCCTTCTGCCAGGAGGCCCCGCACCGTCCCGCCCTGCCCTTCCTCCGGGAGCAATATGCCCGGCATGTACTCTCCCTGAGCCGGTCGGGCGCCTCCGGCGATCTGCTGGCCATTCTGGAGGAAGCCCATTTTCAGCGGGCTCTGGGGCAAAATCCTCCCCTGCTTCCCCGGGAACGAGAGATGCTGGACGCCCTGGAATTCCCCGGCGGCCTCAGCGGAGAGGCGCTGGCAGAGCGGGCGCAGCAGTTTCTCAGCGCCTACTTTCACTTTGTTCCCGGTGAGGGAACGGAGGACGAGAAGAAGCGGAAAAAGCGCCGGGTCCCTCTGCTGGGCCGCAAGTCCCGGACCGACAAGGAGCTGCTTCCCGTCCGAGGCTTCGCCTACGGCTTCGGGGAGCATGTGGTGCCTGACGGGGGACGGCAGGTGGAGACCTTCCACTCCTCCCTGACCTGGTCCGGCATGCGGGGCCAGGACGCGGCCACCATGCGGACCTATATCAAAAACTGCTTTGGCCAGCCCCTTTACGATGAGGCCACGGAGCAGAAGCTGGAGAAAGACCTTTGCGTGGACGAGCACACCGGCTGCCATCTCTATTACGCCAAGGGCAGCAACGACCTCTCCCCCGACGCCAAGGGTTATGCCGCTTCCTTGCGGAAGGACGCGCTGAAGCAGATGGAAAAAAACCGCGCCAGCTATCAGGCGGACATTACCCGCAACCGCAACAGCATCAACCGCCTGACCGCCCGCATCCGCAACGCACTGCTGGCATACCTCCAGCCCACGGTGGTCAACTCCTCCTCCGGCACTCTGAATGCCGGCCGCATCTGGCGAGGGCTATATCTGGACGACGACAAGGTCTTCACCAAGACCCTGAATACCGATCCCGGCGATCTGAGCGTGGATCTGCTGCTGGACGCCTCTACCTCCCAGATCGACAGACAGGCCATTGTCTCTGCTCAGGGCTACATGATCGCCGAAAGCCTGACCCGCTGCGGCATTCCCGTCCGGGTCTCTGCCTTCTGTTCCCTCAGCGGCTACACCATTCTGACCCGCTTCCGGGACTATCGGGAAGCCGACAAAAATGACCGAATCTTCCACTACTTCACTACCGGCTGCAACCGGGACGGGCTAGCCATCCGGGCTCTGGGACGGGAACTGGAGGACTCTCCCTGCGAGCACCGCATGGTGATCCTCCTGTCCGACGCCAAGCCCCACGACGTAAACAAGCTGGTACAGCCCTCAGACTCGGTGGATTACTCCGATCAGGCCGCCGTTTCCAATACCGCGGCGGAGATCCGCTCCCTGCTGCACCGCGGCATTGCGGTGGTGTGCGTCTTCACCGGCGACGACGAGGACATCCCTTCCGCCCACACCATCTATGGTCGAAACTTCGCCCGTATCCGTTCTCTGGACCAGTTCGCCGACACCGTGGGCACTCTGATCCAAAACCAGATCCGCAGCCTGTAACCGTCAGTAAAACCATCTTTGCCCCGGCGAATGATTTCGCCGGGGCTTCTTCTTACCCCCTACTACCGACACCATAGAGGTGACCATCATGGACGTATTCCCGTTATGGCCAGCAAATACCGTAAACGTTTGAAATTTTAGTCGTAATTTTTTACAGCTTTCTTCTGACCGAATTAGCATTTTTGTTGAAAATAACAAATAACTGCAAGTTTTTATTGACACAATTTACTCTAATAGCCATAATAAAGTTAGTTTTTTAAAGGTGTGCGAAAAAAACGTTCCCGAAATCGTTTGCACTATTCGTTGGAAGGGAAGTGGCTATCGTGCCGTCGGAGATCTCCTTTTTACTGTTGACCGGAATGATCTTCGTTTTCACCTACGTAAACGGATTCCATGACGGCTGCAATGTGGTAGCCACTCTGATTGCCAGCCGTGCCATGCGACCTCATCCGGCCCTGGCCTGGGCAGCGGCGGTGGAGTTTCTCTCCCCCTTTGCCATTCTGGTGGTGGGGTCCAGCGTATCCAACACCATTCAGAAACTGGTGGGCGAGGCCTTTTATACTGACCCTGGCAGCCGGGATACCGCTTTGGCCTTCATCACGGCCGGCATTCTGGCCGCTATCCTGTGGAATCTGACCACCTGGCGCTTTGGTATCCCCGCTTCCTCCTCCCACGCCCTGATTGGCGGCGTGGTGGGGGCCGGCATCGCTGCCTTCGGTACCGGCGCCGTATCCTGGTCCTACTTCTGGGGTAAAGTAGTGCTGATGATCTTCCTGACCCCGGCGGCCAGCTTTCTGTTGGGGTTTTTGATTTTAAAGCTGCTGCTGCGACTGACCCGCCATGCGGGAGTTGGCATCAACAAGTTCTTTACATACGCCCAGTGGATCAACATGACCTTCCTGGCTTTCAACCACTCCTTCAACGACTCCCAGAAGTCCATCGGTATCGTACTGATTCTCATGGGCATTTACAGCGGTACAGAGGTCAGCATTCCCCTGTGGTCCATCGTCTGCGCGGCGGCATGCCTAGCCTGCGGCATCGCCTTTGGTGGGTTCAAGATCATCAAGACCGTGGGAACCGGCATCTACAAGGTGCAGCCCATCCACTCCTTCGCCTCTCAACTGACAGCGGGGACCGTCATCCTGACCTCCTCCCTGCTGGGCGCCCCGGTGTCCGCCAGTCAGATCGTCTCCTCCTCCATCATGGGTGTGGGCGCGGCGGAACGGTACAAGGCAGTCCACTGGAATGTGGCTGGAAAGATCCTGCTGTCCTGGTTCATCACCATTCCGATCGCCGGCTCCCTGGGGGCACTGTTATTTTTCCTGTTCTCCATGATTTTCTGATCGAAGGAGGTCCGCCCAAATGTTTAAACGTAAAAAAAGTCTCAACTTTTACGGTCTGCTGATCCAGCAGGTCACCGTTATCCGGGACGCTGTGGAGGCCTTATGCCGCTTCTGTCAGGACCCCACCCAGGAAAACGGTGACTTTGTGAAGGTCAAGGAGAAGGAGGCCGACGCCATCCGCCGGGAACTGGTAGAGGACATCAACCGCACCTTCATCACCCCCATCGATCGGGAAGACCTGTTCCGCCTGTGCTCCTCTGTGGACGATCTGGCCGACTACGCCTGGACAACCGTAAAAGAACTTCGCATTTACGAGATTCCGCCTGACGACCACCTGCTGACCATGGCCAACACTTTACTGCAGATGGCAGAGGGGCTGTTGGTCTGTGTACAAAACCTGGAAAAGGACCACACCAAGGTCTACCAGGAGGCCACGCGGGTCAAAAAGTTGGAGAATACACTCAATGTTCAATTCCATCAGTCCATGACGGAATTGTTCGCTGGGGACGACTTCCACCATATTTTGAAATACCGGGAAATTTACAGCCATATGAATCACGCCTCTGATAAAGGCGACGCCAGCGCCGATATTTTGTTAGATATCATCGTCAAACTTTGAAACCCATCTTCTTTTCTCCTAACCCGGCGGCTTGTCCGCCGCCGCAAAAAAGCACCGCTTTCGCGGTGCTTTTGCGGCGCTTATGGGGTTTTACAGCAGCGGACGGCAGGTACCCCGCTGAATCAGGCTGGGCGTCATGATCTGGTGGACATATCCCTGCGTTCCCCGCTCGATCTTATCCAACAGCATATCCACCGCCTGAACCGCCATGGCTTTCTTGGGCTGCTCGATGGTGGTCAGGTCGATCCGGGGCAACGCCGTGGAGGGGATATTATCAAACCCGATCAGACTCAAACGGTCCGGAATAGCGATTCCCAACTCATCCGCCGCCTTTAAAATTCCCAGGGCATTGGAGTCCGTGGAGGCAAAGATGGCTGTGTAGTCAATGGGCCGGGAGAACAAGTCCTTGGCCATCTCATAGCCGTATTCAATGGATGAGCGGGCATATTCGCTGTTATAGAACCGCTGCCGCAGCCCCAACTGCTGACAGGCCCGCATGTACCCCTCCGCCCGGAGCTGATGGGTAGTGGAATGGCGGCGGCCAAAGTACAAAATCTCACGGTGACCTAGAGAATAGAGATACTCCGTTCCCAGAAACGTTCCCTGGCTGTTGTCCACAGCCACATAGCTCTGAGGCTGGTCCCGCAGATTCTCGCTGAGAAACACCGTGGGCACCTGATCCGTATAGGCCCGAATATTCTCATAGGTCTTAGGACTCTGAGGAACGATCAGAATACCGTCCACCTTCCGGCCCAGCAGCAGCTTCACCACGATTTTTTCCTGCTTCATATCCGGCCCTGAGTTGCACAGCATGATGTTATACCCATGGGAACGGGCGCTCATCTCCGCATAATAAGCCAGTTGGGACATGAATTCATTGTCAATGGCAGGTACCACCAAACCGATCAGATCCGTCTTCTTCATGACCATGGACCGGGCCACGTAGTTGGTGGTGTAACCCATCTCGTCACACAGCTTGATGATCCGTTCCCGGGTATCACTGCCGATCTGGGAGCTACCAGACAAAGCCCTGGACACTGTGGCGTAGGAAACACCGGCGGCCTTGGCCACATCTTTTAATGTCACACTTTTCATAGCCCATCGTCCTTTTCCAATGACAGCGGTCCGCGCCAGCCGCAAACGTTTCCATCTGTTTGATCCAACCTCGGGCAAAACCGCGCTTTTACGTTTTTTCTATACAAAAGCATATATAATTTCTCCCTGAATGTCAACATCAATCTGCTTTTTTTGAACTTTGTTCAGAAAAGCAAAAAATGGACCCACTCTTTGGCATTTGCTATATTGACAAATCAGGGCATTTTAGCCTAAAATGAAGTTGTAAAGAGCGCAAACGTTTGCAAATCCTCTGGAAAGTGTTACCACGGAACGCCTGCCCCTATTCTCATTCAGGAATTCGGACCGGCGGCTCCTTCTTTCCGTGGCGGCACCTGTATCCCCTCCGGAGGCATCCTGCACTCCCCTGCGCCGCGGCTAATCTGCCGGGGCGCAGGCTGCTCATGGCGTGCGGACCGGTTCGCCGGACCACCGTCTGAATCTTACAAAATAGGAGGAGACTGTCATGACACCCGATATCAAGACCATCTTTTTCGACGTAGGCAACACCCTTCGCATCGTTTTGAAAGAACAGGATTTCATTGACAAGGCAGAAGCCGACCTGATGAAGTTGATCCAGACCACCGAGACTCATGACGAATTGTTCGCCAAGCTGGAGGAGCGGTGGAAGGCATATCGCAAGATGTCCAAGGCCACGCTACTGGACGCCTCCGAGGGCGAACTGTGGACCCAGTACATGCTGCCGGAATATGACACCAACATGATCTTTGCCAACGCGCCCAAGCTGACCCGTCTGTGGCGGGACCACGACGGCCGCCGGGTGGCCCGGCCTGACGCTGTGTCCACCTTAAAGGAACTGTACGCCAGAGGCTATACTCTGGGCATCATCGCCAACACGGTCACTGAGACGGAGATTCCCGACTGGATGGCTGCCGACGGCGTTGCCCAGTGCTTCAAGACCACCATTCTCTCCTCCAAAGTCCGTCTGCGCAAGCCAGACCCGGCTATTTATCACCTGGCCTGCCGCTGCATCGGCACCCCCGAAGCCAACTGTGCCTACGTGGGCGACAACCCGGTCCGAGATGTGGAAGGCACCCAAGCTGCAGGCTTTGCCATGATGATCCGCATCGATGAGCCGGATACTCTCAACATGGAGAAGGCCACTGGCAAGGAGTTCACTCCTGATCGTGTGATCACCAGTCTTTCACAGCTTTTGGATATCTTTCCCGCCAGGAATTGAGGAGGCGTCCTGATATGGAATTGAAGAAGCGTTACAAAGTGGTATTCTTTGACCTGGGTGGTACGCTGCGCATTGCTCTGAATGACGAGCCCTATATGCGCCACGCCCGTCGCAAGATGGCGGAAATTGCCGGCACGGATATGCCCTACGAGGACTTCTACCAGTTGGTGGAGGACCGCTACGAGCCTTACCGCAAGTGGGCTCTGGGGGAAAACAAGGAATCCGGTGATGAGGAGTTGTGGTGCAAGTGGCTGCTGCCAGACTATGACCACATGCATATCGCTCACGCCTGCCATGAGCTGTCTTTCCAGTACCGGCAGTCCAAGGGCCGCCGGGTGGTGGTGGACGGCGGTGTGGAGGTCATTCGCACCCTTTACCAGCGTGGTTACCGCCTGGGCATCATCTCCAACCTCATCGGTGAAACGGAGGTCCCCGACTGGCTGGAGGAGGACGGACTGGACAAATATTTCTCCAGTGTGGTCCTCTCCTCCGTTTGCCATCTGCGCAAGCCCTGCGCGGAGATTTACCGTATCGCCTCCCAGGAGCTGGGCGTGGACCTGGCGGACTGTGTATCCGTGGCCGACAACGTCAAGCGGGACCTGTCCGGTGCCATTGACGCTGGTGTGGGCTGCAATATCATCTTCCGCTCTCCTGAGAAAAAGCACCCGGTGGAAATCTCCGGCGAAATCCGTCCCGATGCTGTCATCTCCGAATTCACGGAGCTGCTGGATCTTCTGCCGCCTTTGAACTGAGGCGGTTCAGCCTGTCGAAAAGGTCTTTTCGACAGGCTGAGCAGGTTTTCAGGCCTATCCACTTCTCGAAAACCTGCTCCTGAGACCAGCGGATTTGCTGCTCTCACCCGCTGGCTTTTTTACCGGCGGGAGCCCGGTACGCCGCCCGCCGTAAAGAGGCGGCAAAGAAAAGGAGGCTGGAGGCATGAATACCGATATTCGCTTCATCTTTTTCGATCTGGGTGGAACCTTCCGGGTCATCAAGGAAGATCCCGCCTATCTGGCCGCTGCCAAAACCAAGATTGCGGAGCTGTGCGGCGTTCAGGTGGAGGACCCCTGCGCCTGGTTTGACACCGTCATTGACAAGCGGTACGACAAGTACCGGGAGTGGGCCCTGAAATTCATGTGCGAGGCACCGGAGGAGGTCCTGTGGACCCGCTGGCTGGCTTTCGACTGCGACCGGGACCGGATTCTCCGCAATGCCGGAGAGCTGACCTATCAGTACCGCCAGACCAAGGGCATCCGCACTGTGGTGGACGGCGGCGCCGAGACCGTCAAGGAACTGTGCGCCAGAGGCTACACCCTGGGCATCATCAGCGACCTGGTGGGCCGCCGGGAAGTAGACGAGTGGCTGGACGCCGACGGTCTGCGGCCGTATTTCAAAACCGTACAACAGTCCTCCATCACCTACGTCCGCAAACCGGGTCCCGCCATCTACTACTACGCTCTGGATGAGGTAAAGGCCCAGCCGGAGAACTGCTGTTATGTGGGCGACAACCTCAACCGCGACATCGTGGGTGCCAAGGCCTGCGCCTTCGGCATGACCGTGACGGTGCAATATGATCCCTCCAAGCCACTGAAGCTGACGGAGGAGAATATGCCCGACGCCAAGGTCTACACCTTCCCCCAGCTTCTGGACATCTTCCCCGCCCGTGGGCAGGTGGCCACCGACAAGTTGATTCTTCCCACCGAGGGGCAGTAAAGCCCCCCGCACATAAAACTAAGGAGGTACATCTATGTCTCAATCCAACCATGGTGGTGCCCAGTTGGCGGAGGCCGTCAAGCGGGCATATGCCTTAGGCCAGGACGACTACCATCTGGAACCCATGGTCCTGACGGAAAACGGTGCGCCCGTTGGCCGCATTCAGGATAATGACGCCGTGATCTTCTGCTGCCGCCGGGGCGAGCGGGAAATCGAGCTGACGGAGATGTTCACCGATAAGGACTTCAATGCCGTGGATATCCACAAGCTCAACAACCTGCATTTTTCCATTCTGACTCTATATCATGATAAATTTAAGAATCTTCCCATCGCCTTCGCGCCGGAGCATGTGACGCAGCCACTGGCCCAGGTGCTCTCCGAGGCTGGCAAGACCCAGCTCCACTGCGCTGAGTCCGAGAAGTTCGCCCATGTCACCTTCTTTTTCAACGGTGGAGAGAACAATCCCTTCCCCGGCGAGGACGACATTTGTATCCCCTCCCCCAAGGGTATCGACTTCGATCAGCAGCCGGAACTGTCTCTGCCAAAGGTGACGGATACTCTGACAGAGGCTCTGGGCAAGTACGATTTCATCGTCACCAACTTCGCCAACGGAGACGTCATCGGTCATACTCAGAATACCGCCGCCAAGCTGGAAGCCTGTGCTCATGTGAGCCGGGCTCTGGACAAGGTAGTGAATGACGCCCTGTCCAAAGGCTATGTGGTGGCCGTCACCGCTGACCACGGTAATATTGAAAAGCTTTACACGCCTGCCGGCAAACCCGACGGCGCCCACACCACCAACCTGGTGGCCTTCGTCATGATGGATCCCGCCGATCCCACCCCCATCAAACTGCACGATGGTGCCCTCAGCGACGTGGCTCCCACGGTACTGGATGTCATGGGCATCCCCCAGCCCGCTGTCATGACCGGCAAGTCTCTGGCAGAGGGGCACAACTGGGGCAAGGACCGCAAGATGCTGCTGATCATCTGTGACGGCTGGGGGCTGGGCTCTGGCGATGAGGGCGACGCCATCCACATTTCCGACACGCCTTACTGGGACAGCCTACTGGCCAACCAGTCCTGGTCCAAGCTCCATGCCTCCGGCGAACACGTGGGCCTGGGCGCCGGGAAAGCCGGTAACTCCGAAGCGGGCCACTCCAACCTGGGCGCCGGCCGCTGCGTCATGCAGGACGACGTCCGCCTGGACGCCGCCGTCAAAGACGGCAGCTTCCAGCGCAATCCGGTATTCCTGGAGGCTGTGGACCATGTGAAGAAAAACGGTTCCTCCCTACATCTGTTGGCATACCTGACCTACAAGTCCTCCCACGGCTGCATCGATTATCCCCTGTCCATCTGCCAGATGGCCAAGGAACAGGGCCTGCCCCAGGTCTACTTCCACATCATCTTTGACGGCCGCTCCACGGAGCCCGGCTCCGCGCCCACCCTGCTGACGGAGCTGGACCAACGGCTGGATCAGATCGGCCTTGGCCTGGTGGTGGACGGCGCCGGTCGCGGCGTGGTTCTGGACCGGGACAAGAACTACGACAAGGTGAAGCGGGGCTACGACGCCATGGTGGACGGTGTGGGTACCCTCTACTCCTGAGAACCTCATTTTCAAAACAAAAAGGCACCGGAGGAATGGCATTCCTCCGGTGCCTTTTTATTTTCCTTGCAGAAAACGGGAGCCGGTATTGCCGGCCCCCGCATTGATTCCGTATTTAAGTTCCGGCATCAGGCCGGACGGACACCGGAGCACTCCGCCTTCTGCTGATCGCGCAGAATGGTGTAGACCTCATAGATGTCCTCAATAGAGTAGGTGGGCTTCACCGAATCGGGAATATCTGTGTCACGGGAAGCAGTCAGGAAGGAGTGAATGTGGAAAGTCATTCCAAAGCCCATATTCTGGGGACCAATCACATCCCGTGAGAAGGTGTCACCCACGTAGGCGCACTCCGCAGGATCCGACTGGACCTGGTACAGGGAAACTTTGAAAATATTGGGATCCGGCTTTCGATAGCCGGTCACCGAAGACAGCGTTACATCCTGGAAGTAATCCCGGATGCCATACTCCTTCAAAATCTCATAGACCTGAAACAGGCTGGCGGTATTGCTGATAACGCCCAGCTTCATACCCAGGCCCTTCAATCCCTCCAACATCTCCTTGACCCGGGGGCGCAAACTGCGATGGTAGTGGGTCACTTCCCACATATGGGCCAGTTCTTCTGCAAAGGGGCGAACGGTCTCAAAATCCAGGCCGAAATCCGTCAGCACGTAGTTGCCCCAGATCTCCTCCGGTTTCAGCTCCCGCTGGGAGGGATTCCGGTACGCAGCATACCGGTCCCAGCCGTCACTCAACATCCGGAGGGCGGCGTCCTCGTCCACCTGAACGTCCACGCCATGGTCGCGCAAAATCCGAAGGACACCCTGGGCCGCAGCCATTTTGCTCTCTGCATTGGAATAGATATCCTCCAGGGTTCCTCCCATATCGAATAATACGGTATTGATCATGGTCTCACAGTCCTTTCGATTCTCCCATTGGTCAGGGTGGGTCTGCGCCGCTGGTACCGGCGGTACAGCCACAGCGACAGCCCCCCTCCCAGGAGGATGGGTGCTGGCACGAACAGCCCAAAGAACTGCAGGAACAGCATTTGTGCCTGTGTGTCTCCCCCCAGAATGATCAGCATGGCCACCAAGCACGCGATGGCCAGCACGGCCATCCACAGATAGGAAGCCAACATCATCCGCTTTTCCGGCAGCAGCCAGGAGAGGCTGCATACCGCTGTGCCCACCAGGGTGGGTACGGCCGCCTCCACAAAATTGACCGTCGCCACAGAGGCGCCCTCCAGCAAGGGATGGAGAAGGTTGACAAAAATCACATAAGCCGCGGCGTAAACTGCCACAAACACCACACACAGGCAGAAGGAGTACAGCAGCAAAGTACTTTTCACCTTGCCGTCCTTGGTAAACAGAAAGGCGCCCCAAAAGCGATCTCCCCGTTCCTTCCAGATTCTGTTTCGTTCCTCCTGCCGTAACTGCTCCAATTTTCGGTTCTGCACGGCGGTCGCCTCCTTTTTTTGAAAACGCGGGGGCGGACTTCCGTCCGCCCCCGCGGATCGTGTATCACACAGCAGCCGCCGTGGGACAAGTTACATATTGGGATTCTGGTTCAGCCAATAGTTCCACATATCCTGGCAATCGGTAAAGATTTGATAGATCGCACCGAAATCGTTCTCGATGGCACCCAGTTCATCCAGTTGCGCAGGGTTCTTCTCGTTGATCATGTCGTCGCGAACGGGCCAGTTGCCTTCCTTCATGAAGGGAGCGAAACCATCGGAAGTACCGTCAGCACCGCCCATGACATAGCGGATGAACAGGCGGGCACCGGCGGGGTTATCGCACCCGGAGGCCACGAACAGAGACTCGCAGTTCAGCAGAGCGGTGTAGGGAGTCAGGTTGATGCACCAGGCAATGTCGTAGCCGGACTCGTCGCGGTTGGTAATCTTACCGGCAGAGGCCAGAGCCAGGGCGGGATCGTCAGCGGTGGAGTTGTGAACGGCCAGAGCCAGCTCGTCACCATCATCGATGAAGGTCATCTTCATCTGGCTGAATCGCCACATGTACTCAACGCCGGCGTTGTTTTCAGGCACCTCGAAGGTAAAGTCTGAGGCATCATAGGTGTACTCCAGAGGCTCGCCGTAGATATCCTCATAAGCCTGCTCCATCTGGTCGGCGTTGACGATGAAGCTGGCAAACAGAGACAGATAAGCGGTCTCAGTGCCGATCTCCTTGCAGAAAATGCGGTACTTCTGGCTGCCGTCGTCGTTCTTCTCAATGATGTTCCACCAACTGGTGATGGGCTGGCCATCGGGGAATGCGGCGGTATTATAATACCAGAAGGACTGAGAGCTGTACAGAGGCAAACTATACTTCAGCAGATCCTCATCAATGTGAGAGCAAATGTCGCGGGGATAGTAGGGAGTGAAAATGCCGGTCTGATAGTGCTCATAGAACACGGCACCGTTGACGTCCTTGGTCTGCAGCACGTCGGCGGTAACATTGCCGCTGGAATACTCCATTTCGGCCTTGCTCAGCACCTCGTCGGAGTCCAGGTCCATCACGTCCAGCTCCAGGCCAGGATAATCCTCCATGAAGGCATCCACCATGTTCAGCATTTTGGAAGTAGTGGCATAGACTTCGATGGTGCCGCCCTCCGCCTTAGCCTCCTCGTAGAGCTCGTCATCAGTTTTGTCGCTCCACTCATCCCAAACAGGACCGAAGTACTCTGTGTCTGTGGCATAGTCGTAACCCAGGGTCAGGCCGGACTCCTCGGTGGTATCACCACCGTCTCCGGTATCAGCAGCGGTGTCGTCTCCCCCGCCGCAAGCAACCAAGCTCAGGACCATGGCTGCGGTCAGCAGCAGTGCAAAGAGTTTCTTCATCTTCATCTCAATGTCTCCTTTCGCTTATATAAAATGAATTGGGGTCGCTTGAGATCTTGCGATTTATAAACTCGCGGTCACACCGCGCGCTTAATGAGGCGGGTCGTGTTCTTGTTATAGATATTGATCTTATCCTGGTCGATAATGGCCCAGACCTTCTGGTCCAGCTCGTAATGAGCCTGGCCGATCTCCTTGGACAGGAACTCGTCCCTGCCGGCCACCAGGGTGACGATGGTCTCGGAGCCGGCGGGCTGGCTGGCGTAGACTGTGACGGGAATCGCGCCGTCCACCTTCTCCCGGGAGATGATGACCTGCTCAGGCCGGATAGCCAACACGCAGTCGAACTCTCCGCTCTTGGGGAATTCCTCGTTGGTCAGGTCCTTGGCGTCGAAGGTATGGCCGCCCAAATCGCTCTTGACCACCAACTGGCCGTTCTTCATCTCGGCCTTGCCGTCCAGCAGGTTGATGCGGGGGTTGCCGATGAAGTCGGCGGCCTCCAGGTCGACAGGGTTGTTGTACAGCTCCATGGGGGTGGCCACCTGGTTCAGTGCGCCCTCCTTGAACAGAGCGATCTTGGTGGACATGGTCAGAGCCTCCACCTGGTCGTGGGTAACGTAGATAATGGTGGTGCCCAGCTCTTTGTGCAAACGCTGCAACTCGGCGCGCATGTCCAGGCGGAGCCTGGCGTCCAGGTTGGACAGGGGCTCATCCAGCAACAGCAGCTTGGGGCTGGAGGCCACAGCACGGGCGATGGCCACACGCTGCTGCTGGCCGCCGGACAGCTCTGTGGGATAGCGGTCCTTGTACTGCTCGATCCGCATCATCCGCAGGGAGTCCATGACTCGCTTGTCAATTTCCTCTTTGGCCATTTTCTGAATCTTCAGGCCGAAGGCAATGTTGTTATACACCGTCATG
This sequence comes from uncultured Oscillibacter sp., assembly GCA_900551885.1. Classification (GTDB taxonomy): domain Bacteria; phylum Bacillota; class Clostridia; order Oscillospirales; family Oscillospiraceae; genus Oscillibacter. The sequence continues at coordinate 30,019 of URXS01000001.1, forward strand.
TGGGGCCACAGGGCGTAGGACTGGAACACCAGGTTCAGCCCGCGCTTGCTGGGTTCGGCAAAGTAGGCGTCGTCGGCGTTGATCATCTCCACGCCGTCAATGGTCATGGTGCCGTTCTGGGGGCGCTCCAGGCCGGAGACCACACGCAGAGTGGTAGTCTTGCCGCAGCCGGAGGGGCCCAGTAGTGTCATGAAATCACCGTCTTCAATGGTGAGGTTGATGTCCCGCAGGACGTGGTTATCGCCATAGAATTTATCAATATGCTTTAATTCAATACGACTCATATGGTTCGCCTTATCCTTTCTGTTCTGTCATAAAACGGTCCGTCTTCCTGGAATCAGCCCCAGCTCTTGCCGATATCAGCACCGAACTTGTTGGCGATGATGTAGCACACCAGGATGAACAGCAGCACGACCACGGAGATCGCGTCGGCCATCTGGTTATAGCCATCCTGGGAATAGGTGAAGGCCAGGTAGGACATGGTCCGGGTGGTGGGGGTCATCATGATGATGATCAGGTCCAGCTCCTTGGCGATGGAGATGAAGGTCAGCATGAAGCCGGAGATGAAGCCGTTCTTCGCCAGAGGCACGATGATGGAGGCCATGCGCTTCCAGAAGCTGGCGCCGGCAATGTCCGCCGCCTCCTCCAGCTCCACGCTGATGGACAGCATGTTGGCCGTACCGGATTTACTGGCGAAGGGGAAGTGCTTGACCACGGAGGTCAGAACGATCAGGGTAAAGGTGCCGTACAGAGAGGGGATCAGGCCACCCAGATGGGGGGTGCTGAACATGGCGAAATACATGGTGGAGAAAGCGATGCCGCTCATCAGATAGGGAACGAACACCAGTTGCTCCGTCAGGTTGCCGTACCATTTGCCGCGTCCGCGGGAGCTGATATAGCCCAGGAACTGGCCGCAGATGGCGGTGATGATGGAGGCGATCAGGGTCAGCCGGACCGTATTCCACAGGGCGCTGAGGAACTCCTTGCTGCGGAAGATACCGGGCAGGTTGATATATTTATCAGCCTCGTCCACGGTGCCGATCCAGTTGTAAAGCGTCAGGTTGTCGAGGCCGTAGCCGTTACCGGTGGTGATCTGGAAGGTCTCCATGATCAGCACGAACATGGGCATCACCATGGCCAGGAACAGGAACACCACCAGGAAAGCCATCAGCGGCTTCTTGGCCTTTCCCAGAGACATCAGGGTGTGCCGGCCGCCCTTGCCACCCACGGTAGCATAGGACTTGCGGACGCCCACCACTCTCTGGTTGGAGAAGATGATGGCCGCGGCCAGGCCCACCAGCACCAGACTCATGGCGTAGCCCACGCCCTGGGGCCCCTGTTCAATGAACACGCGCATTTTGGTGGCCAGCGTGTAATAGCCGATCCGGTTGCCCAGGTTGGCCGCCACGCCGTATGTACCAATGGACTTACTGATGGTCATGATCATAGCCGACAGAATAGAGGGCATGATCAGAGGAAGGGTGATGTGACGCAGGATCTGAGGCTTGCTGGCGCCCTGGATCTCACCCATCTCCTCCAGCTCGGAGTTGATGGAGCGCAGTGCACCGGAAACCATGATATAGGAAAATGCGTAGTAATGCATGGACATGCAAAGGATGATGGCAATAGGGCCGTAAGCCAGCCAGTCAGGGATGGGGATTCCCATACCGGCTAGAAAACCGTTGGCACCGCTGGTAGAGTTGCGGAACACCGCCAACCAGCTCAGAGCCTTGGTCCAGGAGGGGATCATGTAGGGGATGATCACCAGCATGCTCAGGACCTTCTTGCCGGGGATGTCGGTGCGGACCATCAGCCACGCCAGTACGGAACCCAGCGGCACGGAGATGACTACCACGCACGCGCCGATGATCAGCGAGTTCAGCAGCGGCTCCCACAAAATTGCCTTGGACATATTGCTGGCCAGCATATAGGTCCAGTAATACAAGGTGAAGTCGCCCACCTGGGCGCCTTCGATTCTCCGCCGCATGACCTCGGCCTGGGCTGCAGTGAAGGTGGTGGAGATCATGGTCAGCAGGGGGATGATGATCAGGCAGAACAGGATCACCAGACTCACCAGCACAACCATGTTGAACGGGTTGGTCACCACGTTCAAAATCAGGTTCTTCAGCCGCTTCTTGGTCAGCGGCTTTCGGGGGAGGGCTTTCTTTGACACGATAACACCTCTTTCTGATTACTGCCGGATTGCCACCGGGGCATTTCTCCTTCTTTCTCTCTCACATCCATTTTTTCAAGATTTGCGGTCCCCGTTTGCCTAAAAAAGGTATAAAAAGAACCAAAATTCGCAAACGTTTGCGCTCCTTCTATAACTATTATCGGGTCTTTTCGTTGATTTGTCAATTCGTATTTTTGCTATTTTGTTTACAAATTTTTTATGGATTTTAACAATTTTCATATAAAAGGTCTAAGCGAGCCGTGTAGTTTTTATGCACTTTTGAGAAAATCTTACCAGTTTTCAGGAAAATACTCTCATAATATGGAATACGTTTCCGTGCGTATTCAGCCGGCAAACTGGGCGTCATATAATTTTGCATAAATTCCGCCACGTTCCAATAATTCCCAGTGTGTACCGCTCTCCGCCACGGCACCGCCGTCCAGCACCAGGATCTGATCGGCCTTGCGGACTGTCACCAGCCGGTGGGCGATGACGAAGCAGGTCCTCCCCTGCCGCAAACGCTCCAGCGCCGCCCGGATCTGCTCCTCTGTCTCCGTGTCCATGTCGGAGGTAGCCTCATCCATGATCACCACGTCGGCGTCGGACAGGAAGCACCGTGCAATAGCCAGAAGTTGCCGCTGTCCCTTGGAGATACCCGCCCCCTCGTCGGTGAGGACGGTGTCGTACCCGTCCGGCAGAGAAGTCAGAAAGCGATGAATGCAGGCGGCTTTGGCGGCCTCGATGATCTGCTCCCGGGTAGCACCAGGTGTGCCGTAAGCGATATTTTCCGCGATAGTCCCTCCGAACAGCCAGGTATCCTGTAGCACCATGGCCAGGCGGCGCCGCAGGCCATCCCGGGTATAGGCCTCCAGAGGCCTGCCGTCCACAGTGATGTCTCCCCCCTGCCGCTGGTAGAACCGCAACAGCAAAGATACCAGGGTGGTCTTCCCCGCCCCGGTGGTGCCTACCACCGCCACCATGCTGCCGGCGGGCACGTCGGCGCAGAAGTCCCGTAGCACCGGCCGGTCCGGATCGTAGCCAAAATCCACATGCCGGAAGGAGATGGCCCCCTTTAAATGCTCTGGTTCCAACGCCTCCGGCGGATCTGCCGGCTCTGGCTCCTGATCCAGCAGATCCAGTACCCGCTCCGCTGCTGCGACAGATGCCTGCAGATCACTGAGCAGGTTGGCAGCCTCCCGAATCGGCCCGGAAAACTTGCGGGAGTACAGCACGAAAGAGGACAGGCTGCCGATAGAGAGCCCGCCGCTGATAAACAGCAGTCCGCCAAAAACGCTGATGGCCGCCAGGGACAGATTGTTGATGAAGTTGACGGACGGACCCAGAGAGGCACTGGCGCAGTCCGCCCGGTAGTAGGCCTGGGATGCCTCGTCGTTGCGCTCCTCGAACTGACGCAGGTCCTCGGCCTCCACACCATAAGCCCGGATGGCCCGCTGGCGGCCGATCCGCTCCTCGGCAAAGCCGTTCAGAGCACCCAGTTCCTTGGACCGCAGGCGGAACAAAGGATGAATCCGCCGCATTTGCAGCCGTGTCAGTACCACCGACAACGGCACCGTTACGAAGAACACCACCGCCAGGGAAGGCGAGAGCACCAGCAGCATGACAAAGGACCCGGCCACCGTCAGCAGACTGGTGCAGATCTGCAGCAGGTCTGTGGAAAGGGTGGCGTTGACCGTGTCCACGTCGTAGCAGATGCGGCTGATCAGATCGCCGGCCGGATGGGTGTCAAAATACTGGACCGGCAGCTCGCTCATGCGCTGAAAGGCCGCCTTCCGTAAATCATAGGACACGGCCTGGCCCACCTGGATCAGTTTTGCGGAAACCACGTAGTTCATAGCTGCCGACAGTGCGCAGCAGCCCAGCATTCCGGCGCAGTTGCGCAGCACGCTGGAAACATCCACGCTCCCCGACTCCGTACCTACGGCGTCCAGTGCCCAGCCGGACAGCAGCGGTATCGCCAAAACCAGCAGATTGGATGCCACCATCAGCACTGTGATCCCCGCCAGTGTCAGCAGGTATGGCCGCAGGAATCGGCCGATCCGCAGCAGCAGATGCCTTTTCATGCCATCCCCTCCCCCATCTGCAGCTCCGCCATCTGTCGGTAGCGGGCACAGGTCTTCAGCAGCTCCTCGTGGCGGCCCTGGGCATCGATCCGCCCGTTTTCCAGTACCAGAATCCGGTCTGCCTCCCGCACGGCGGAGATCCGCTCTGAGATCACCACCATCGTCACACCGGGGCAGTCCCTCCGCAGGGCCCCCCGCAGGGCTGCCGCCGTCCGGTAGTCCAGGGCGCTGTCGGCGCTGTCCAGCACCAGAATCTCCGGCTTGCCGGCCAGGGCACGGGCGATCAGGAGCCGCTGCCGCTGGCCCCCGGAGAGATTGGCGCCCCGCAGGTCCACATGGGTGTCCAGACCCTGCGGCAAGTCCTGGATAAATTTCCAGGCCTGGGCAGTGCGGGCGGCAGCCTCCACCGCCTCTCGGGACAATCCCCGCAGGAAGGAGATATTCTCGTAAACGCTGCCGGCGATCAGGGTGTCGCTCTGGAATACTACGCCAAAGCGCTCCTGCAATTGCCGGCGGGTTTGGGTCTTTACATCCCTGCCGCCCACCCAGACCACACCGCTGTCAGCATCGTACAGCCGCAGCAGCAGGGAGATCAGTGTGGTCTTGCCGCTGCCGGTGGGGCCCAGGATGCCCAGCATCTCGCCCTTGTTTAGCGTAAAGCTGGCCCGGTCCAGGTCCGGCTCCACGCCCAGGTAGGAGAAGGTGGCCTCCTCCATACCCAAGAGTCCAGCGTGTTCCTCCCCCTCCGGCTCCCGCACGGTCTGCTCCATGGGAGCCTGAAGGATCTCTTGAATACGCCGGGCGGAGGCGGCGCCTTTGCTGACCCGGACAAATACCTTGGCAATGCCCAAAGTGGCACTTTGGATCAAGGTAAAGTAGGTTAGAAAGGCCACGATCTGCCCCCGCTGCATCAACCCCGCGTCTACCCGCAGGGCACCTACCAGCACCACTGCGGTCAGTCCCACATTGAGTAGGAAATCGGTGATGGGATTGGTCAGCGCCATCACCCAGCCGGCCTGCTCCTCCGCCCGTCGGGAGGCGTGGTTGGCGGCCTCAAACCGCTCCCGCTCCCGGCCCTGGCAGGCCAGTGCCTTGATCACCCGGACGCCGGAGGCGTTCTCCCGCAGGATGCGCACCACCGTATCCACCGCCTGCTGGGCCTGGGTGTAAAAGGGAATGCCCCTTCGGGTCACCAAGGCGATGGTCAAAAAGGTCAGAAGGCTCACCGCCAATTGCACCAGCGCCAGAACCGGCTCCTGCAAAAACGTCAGCACCAGTCCGCCCAGAACCAGCATGGGGGCCCGGATGCCGCCCCGCTGCACCTTGTCAAACATCTGATGGACATTATATGTATCATTCGTCAGCCGGGATACCATGGAGGAGGCAGAAAACCGGTCCATCTGGGCGCAGGAAAGCTCCTGTACCCGTCGGTACAGGTCCCGCCGCAGCTCCCGGGTCACCTCCATGGACACCCAGGCGGCCATGCGGTTGGCAGTGATGTTGCACCCGGCGGCGCCGAAGGCCAGAACGCCCATCAAAATTCCGGTCCGCCAGATGGCCGGCAGATCTCCAGCAGGCACCAGGTCATCGATGACTGTGGCCAACAGCAGCGGCAGCACCAGCTCCAGAATGGCGGCGGTAAATTTGATGGTGACACCCACGGCCACCCGCCCGGCATAGGGCTTCAGATACCCCAGAACCACTTTCATGGCAGCGCCCCACTTTTTCTCAAACGTTTACGCTTTTTTAGTATAGAATACCATATAAGGCTGGGAAATCAATTCGCATTTTGTTGCAAATCGCACGGAAACTTTCGTCGGATTCCCCGCCCAGGCAGTTTTCGGAGGCTGTGGAGGCCCTGTCCGGCAGGTCTAAACTTTTGCGTGGTAAAAATTTTTTGCTTGACAAACCTACGAAACTCGTGTAAATTCATACCATCGCAAAATTAAATCAACCAAATGCCATGACAGGGAGAAAGTCACTGCGCGCATTTCAGAGAGCCGCCGGTCGCTGCGAGGCGGTATGCAGACAGATGATGTACTGGCCCTCGAGCAGTCCGCTGAAAGTTCCATCAGGACCGTAGGTGTGAACGGGTTTCTTCACCGTTACCAAAGAGGCCGTATTCGCCCCCTGGGGCTGATATGGAAAGGGGATATTTTTATATCAACAAGAGTGGTACCGCGGAAGTTTACGCTTTCGTCTCTTATGCAAAGAGACGAAAGCGTTTTTTATTTCCCTGGACCACCATCAAATCAAAGGAGGCTTTCCCCACATGAAAAGGATCAAGATCTTCGATACCACCCTGCGCGACGGCGAGCAGTCCCCCGGTTGCAGCATGAACCTGCCGGAAAAGCTGGACATGGCCCGTCAGTTGGACGCCCTTGGGGTGGATGTGATCGAGGCGGGCTTCGCCATTGCCTCTCCCGAGGATTTCCGCAGCGTGGAGGCCATTTCCCAGGCCGTCAGCAACTGCACGGTGGCCAGCCTGGCCCGCTGCACCAAGGGCGACATCGACGCCGCCTGGAACGCGGTCAAGGGCGCCAAACACCCCCGCATTCACGTCTTCCTGGCCACCAGTGACATTCATATGGAGTATAAGCTGAAGATGACCCGGGAGCAGGTGGTGGACTCCATCAGCCAGATGGTCAGCTACGCCAAGAGCTATTGCGACGACATCGAGTTCTCCGCCGAGGACGCCTCCCGTTCCGAGTGGTCCTTCCTGGCCAAGTGCTACTCCACCGCTGTGGCCGCCGGAGCCACCACCCTCAATGTTCCCGATACGGTGGGCTACGCCACCCCCGAGGAGATGTTCAACCTGATCAGCTACCTGAAGGCCCATGTGGAAGGTGTGGAGAACGTGGACATCTCCGTCCACTGCCACGACGACCTGGGCATGGCCGTGGCCAACTCTCTGGCCTGCATCCGGGCGGGTGCCACCCAGATCGAGTGCACCGTCAACGGCATCGGTGAGCGGGCCGGCAACGCCAGCCTGGAGGAAGTGGTCATGGCCCTGCGCACCCGGATGGACATCTATGGTGCGGAGACCGGCATCAACACCCGCCAGATCTACAAATCCAGCAAGCTGCTCTCCAGCATCACCGGCGTGCCCATCGCCCCCAACAAGGCCATTGTGGGCGCCAACGCCTTTGCCCATGAGTCCGGCATCCACCAGCATGGCGTCATCGCCAACGCCCAGACCTACGAGATCATGCGCTCCACCGACGTGGGTATTCCCCAGAACACCATGGTGCTGGGCAAGCACTCCGGCAAGCACGCTCTGCGGGAGCGGCTGGAGTCCATGGGATACACCATCACCGACAGTCAGTTGGAGGAGATCTTCGCCCGCTTCAAATCCCTGGCAGATAAGAAGAAGTCTATCACCAACTCCGATCTGGAGGCCCTGGTCCTGAACCGGCGCCGGGACGATGTGGGCGGCTGGAAGCTCCTCAGCCACGTGGTCAACGTAGGCGACGGCCTGCCCAACACCTCCTGTGTGAAGCTGGAACGGGACAACGAAGTCAAGGAGGAAGTGGCCATCGGCTCCGGCCCCTTGGACGCCTCTTTCAAGGCCATCAACCGGATCACCGACATGGATGTGAATCTGGAGAGCTTCAGCCTCAACGCCGTCACCGACGGTGAGGACGCCATCGGCGAGGCCGTGGTAAAGATCAGCCACGACGGTGACATCTACACCGGCACCGGCATCTCCACCGACATCATTGAATCTTCGATTCGTGCCTATATCAACGGCATCAACAAAGCCGCCGCGGCTACGTGGCAGAAGGAGGCTCACGCATCATGAGCATGACAATGACGCAAAAAATTCTGGCCCACCACGCTGGGCTGCCAGAAGTCCGGGCCGGCCAGTTGATTCAGGCCAAGCTGGACATCGTGCTGGGCAACGACATCACCTCTCCCGTTGCCATCAATGAGTTTGAGAAGGCCGGCTTCCAGCAGGTCTTTGACAAGTCCCGAGTGGTAATGGTCATGGACCACTTCGTCCCCAACAAGGACATCAAGGCTGCCACCCAGTGCAAGCAGTGCCGCACGTTCGCCAAGCGGTTCGACCTGGACAACTACTACGACGTGGGCCAGATGGGCATTGAACACGCCCTGCTGCCGGAAAAGGGCATCATTGCCCCCGGTGAGGCCTGCATCGGCGCCGACTCCCACACCTGTACATACGGCGCCCTGGGCGCCTTCTCCACCGGCGTTGGGTCCACCGACATGGCCGCTGCCATGGCCACCGGCCAGACCTGGTTCAAGGTGCCCTCCGCCATTCGGGTCAACGTCACCGGTGCCCTGAAGCCCTACGTCAGCGGCAAAGACGTGATTTTGCACCTGATCGGCATGATCGGTGTGGATGGTGCGCTGTATCAGTCCCTGGAGTTCTCCGGCCCCGGTTTGAAGAACCTCACCATCTACGACCGGCTGACCATCTCCAACATGGCCATCGAGGCCGGCGCCAAAAACGGCATCTTCGCCGTGGACGACGTCACCCGGGCGTATGTGGCCGAACGGGTGAACCGGCCCTGGACTGCCTACGAGGCGGACCCGGACGCGGAGTATGAGCGGGTCATCGAGCTGGATCTGAGCCAGATCGACTGCACTGTAGCCTATCCCCATCTGCCGGAGAACGCCCACCGGGCCGCTGAGAGCGGCGACGTGACCATCGATCAAGTGGTCATCGGCTCCTGCACCAACGGGCAGATCGCCGACATGGCGGCGGCGGCCGCCATCCTGAAGGGCCGCAAGGTGGCCCCCGGCGTCCGGGTCATCGTGATCCCCGCCACTCCCAGTGTCTACCGCCAGTGCATCGATCTGGGTTACACCCAGACCTTCCTGGACGCCGGCTGCATCGTCTCCACACCCACCTGCGGGCCTTGCTTGGGCGGGTACATGGGCGTGCTGGCCGCCGGGGAACGGTGCGTTTCCACCACCAACCGCAACTTCGTGGGCCGCATGGGCCACGTGGACAGCGAGGTCTACCTCGCCTCTCCGGCCGTTGCCGCCGCCAGCGCCGTCACCGGTCACATCACCCATCCCAAGGAGGTCATGGAAGCATGAAGGCACAGGGAACTGTTCATAAATACGGAGATCATATCGACACCGACGTCATCATCCCCGCCCGGTATCTGGCTACCCAGGACGAAAAGGAACTGGCCAGCCACTGCATGGAGGACATCGACACCTCCTTTGTAAAAAAGGTACAGCCCGGCGACATCATGGTGGGCGGCTGGAACTTCGGCTGCGGCTCCTCCCGGGAGCACGCTCCCATCGCCATCAAGGCCAGCGGCATCTCCTGCGTGATCGCCAAGACCTTCGCCCGCATCTTCTACCGCAATGCCATCAACATCGGCCTGGCCATTCTGGAGTGCCCCGCCGCCAGCGACGGCATTGACGACGGCGACCAGGTGTCTGTGGACTTTGCCACCGGTGTGATCACCAACATCACCAAGGGCACCACCTTCCAGGCCGAGCCCTTCCCGCCCTTCATTCAGGAGATGATCGAAAAGGGCGGCCTGATGGCCTCCATCAAGGGTTAAGGGGGAGAACGGATATGGAACGGACAATCGCACTGATCCGGGGCGACGGCATCGGCCCCGAGATCATGGACCAGGCGCTGCTGGCGCTGGATGCCGTGGCCGCCAAATTCGGTCACCACTTTACCTATCGGGAGGCGCCCATGGGCGGCGCCGCCATCGACGCATTCGGCGTCCCCCTGCCGGAGAGCAGTCTGAAGACCTGCCTGGAAGCGGACAGCACCCTGCTCTCCGCCATCGGCGGCCCCAAGTGGGACACCATCGATCCGGCTATCCGGCCGGAGAAGGGCCTGCTGGCCCTCCGGGCCGGCATGGGGCTGTACGCCAACCTGCGCCCCGCCCGGCTGATCCCCCAGCTCCGCCAGGCCAGTCCCCTGCGCTCTGACATCGTGGACCGGGGCATCGACTTCATGGTGGTCCGGGAGCTGATCGGCGGCGCCTACTTCGGCGAGCACCGCACCTGGGAGGAAAACGGCGAGGCCTGCGCCTCCGACCTGATGGCCTACCGGGAGCACGAGATCCGCCGCATCCTGCGGGTGGGCTTTGAGACGGCCATGAAGCGCAGCAAGCGCCTTTGCTCCGTGGACAAGGCCAATGTGCTGGACTCCTCCAAGCTGTGGCGGAAGCTGGTCAATGAAGTGGCCGCCGACTACCCGGAGGTGGAGGTCCGCCACATGTATGTGGACAACTGCGCCATGCAGATCGTCCGGGACCCCAGCCAGTTCGACGTGATCGTGACGGAAAACCTCTTCGGCGACATTCTCTCCGACGAGGCCAGCCAGATCACCGGCTCCATCGGCATGATTCCCTCCTCCAGCATGGGCGACGGCACCCGGGGCCTCTACGAGCCCATTCACGGTTCTGCCCCTGACATTGCGGGGAAAGACATTGCCAATCCCATCGGCATGATCCTGGCGGCGGCCATGATGCTGCGGTACAGCCTGGATATGCCCAAGGAGGCAGAGGCCATGGAGCAGGCGGTCAGCGCCACTCTGGAGGCAGGACTGCGCACTGCCGACATCGTCGAGCCCGGCCAGACAGCCGTGGGCTGCGTTGCCATGGGCCGGGCTATCGCTGAGAGGATCTGAAAGGCGGCTTCGTCACTCTCTCCGATTTTTCCCCAGAGCTGCTGTGAAATTTCGTCAGCCGCTCCAAAATTCCTATGGGTATGATTTTTTTCGTGTACTTTTGAAGGGACGGCGTGTATAATGAGGGTCAACCAGCAAACATTTGTTTTTACTGCGCTGACAGCGGAGGGTTTTCTGTTCTATGATGATGACTCTGATTACCATGATCGTTCTTTACATTATTCTGGTTCTGGTAGGCTTGATTACCAAGAAAGAGAATAATGCGTCTGGTCATGCTTCAGAGTTCGCTGGGACCCCCGGATGTACCGCATCCGCTTTTTAACCCCTAATCCCAACAGCCAACTGAAACGCCTGTGGCCCGGCATCAGGACCACAGGCGTTTTTTTATCTCTTTTTCCCCCAGGCGGCCGGGTCGGCCGCGAAAGAAGTCAAGAAGGAGGAAAGTTCTATGGAAATTACAGGCGCTCAGATCCTGGTGGAAGGATTGCTGCGGGAGGGCGTGGAGATGGTCTTCGGTTACGCCGGCGCCACCATCTGCCCCCTAGCCGATGTACTGCGGGCCACACCGCAGTTGGATTACACCCTGGTACGCAACGAGCAGAACGCCGGCCACATGGCCTCCGGCTACGCCCGGGTCACCGGCAAGGTCGGTGTATGCATCGTCACCTCCGGCCCCGGCGCCACCAACCTCCTTACCGGCATCGCCACCGCCTACATGGACTCCATCCCTCTGGTGGCCTTCACGGGGCAGGTGCCATCCAATCTGCTGGGCCGGGACATCTTCCAGGAAGTGGACATCACCGGTGCCGCCTCCCCCTTCTCCAAGCACAGCTATCTGGTGAAGAATGCGGCAGACCTGCCCCAGATCATCAGTGAAGCCTTCTACATTGCCTCCACTGGCCGCCCCGGCCCGGTGCTGATCGACGTTCCCATCGACATTCAGGAACAGGTGGTAAAGGACCCGGTCTTTCCGGAGAAAGTCCACATCCGGGGTTACAACCCCAGTGTCCGGGGCAATGACAAGCAGATCACTCACGTGGTCGACGCCATTGCCGCAGCAGAGCGGCCGGTGATCTGCGCCGGCGGCGGCGTATTTCTCTCCAACGCCTTTCTGGAGCTGGAGACCTTCGCCGCCCGGACCCGGATTCCTGTGGTGACCACCATGATGGGTCTTTCCCTGCTGCCCACCGACCATCCCCTGAACATGGGCATGATCGGCACCCACGGTAACGTCTGCGCCAACAAAGCCCTGGCCAAGTCGGACCTACTGATCATGATCGGCACCCGTGCCGCGGACCGGGCCATCTTCTCCCCGGAGGAGATTCAGCGCCGGATGCCCTCTATCCACATCGACGTGGACCCGGCAGAGATCGGCAAGAACATCCACACGGAGATCCCCCTGGTGGGCAATGCCCGGGTCATCCTCCAGCAACTGCTGGAACGGGACCTGACCACCCACTGCGCCCCCTGGCTGGCGCAGCTTCAGGAGCGGCGGGCCCAGGAGCTGAACCGGGAGTACCCGGTCCGGGAGGGCAGCGTGTTTCCCGGTCGTCTGCTGCGACTGTTGGGCCAGCGGCTGCGGCCTGACGCCGCCATCTGCGTGGATGTGGGCCAGAACCAGTTGTGGGCCTGCAAGCACCTGTGGCTGAGCGGCGGACGCTTCCTCACCAGCGGGGGCCTGGGCACCATGGGCTACGCCCTGCCTGCCGGCGTGGGCGTCAAGGTGGCCAATCCCAACCGGCAGACCATCGTCATCTGCGGCGACGGCTCCTTCCAGATGTCCATGAACGAGCTGGCCGCCGTCCGGGCCCGCAACCTGGATTTGAAGATCGTGCTGATCGACAACGGCGTCCTGGGTCTGGTGCATCAGATCCAGAACCGCGCTCCCTACCATGGGTCCTTCGGTGTGACTCTGGACGGCAGCCCGGACTATGCCGCCATTGCCGCCGCCTATGGCATCCCCAGCATCGTGCTGGACGACGAATCCCAGGTGGAGGAGGGACTGGACCGCTTTTTGGGACAGCCGGGAAGCTGCCTGCTGATTGCTCGGGTAGATCCGTCCGCCACCACCAACGACTAACTGAGGAGGTGCCACTATGAAACAGACCATCTCCGTTCTGGTGGAAAACCAGGCCGGTGTGCTCAACCGCATCACCAGCCTCTTCTCCCGCCGGGCGTTCAATATCGACTCCCTGGCCGTGGGCGTCACCGACGATCCCTCCGTCTCCCGCATCACCATCATCGTGGACAACGGCAACAGCGTGGTGGAGCAGGTGGAAAAACAGCTCAACAAGCTGGTGGAGGTCATCAAAGTGCGCACTCTGGATGAAACCAGCATGATCGGCCGGGAACTGATGATTCTCAAAGTCAGCGCCAACAGCCGCACCCGCGGCGATATCATGACCATCTGCAACATCTGCGGTGCCAAGGTGGCGGACCTGTCCCCCACCTCCATCAGCATCGAGCTGTCGGACACTCCCGACCGGGTCAACACCTTCGAGGAACTGATGCGCCCCTTTAATATTCTGGAGGTGGCCCGCACCGGCATGATCGCGCTGCAAAAGGGCGGCGGCAAGATGTAACGCGTCGGCTCCCGCCGGGGCCGTCTTACCCAGAAACACGAGGAGGAATGTACTTTGAAGATCCGCGCAACCCAGGCCATCATGGAGTGCCTGCTGGAGCAGGAGGTGGACACCATCTTCGGCTATCCGGGCGGCACAATTCTGAATCTCTATGACGAGCTGTACCGCTATCAGGACAAGATCCGCCACATCCTGACGGCCCACGAGCAGGGTGCCGCTCATGCGGCGGACGGCTATGCCCGCTCCACCGGCAAGGTGGGCGTGTGCTTTGCCACTTCTGGCCCCGGCGCCACCAATCTGACCACAGGTATTGCCACTGCCCATCTGGACTCCTCCCCCGTGGTGTTCATCACCTGCAACGTGGGCGAGAATCTGTTGGGCCGGGATGCCTTCCAGGAGGTGGACAGCACCGGTATCGCCATGCCCATCACCAAGGCCACCTTCCTGGTGCGGGACCCCCAGAAGATCCCCGACACCATCCGGCAGGCCTTTGCCGTGGCGGCCACCGGCCGCCCTGGACCGGTGCTGATCGACTTTTTGAAAAACGTCACAGCCCCCGACCAGATGATCGACTACGAATTCATCCCCTGGCGGGAGAACCGGGTCTGCGACAGTATCCAGAGCCTCAACGCCAGCCACCAACTGAAAAATCCAGAGGTGAACCAGCAGGATATTGAAACCCTGCTGGAGATGGTGAGTCACGCGGAGCGGCCGCTGCTGATCTGCGGCGGCGGTGTGGTCCGGGGCCGGGCCCACCGGGAGTTCCGGGAGTTCGCCGAGAAGCTGGACGCGCCGGTGGCCATCACCGTCATGGGTGGCGGCGGGTTCCCCGGTGCCCACCCCCTGACCACCGGTATGATCGGCATGCACGGATCCCAGGCCTCCAACGTGGCCGTCAACGAGTGTGACCTGCTGGTGGCTGTGGGCTGCCGCTTCTCTGACCGGGTGGCCTCGGACCCCAAGACCTTCGCCGCCGGTGCCAAGATCGTGCAGATCGATATTGACCGGGCTGAGATCGATAAAAACGTGCTGACGGACCATCACATCATCGGCTCTGCCCGCCATGTACTGGCTCTGCTGAATGCCCGGATGCCTCAGTATCACCACGAAGCCTGGAAACAGTACATCCTGCCCATGCGGGCCCCCTCCATGGCGGAGGACAGCGAGACCCTGAACCCCCAGCAGATCCTGGACGTGATCCAACATGGGACACCGGACGGCACCATCATCTCCACCGACGTTGGTCAGAACCAGATGTGGGCCATCAAGTACCTGCACTTCAGCTATCCCGGCCAACTCCTCACCTCCGGTGGCTTCGGCACCATGGGCTTCGGCCTGGGGGCTGCCATCGGCGCCCAACTGGGCAATCCGGACAAACGGGTGGTCCACATCACCGGCGACGGCTGCTTCCGTATGAACTGCCATGAGCTGTGCACGGTGGAGCACTACAAGCTGCCCATCATCTCCGTGATCTTCAACAACGGTACGCTGGGTATGGTCCGCCAGTGGCAGAGCCTGATTTACGGCAAACGCTACTCCGCCACCACCCTGGACCGGGGCCCGGACTTTGTGAAGCTGGCGGAGGCGTATGGCCTCAAAGGCTATCGGGTACGTACCCGGAAGGAGCTGGAGGAGATCTTCCCCCAGGCCATGGCCGCCGGCTGCGGCGTGGTCATTGACTGCATCCTGGACATCGATGAGATGGTGCGTCCCATGGTGGCCGCCGGCTCCCCCATCACGGACTTCCTGCTGAAGGAGGGAACGACTTGAAAAAGGAATTCAACATGGAGCGCAAGCTCTATACCCTGTGCATCCTGGCGGAGGACTCCCCCGGTGTCCTGAGCCAGGTGGCCCGGCTCTTCTCCCGGAAAGGCTACAACATTGAATCCATCGTCTCCGGCGCCACTGACCGGCCCGGCGTGGCCCGCATCTCCATTGAGATCATTGCCGACGAACTGATGATCGAGCAGATCGCCGCCCAGTGCCGTAAGATCCTGCCGGTGAAGGCGGTTCGGATTCTGGACGAGGAAACCTGCATCCGCCGGGAGATCGCCCTGATCAAGGTGCAGGCCGCGGACCACTCCGCCCGGGACGAGATTTTGCAACTGACCAACATCTTCCGGGCCAAGGTCATCGACGTGGGCCGGGAGACGCTGACCATCTGGGTCTTCGGCAGCCAGAGCAAAAACACCGCTCTGATCGACATGCTGGCCGACTTCGGTATTCTGGAAATCGCCAAAACCGGTACTATCGCCATTGAAAGAGGGCGTAGCACAATATATGACACCAACAAATTACGGGAGGAATACGACTATGGCAAGAATGTATTATGAGAAGGACTGCGACATCAACAAGCTCAACGGCCGTAAGATCGCCATCATCGGCTACGGTTCCCAGGGTCACGCCCACGCCCTGAACCTGAAGGAATCCGGCTGCGATGTGTGCGTGGGCCTGCGGGCCGGCTCCAAGAACTGGGCCAACGCCGAGAAGGCCGGGCTCCAGGTCAAGACCGTGGCTGAGGCCGCCAAGTGGGGCGACATCATCATGATCCTGGTCAACGATGAGGTCCAGGCCGCCGTCTATGCCAAGGACATCGCCCCCAATCTGGAAGCCGGAAACGCCCTGATGTTCGCCCATGGCTTCAACATTCACTTCAAGCAGATCGTTCCTCCCGCCGACGTGGACGTGTTGATGATCGCTCCCAAGGGCCCCGGCCACACCGTTCGTTCCACCTACGTCAACGGCAAGGGCGTGCCCTGCCTGCTGGCCGTGGAGCAGAACGCCACCGGCAAGGCTGTGGACATCGGCCTGGCCTATGCCGCCGGCATTGGCGGTGCCCGTGGCGGCGTCATGGAGACCACCTTCCAGGATGAGACCGAGACCGACCTGTTCGGTGAGCAGGCCGTGCTCTGCGGCGGCGTGGTCGAGCTGATGAAGCTGGGCTTCGAGACCCTGGTGGAAGCCGGTTATGCCCCCGAGAACGCCTATTTCGAGTGCATCCACGAGATGAAGCTGATCATCGACCTGATCAACAAGGGCGGCGTCGCCATGATGAACTACTCCATCTCCGATACCGCCGAGTACGGCGAGTATGTCTCCGGTCCCCGGGTCCTGCCCTATGAGGAGACCAAGAAGAACATGAAGGCCGTCCTCACCGACATCCAGAACGGCACCTTCGCCGGCAAGTGGATCGCCGAGAACAAGAACGGCCGCTGCTTCTTCAACGCCTCCCGGGCCATCCTGGCCAAGCACCCCATGGAGACCGTGGGTGCCGAGCTGCGCCGCAACATGCTCTGGGGTGACGACACTGACCCCGATACCGCTTCCAACTGATCCAGCCGCGGAGAGGGAGGGCTACCTCCCTCTCTGCGTAATTCTATCCTGATACGGAGGTCCGCTTATGAGAAGCGACGTCATCAAGATCGGAGCCCCCGCCGCTCCCAACCGCTCCCTGCTCTACGCCCTGGGCTACACCAAGGAGGAGCTGGAGCGCCCCCTGATCGGCGTGGTGTGCTCCTACAACGAGATCGTTCCCGGCCACATGAACCTGGACAAGATCGCCGAGGCCGTCAAGGCCGGCATCCGGGCCGCCGGCGGCACACCGGTGGAGTTCCCCGCCATCGCGGTATGCGACGGCATCGCCATGGGTCACGTAGGCATGAAGTACTCCCTGGTCACCCGGGACATCATCGCCGACTCCACCGAGGCCATGGCTTTGGCCCACCAGTTCGACGGCCTGGTGATGATCCCCAACTGCGACAAGAACGTGCCGGGGCTGCTGATGGCCGCCGCCCGGGTCAACGTACCCACCATCTTCGTTTCCGGCGGACCCATGCTGGCCGGTACCATGAACGACGGCCGCCGCACCTGCCTGAGCCACATGTTCGAGGCCGTGGGCTCCTACTACGCCGGCAAGCTGGACGAGGCGGGCCTGGAGGAGTATGAGAACAACGCCTGCCCCACCTGCGGCTCCTGCTCCGGCATGTACACGGCCAACTCCATGAACTGCCTGACTGAGGCCATCGGTATGGGCCTGCAGGGCAACGGCACCATCCCCGCCGTCTACTCCGCCCGGCTGCGTCTTGCCAAGCACGCCGGCATGCAGATCATGGAACTGGTGGCCAAAAACATCCGGCCCCGGGACATCATGACCGAGGCCGCCTTCCACAATGCCGAGACCATCGACATGGCTCTGGGCTGCTCCACCAACACCATGCTGCACCTGCCGGCCATCGCCCACGAGTGCGGCATCGAGCTGAGCTTCGACATGGCCAACGAGATCTCCGACAAGACCCCCAACCTGTGCCATCTGGCCCCTGCCGGCGACACCTATATGGAGGATCTGGAGCGGGCCGGCGGCGTGTATGCCGTCATGGCGGAGCTGGCCAAGGCAAATCTGATCGATACCAGCCTGATAACCTGCACCGGCAAGACCATCGCGGAAAACCTGGAAGGTGTGGTGAACCGGAACCCGGAGATCATCCGGCCCATCGACAGCCCCTACTCCAAGACCGGCGGCATCGCCGTGCTGAAGGGCAATCTGGCCCCCGACGGCTGCGTGGTGAAACAGTCCGCCGTGGCCCCCGAAATGATGACCCACACCGGCCCCGCCCGGGTATTCAACTCCGAGGACGACGCCATCGCCGCCATCTACGCCGGCAAGATCGTGGCCGGCGACGTGGTGGTGATCCGCTACGAGGGTCCCAAGGGCGGCCCCGGCATGCGGGAGATGCTCAACCCCACCAGCGCCATCGCGGGCATGGGATTGGACAAGGACGTGGCCCTCATCACCGACGGCCGCTTCTCCGGCGCCACCCGTGGCGCCTCCATCGGCCATGTGTCCCCGGAGGCTGCATCCGGCGGCCCCATCGGCCTGGTAGAGGAGGGCGACAGCATCTCCATCGACATCCCCGCCCACACCATCACCCTGAACGTGGACGAGGCCACTCTGGCCGCCCGGAAGGCCAAGTGGGTCTGCCCGGAGCCCAAGATCAAGACCGGCTACCTGGCCCGGTACGCAAGAATGGTCTCCTCTGCTGACCGGGGCGCCGTGCTGGACTAAGTCGATACTATGGAAGAAAGGGGATGAGCCCCATGTACCGAGAAACCGCCCACCTGCTGCTCTACAGCGACCTGGCCAAGGATGAGATCCTCATTCGTCTGGGCGACATTATCCGGGACTGGGAGAACGGCTCTGACAGAGACCTGCTGGTCCAGCGCTGCTACCGGGAGGTCAAGCGCCTCCTGGATCTGAGCACCGCCTGCGGCTTTGACGGCAATCTCTGGCACTGCTACCTGACCTGGCTGATGATGACCAATGAGAACTCCTTCACCCGCACCTGCGAGCGGGAAGGGCCCAAGGAGGGCAGCGTCAACCACTTCGCCAAAAACGACTTCGCCGTATTCCGGCGGCTGTTCGACTACGACTTTGCCCCCCTGGAACAGGACCTGGGGATTGACTGCTTCTCCACGGTCTGCAACTACACAGCCATCCCCAAGCGGGAGCGGATGTACAACCGGGACATCAGTCTCCAGGTGCGGACGCTGTGCCGCGCCCTGGAGTCTGCCCCGGACGTGGAAGAGACCTTCCGGCTGGTGACCGATTACTACCGCCAGTATGGCTACGGTGTCTTTGCCATGAGCCGCGCCTTCCGCATCCGGCGGAAGGAGGAAGGCGTGGAGTTCCTGCCCATCAGCAACATCGATCAGGTGATGCTGTCGGACCTGCTGGGCTACGAGCAGCAAAAGACGGAGCTGCGCCGCAACACCGAGGCCTTTCTGGACGGCAAGGCCGCCAACAACGTGCTGCTGTACGGCGACGCCGGTACCGGCAAGTCCACCTCTGTCAAGGCCCTCATCAACGAGTACTACGACCGCGGGCTCCGGATGATCGAGATCTACAAGCACCAGTTCGGTGACCTGTCCGCCATCCTGGCCCACATCAAGAACCGCAACTACCGCTTCATCATCTTCATCGATGACCTGTCCTTTGAGGAAAACGAGGTGGAGTACAAGTTCCTGAAGGCCGTCATCGAGGGCGGCGTGGAAACCCGGCCGGACAACGTGCTGATCTACGCCACCTCCAACCGCCGCCACCTGATCCGGGAGACCTGGAACGACCGGACGGACATGGAGCACAACGGCGACATCCACCGCTCCGACACCATTGAGGAGAAGCTGTCTCTGGCCGCCCGCTTCGGCGTGGCCATCAACTTCAACGCCCCTACCCCCAAGGAGTACCAGCAGATCGTGCTGGCCCTGGCGGAACGGCAGGGTATCGGTGGCCTGGACCGCCAGGAGCTGCTGGCCATGTCCAACGCCTGGGAGGTCCGCCACGGCGGCTTCTCCGGCCGGACGGCCCAGCAGTTCGTCAACTATCTCAAGAGCCTGCCGCCTCAGTGAGACAATGTTTCTCTCTACAGGCAATTCCAAATACCGCAATACGAACGCCCACCCCAAAAGGGGTGGGCGCTCGCAGTTTCTGTCGGATTTTTGAATCAGGCCTGATCTTCGGCGGTAAAGTAGACGAAGAACACATCTCCCTCACTTCCGTCCTCAAAGAGCTCCAGATAGGAGATGGAAAAATCTTTCTCCCCTTCCGGCACCTCAAACACCAGTGTTCCGGTGCGCTCCTCGTCCACTGCCAGTTCATACTCTGTGGGCAGTTGCTGGTCGGAAACCTGGTCCATATAATAGGTGAGCGGCAACGCATAGGCGTCCTCACTGTCGTCCGTCCACTGGGCCTGGAAATCCGTGTCGAACATGGGGATGCTCTCATTGAAGGTATTCTTGACGGTCACATCCGCCACCAGCAGCCGGTAACCCTCCGCAGGGATGTAGCCCTCGTAATCGTCACACAGGTAGGCGCTGTTGACGGTGTAGTCAAAGAACTCGGTGTGCATGGTATCTCCCATGCGTCCTTCGCCGTAGCCGTCCTGGGCCTCCCCCTCCTTGGGACCGCAGCCGGTCAGCAGCACCGCAGCCAACAGACAAATGACCCACAAAAGTCCGCTTCTCTTCATCGTCTTCCTCTCCTCATGATTTGTTTCATATGCCGCGGCAGGTCTTCCTGCCGAAAGCAGCCGGTTTTCAAGCGCATTCTCTGCGCCCATACTTTTCAAAATAAAAACATCCCATCTCATTTATCCTTATTTTATCAGACGTCTGTCTCTTTGAGAAGTCCCAATTTTCCTTTTGGAATTAAAAACGCCCCGGCTCTCACCGGGGCGTTTTTACATGCCGCATACCTTCCACTAGGGCAGACGGACGGTTAGCGGAGTATCATCCTCCAGATAACAATCCACTTCCCTGTCCAGGCTGAGGTAATAGCTGCCCAGATACTCCAGGCCCTCCGGCCCGTACAGCGCCAGGAAGCAGGCACAGTTCCTGGCCAGTTCTCCGGCAAAGGCCAGCCGCTCTCCGTCGTAATCCAACGTAGGCTCATAGTATCGGGGGTCCAGGGCCTTCTCCTCCCAGATGGCGCTGAGGCTGCCCTCCAGGGTGGCCCGGCAGGCCTGGCCCGCCGTCTCCACCACCCGGAAGCGGTCGCTGGCCGTATCCACCACCAGGAAGTCCTCCCGCAGCCAGACATTGACCATCCTGTCATCCTCCGCCAGATTTTCCAGTACCGGCAAAGTCTGTGCGGCGGCGCCGGTTTCATCCAGCACCGTCAGGGTCAGCGTGTCACCCTGCTGGGTAAAGAGGTACATGGCGCCCTCCTCTCCCCCGCAGAGGTAGGCATACTCTACCGACGGGTCCACAGGACAAACCCGGACCGGATCCCCAAAATGGATGGTGCTGGCGTCATAGTTGTCGATGATCTTAGTGGGCGTCAGTTCCACCGGCAGGAAGTAAACGCCATAGCCCAGGGGAAAGAGGCTGGTATCCAGAGGCCGTTCTCCTGGCACAGAGCTGAAAAGGAAATAGACGCCCCCCTCCCGCACCACGGAGCAGGTGTCAAAGGGCTGCAGCGCGCCGCCGCCATATCCGGTGACGTCTCCGTTTTCATCTTTATCCACACGGATCTCAAGGGTGACATCCTCCGGCACCGGAATGGGGAAATACTCCCGCAGCAGGGCCTGGAGCTGCAGCTCCGGGGTGTCCAGCTCCCCATCAATGACAAACCGTTCCACCTCCAGCGAGGCCGGCAGCAGTTCATCGAAGCTGTTTAATACATACAGGGGGTACACCTGGTAGTAATCCCGCAGCCGCACCACCTCCGTATAGTCCGTTGTTCCGGCGGGACAGCGGGAGGCCACATCGTTGTACGGCTTCTGCATGCCGTACTGGTCCTCGGTTTCCCAGTCCCCGTTGGTGACACCGCTGTTGCCCATCACGTCCACCCACAGGCCCTGACTTCCATAGAAGCGGGTGCTCCTGCGTGCTTCGGCGCTGTAAGTATAGTCGGTGTGATAGGTGATCTCCGGCCCGGCAGTGATCTCCGTCTCCCAGAACAGATGCTGGTCCATGGAGGTCCGCATCTCCAGGGAGACGCCCTCCGCCCGGGCGGCGTCTCCTTGGAGCACCACCTGCTCCGCGTCCACCGCCTCCCGCTGGGCATAAATGGCTCCGTGGGACCAGACGGTGAGCCCTACGGCCAGGGCCGCCAGTACCGCCAGGATACAAAACCGAATCCGCATAGCCGCCTCCTCTCACTCCGTCAGATCCGACAGAGCCTTGCTGACCCGGTCGGGGCGATAGTGGTACGTCTCCTTCACATAGGTCATCAGATCCCGGCCGGACTCCTCCAGCTCCTCCATGGAGGCATCCCCCACGATCCTGCCCTGGCGGATCAGCACCGCCCGTCCGATGAAGTTCTGGACCTCCTCCAGCAGGTGGGTGGACAGCAGCACCGTCTCCGTGGGCTCCAGGATGCCCAGCAGCACCTTGTAGAAGTCCTCCCGGTTGAACACGTCGTTTCCGGCAAAGGGCTCATCCATGAGGATGTAGTCGGCCCCCTGGCTCAGGGCCATGATGACCTCGAACTGGTTTTTCTGGCCGGTGGAGAAATGGCGCAGGGGCTTGCCGAAGGGCAGCTCAAAAAACTCCATCAGCGCCCGGAACCGCTTGTCCCGAAAGGTGGGAAAATGGGTCTGGTAGAAGAGGCGGTGATCCTCCGCCGTGAGGCCGGGAAAGAAGGAGTGCTCGCAGGTGGCAAAGGACAACCGGGCAATGTTTTTCCCGGTGACGGGCTCCCCGTCCAGCGTGATCTCCCCCTGGAAGCGCAGCAGACCCAGGATGCACTTGAGCAGCGTGGTCTTGCCGGCGCCGTTCTCCCCGAACAAGCCCACGATCTCCCCCTGGGGAATGGACAGGGACACGCCGTCCAGGGCCCGCTTCCCATTGGGGCCGTAGCTCTTGATAATCTCATGCAATTCGATCATAGCACCCTCCAAATCTTCTGCCACTGGTCCGGGGCAAGGCACGCCGCCGGCGTACAATTCATATAAATCACGTAAAACAGCATCAGGAATACCAGAATCAGCACCAGTGCGATCAGGATAACGGTCCCGGGAATGGCCAGACACCGGCGGTGGTACTCCCACCGGTCCGGCAGCCGCCGCATCAGATACACCGGGCGGCTACCCTCCCGGTAGTGACCGGCGTAGTGAAGGGCCACCGTAACCACTGCCCACAGCAGCACTGCCCAAAGGCCCAGGAAGCTGCCGCCGATGATCTCCGGCAGATCCGCTATCATCCTGCCTGGCGCCAAAACTTTCCGGCCATTTTCCAAGGTAAACAGCTCGGACCGGGCGCTCCAATAGCTGGACAGGAACCACACCCAAGCCAATACCGTACCGCCGCCCAATCCCCAGAAAAATTGCACAACCTCCTGTTGGGCGTCCCGGTCCGGGGGTGCCCAGTGGCTCCAGTCAATCCGTGCCATGGCGCACCTCCTTCCAGACGAAAACCAGGGCCACCACCGTGATTGCCAGTGCAAGGCCGCCTATAACGAGCCCATCAGGGCCGCTCCCTGTACTGATTGGAAAGAAGAATACCGCCAGGAACGTCACGCCGTACACCGCCATGCCGGGGACATTCCGCCGCCGCCAGAAGGACCACGCGGAGCAGGTCAGCCCCAAAGACAGAGCGAAGAGCCCGTTGCGGACATAGATGCCCCAGTCCTCCAGGGGCAAAAGGCTATGGAACAGATGATCTTGGTGCGCCGTCAGAAAGAGGGTCTGGGCGCTGGAGAACCCCTGGTTCACATGGGCGAACCACCCGCACACCCCCAGGATCAACAGCAGTTGGAATCCCATCAGGGCCAGGAAGGCCAGGGCGTAGCACAGCCCCCACAGCACCACGGTAGCCATCTCGCCTACCTGCAGCCGTCCCAGCGTATACTGACACCGGCCGCCCCGCAGGTCGCTGCCCCAGAGGCAGCAAATCGCCGCCAGAACCAGTATCGCCCCCCGGAAAGCAAGGGACAGGCTGCTATCCAGCATAAAGCGCAAAAACTCTGCACCCAGGCCCATCCCCGCCACCAATGCTGCCTCTACCGCTGTCAAAATGGCAAACAGCACCAACAGCTTTCCGGTAACACCCCGGGCCGCCAGCAGAATCACCGACCAGTACCGTCTCATGGTTTTTCCTCCCCCTCTGTTTCCAACGGCCCGTCCCAAAGCCGCCGGATCTCCGCCAGAGCCTCCTCCTGGGAGACCCCCATCTGCCGCATGGCCCGTACCAGGCCCCCGGCTTCCTCCGCCAGCAGCGCCCGGCGAACCCGCTCCACCGTCTCTTCGTCCGCCGCCACCAAGCTCTTGGCCCCGGTGTGGGAGGTGATGATCCCCTCTTCCTCCAGTATCCGGTAGGCCTTCTGGACCGTGTTGGGATTCACGCCCAGCAGCGCCGACAGCGTCCGGCGGGAGGGCAGCTCGTCTCCGAAGCGGATGGTGCCCGCCACCAATCCCCGCTGGATATGGCGGATGATCTGCCGGTACAGAGGGCTCCCCTCCGCCGGAACAAAACCGTCAAAGATCACGCTGCCTCACCTCTTTCCGAAAACCGTATTATTTGAGTCATACACTTTTCAACTGTATTATATCAATAACACGGTTGCCTGTCAACTGTGCATGCCCGTGCAAATTGCAACACCGCCGAATCTCCTCCGGTATTCGACAGTCCGACCGTTTACCTGCGTGCAGTCTGTTCTTTCCAGGTCGGAGAAAAACCCGGTTGGGAAATCAGGACCCGGGACCACGGTCAACAGCAATAAAAAATGCCTACAGCCGTTGAACAGGTGAAAGTACCTGTCCAATAAGGCCATAGGCATTTTTAAAAATGGTCTGAACCTGTCTCTGGGGCTCCGCTTCTTCCTTTCCGTCAATCACGGAGCTTATGGCAGTATTGGGTACAAAGCTTATCTGTACACTCAGAGCATTGCAAAGCGGCGTTGGAGTGATCCCAGAACCGCTCGGGGTACATCATCACGCACAGTTCCCACACCAGCCAAGCCACTGCGGACATGATCACAAGAGACCCGGCAAAAAAACCACCCATATAGATCAGCGGAGAGAACATCATAAGATGGTCCCAGTTAAAGATCCTGCAAGTGGTACAGCAGCGGTTTTTCATAATCAGGCGGAAGGGACACCAGATCAGCACACAGATCAAATCGCAGACATAGAACACCACGGAGATCATAAACAGGGCGATCTTATCGATCACGCCGAAATAGTACAATTGCCCAATTACCGCAATCAGCAGACACCAGATGATAAACACCTTATATGCGGCCTTTGTCGTGGAGACTATGTAGGTACGCAGCGCATTATGGTTGATTTTTTCCCGTATGGGTCTGAAGCGGTTGGCAAAAAGTTTTTGGGAACCCAAGGGCACCTTGTTTTTGATGGGGATGATCTGGAGGAACATATCGATCACCCACACGATCCACAAAAGGTGCAGGGGCGAGAAAACCTTAAAAAAGTTTAACCCATCCAGCACGGCAAAGAAATCCGGCCGGAATACGCACATGAGTCCACATGCAATAAGAATCAGACAGCGCCCAACCAGCCGGGCAAAGTAAATCTTTCTGGTCGCAGACATTTCATCCTTCTTTCTATGGAACAAAACAGGGGAATGACAAGGTAAATTGTAAACAAGAATCGCCCGCCATTTCAAAGTATAATATATTTTTATAGGAGCAGACAAGAGGGAATCTTGTGGAGTAGTCAATTTTTGCCGCAAGCCGGCAGCTTCGGCAGAGTCCTGCCAAAAGACGCCGAAGCGATTCACGAGAACGGCCTCTCTAGTCTGTCGGGACCGGAAAGAATGGCTGGCCAAATAAAAAGGTGGAATTCTGGTTTCAAGCTCATCAGAAAGCAAAACCGACTTGCATTTAGCAAGTCGGTTTTACCCCATGATCAAAGAAACAGATACTGTGGCGGTCTCTGGTTATGCCAGCACTTTTCCCTCTGGGAACACGGAGCGAAACACGCGGCGTACCAGAGGACCGGCAATCAAAAACTGTACAGGCAGAGCCATAATGAAATTGCGGGGGATATTTGCGAGCCAATTTCCCGGTACAGCACTCCAGTTTCCGGTGTGGAATGCGCTCTCACAGGCACCGTAGAGAGACATGATCACTACCATTCCCACTACCATAGCGCCGGAAATACAGAGAATTTTTTTCAGCGGGCCGTCATCCGGCTTGATCAGATAACGGAATGCAAACCCTTTTGCAAGCTTGGAGACCAAAAACCAGTCGCAGCACATGGCAAACAAATAGGCTATGGGGAAACCGATCCACCCGGTGACCACAATCTTCAGGTTAAAGGCTCCATACTGGAACGCCACATTATAGATACTCATCCAGAGTACCATAAAAAAGCACATCATAACTGTGTAAATTAAGCTCTCCCGCTTATTTTGAGGCATATTTTCAATTTCCTTTCCAAACCTTTATATTTTGCGCAGAACGCAGCTATTATATCATATCTTATTTTTTCCTCGTAATTGTAGGTTCTTCTAAATCTGAAAGCACGTACTGCCGTTTTCCAGCATGGAAAAATCAAATCTTGACGAAGTGAACAGCATGGATGCAGTTCCCATATCCGCTCCCAAAGCCATATCGAAGTCCAGTAAAGCGGGTTCGATTTGGAAAGAATGCGTGCCCTCTGAATTATAAAATAAGTCGGAGCAAGCGATATGATGCTTGCTCCGACGGGGAATCGGTGAAAAGTTTTGAGGACACGTCTCAGATATGCGACCAAAGCCAAATCGAAACCCAGCGCAGCGGTTGCGATTTGGAAAGGAGCCGCGACAAAATGAGTGAGAGGTGACTTTTGCAAAAAAGTGGCCGCGAACGATATGACGTCCGCGGCGACATGGTGGAGGTGGGGGGAGTTGAACCCCCGTCCAAAAACGCCAAACCCATTGCACTACATGCAAAAAGATCAGAATGTGTGAAATTTTGAGTGAAATTAATGAGCTGAGTCCTATTTGTTTATTTTTATTTTACGCCAGCCCTGCCAGCTTTGCAAGGCGGTACGCCACCAGCATCAGTTGCTTCCGGGTGACGGGATCATCCAGGTGCATCTCTCCGTCCGCATATCCGGACATAACGCCAGTCGTCTTTGCCCAGGCCTCTGCCAACCCCAGCTCTGCGGGCTCCTCCGGCGCCTCCTGGGCTTCCTCCGGCACCCAAGCAAGCCCCAGGTGTCCCACGATACCCCGGGCCTCCGCAGCGGCCACAGCGGCCCGCCAGGCGCTGTCCGTGAGGTTTTTTACGTCCTCCTGGTTGGTGTGGAATGCGTGCTCGATCAGGACCGCCGGGGCCACGGTATGCTTGAGCACATAAAGTTCCGGGTCATACACAAATGGTGTAGACCGCACCGTGACCCCCGCATCCCGGACAGCCTCCAGAATGGCAGTTGCCGCCTGCTCCCGTGCTCCACCGGCGCCGTAGAGATAGCAGCTCCACCCCCGGGCACTGGACCACCCGCTGCCCGCAGCAGCGTTGGAGTGCAGACTGACAAACAGATCCAGGTCCTTGATATTGTTCGCAATGGCACACCGCTGCGCCAAGCTCACTGCCCCGCCGTCCAGGCGAGTTTCCGTCACGGCCACGCCGCAGCGCTCCAGGTGGTCCCGGATCCGCTTTGCCATATCCAGGGCAAATTCATGCTCATAGTAGGTGCCGTCCGGGCTCTTATTGGCCAGGTTGGATGCATCATGCCCGGCGTCCAGCACCACGGTCTTCTTCTCGCTCACAGGGTTTTCCTCCTTATCATTCAACCACAGAAGGATCAGCGTCTGGCTGGGGTCCTTGCCCTCCATCATGATCCCGGCTGCTCTCACATACATGTTTACTTTCCGGCCCCCGTCCATCATGACGGCAAAACGGCAGCCCTGCCCAGCCATGTAGCCCCGCAGATCCTCCGGCGTACAGGCCCCGCTGGAGCCGTCTGTGGCACCGTAGGTGATCCATTCCGTGTCGGTAAGACCCACGGCCACCCGGCCCCTGCGTCCGCCCACATCGGCCCCGTAGTAAAGCGTGGACTGGGGTTCTCCCTCCCGGACCAGCAGGCAGTTGGCCACATAGTTTCTCCGCTCACACGATCCACCGGGCGGCACTAGCACCTCCGCCACATCGGGGCCGGTATCCCAGGCAAAGGCCCAGTAGTTGTCCGCCGGCGAGGCGTAAAGCACTGTTCCGTCCGCTTTCACCGGGCACACTGGTGCCCACTTTCCAGGGTTGTAAAAAGCCGCTGTCAGGGCAATGTCCGGCTGCCGTTCCGCCACGATCTCGGAAAGCGGCTTTTTTTCACTGTTCACATAGATCTCCACCCGCCGGATGGCTGAGATCGGCGTCCGTTCGATATGTACCATAAAATTCTCCTTTGAAGAAAGAGCCGGGCTCTGTTGAACCCGGCTCCGGAAATTAAGTCTGCATCTGTTTAACGGCCTGATTGACGCCGGTGGCCGCCAGGCCCGACGCAATCCCTACTGCCGCTGCGGTGATGTAGTCCGTGGCCGGAAAATCCGGCATTAGGAACATACCGGCGATACCCAGGCCACAACCGCACACGCCGCAGATGATGGGGATCCACTTGTTGTCCAGGCCGGAGGCCTTGACGACCTGTCCGATCAGCAGGCAGATGACAGTGATGGCCGCCACGCCTGTGATGCCGAGAGACGAGATATCCATAAAGCGCCTCCTTACTGGTTGCGGTTGTGATCTTCGTCGTAATCCCGCATGGACACCGGCTCATAGGTGGCGTTGCCCTTATCGTCATAACGATAGAGCAGCTTTCCTTTCTGTACCTTCCGGCCTGCATACTCCGGCCGGAACATCATACCCTTCTCGGGCTTGTACTTGTCCAGCTCCTGCTCCCAGGGCACGGCCCAGGCGGGGTCCTCTTCCGGCAGCCAGTCCGGCTTGGGATTGCCATAGGTGGGAGGATAGCCGGGGATCAGGGTCTCATTGTCGCCCTCTTCGGTGTGCCAGGCTTTGCCGTTATAGAGGACATAGTCTGTGGGGCGGGCACCGGCTGCCACCAGCTTGCCATTCTCCACCAGCACGATCATGCCGCTCCCGCCGGCGAAGAGGATAGCGTTGCCGTTGACGGCGCCGCCGGTCAGTCTGGTGTTGAGGCCCGCGGCCTCCAGGTCCGCGTTGATCTCGTCCAAGCTCTTCTTATCGTTCAGGCCTTCCAAAATCAAATCATCAGCAATCTTCATATGTATGTACTCCTTTCAAAATTCACAGCTTGCGCTGTTTTTTGCAATCTGTTCCCGCTCAAATTCCCGGAACTTTTTCATAGCCTTGTCGTACTGCTCGATTCCCGCTTCGATCTCCCCGTTGGGGCTGCCCCGCTTGATGGCCATGGCCACGGCGTAGCTTAGCTGGGCGGTAGAAAGAAGCAGGGAGATCCGCAGCGTCTCCGATTTGATCCGTTCCCTTTCTGCTGTTCTCCGCTCGTCCTCCCTTCCCTTCTGCTGCTTGTTCCACAGCGCCATGATAACTCCCACAATGATCCCCGGCGCACAGGCCCACAAAAGGCGGGAGATAATCTCAGGCAATCAAACCACTCTCCTTTCAATTTCCCGTAATCCCGTACTTTTCCAAAATCGGTCCACAGAGCGGGTCCTTCAGCAGATTCTTCACCTGACCAGGGGGCAGCGCCCCCAGCAGGACCATCAGATCATCGGCCTTCTCCGCGTTGGCCGCCACTGCCTTGTTATAGGTGACGATCCGCTCCAGCAGCTCAGGCCGTACCTTCTCCGGTTTCATTGGCCGGTTCCTCCTCTCCCGTGTAGCCCGTCAGGATCAGGTCCAGGGCCTCGCCCAGCTCCGCCGTGTCCGCCTCCAGGGTGGTCACCCGCTGGTCAAGGGTAGGTGCCGGCTCTCCCGGTTCCTCCGGCTCCTCCGTCTGTTCTGCCTTCCACGCCTCCCATGCCTCCAGATTCGGCGTCACCGTCACGCTGGATTCCTCGATCTCCGGGTCCGGCTCCCGGGTGATGGTCACAAAGCCGTTGTACTGCACCAGCGTATCCGCCTGGCTGTCCGTCAAAGGCAGACAGCCGGGGAACGGATTGCTCCGAGGCGCCGGATAGGCCCCGGAGACGTTTGGTATCGATCTCACATACTGCATAGTGCTCCTCCTCTCTTATCCGAATGCGACCACGTCGTAAATGGCCCCAGCGGCGTTCATCTGGTTGGCCGCGTTGGTAGAATACCAGGTCACGCCGTCATTTTCCCACGCCACCGTCAAGGCCGCACTGCCATTCATTTCCACGGTTCCGGGCCGGACCATCAGGATGGTGGTCCCGGTGTTACCAGAGGTCACGAAAACCGCCTGGGGCTTGAATGGGATTGCCAGCTCGTTCGGGTCACTACTCCCATAGGTGCCGGTGCCGGTATATCTCTCCACATAGATCTGTGCAGGAAATCCCATGACCTTATCCAGCGTCCGTCCGCCGGGCAGCCGCACACACTCCGCCAAGGTCTTGGGCCAGATGGTCTCTCCATTCTTGGTCAGTTCCGCCGGGCTCCCGGAGTTCGGGAAGGTCATCTTATCCTTGTGATATGTCCATATCCGCACAGAGCTCACGATCCCGCTTGTGGTCTCCACACTGGCCTCGATTACGATGGTGCCCTCTCCGTTGACCAGATCCAGAACCGGGATCGCTTCCGCCGTTCCGCTGACCACGTTGCCCTGGAAAATCAGCGCCCCATTGACCGTGGTCTTGACGCTGATCTGATTCCCAGTATCCGTGCTGATGGTGTAGGGCACATCATTGATCAGGGTCCCCAGGTCTCCGTCCTGCCCGGAAATCACCAGGGCGCTGGCGGAAACCACCGGGATGGACGAACTTGTTGAATACTCTCCAAATACTCCATCGGCGCCAGCTTTTACTCGATATTGAACGGAACTCCAACTTCCAGGTGTATCAGTGTAATTAACTGAACCTCCGCTGTAAATTTGAGTCCATTCTCCGTTGTCTGCCTTGCGTTCCAAAACAAAATCTGTTGATGCATCACTGGCCATCCACAAAATATTGATTTCCTGGCCTTGCATAATAATGCTTGGAACCGTCAGATTTTTAATAACATACGGCAGAATTGTAACAACACTACTGGTTACAAAAGAACTGGTAAATCCAGCACCAGTTGAGGCAATCTGATACTCCACTTCTGTCCATGTTGATAGTGCGATATCTTGATAAGAAGTATTTGTTCCCGTATAAACAGTTTGCCAGCTTCCACCATTGACTCTGCGTTTAAGAATGTATCCGGTCTCGTTTGAGCCAACTCCCCATGATATCAGAATTGACGATCCGGCTGGAACAGGCGACGTTGGCACAGTAATAGATGTGGGCTCTGATGGTGCGAAATCTGCTGTTATATTATTATTGTTGTCAACAATGAGATCTTTCGGGCACACTATCGTAGGACGAATCCCTTGACTAGATGTTTTTGTCAACTCCGCTGGATCACCACTAGTTGTTATTGCGAAAGAATAAAACGTATATCTATCTGCGTTTACTTTTACTGGTGATCTCGTCCACCATGCAGTAGCGTTATTGTTGTAGTAAGCAATTCTTTTACTTGATTGAGCTCCTGAGAAATAGTTCAACGTAGCTCCATCACTTGGAGCGTTGGAGTCACTTTTTCCGAGTTCTTTTAGACTTAAAACAAAGATTTTACATTCTAACCCGTTTGATCCTGATTTTACCGATGTTCCATTGAAATATGGTATTTTTACAGTGTTTATCACATTTTGAATGTCATCATCATATTTCGAGAACACGTTGTCTAGAAGGTATTGAGGAATCATACTTGTTGAATAGTCGTTATCCGCTGTCTCTCCAAACTTGTATTTGGAAAAAAGAGCATACCTTAAAAGCCAAGTTCCATCACAAGTTGTATGATAAATGCTTGACGGACGCCCTTGGTTAACGACAAGATAAGGTACACGAGTTCCTCCTTCATTTAAGTACAGAGTTGTACCAACAGACACATCGCCCAGTTTTTTCATCAGATCACTCCCTCGTTATAGGTCACCTGGATGGTGGTGGTCACCATGGTCTCCCGGATGTCCGGGTGGGCGGTGGTGTCCTCGTTGTGGACCTTCACGGCATTGTCAGCAGCCCCAGCAGGATCGTAGTTCATCTCTGGCAAATACTGCTCCGGTACCAGTCCGTCCTCCCCCAGGGGCGCCACGCCTC
The DNA here is from genome assembly GCA_900551885.1 of uncultured Oscillibacter sp. GTDB lineage: Bacteria > Bacillota > Clostridia > Oscillospirales > Oscillospiraceae > Oscillibacter. Next base: position 62,158 of record URXS01000001.1, read on the forward strand.
CCGGCGCGCCCTTTTCCACCAAGGGAATGAACACCAGGCCCTGGACGATCTCCCCGGTCACATTGGCGTCCCCCGAAAACTGGAGTTGGGTACCGAAAACGAACTCCCGCAACTGCTCCGTTGCCGCCTGGATGAGTTCCCCATCCCCGAAAGCGTTGCCGTAGCACATCAGGATCTCCCCGGCCTCCGGGTCCTGGGCGAACAGTCCCAGCTCCTCAAAGGAGAAGGCCTCCCAGATCTCCTGGTTGGTGAACTGCCCCAGGATCAGGGCCTCCGTCCCCTGGTTTTCCACACTGGTGATGTCCAGGTACGCCACCGGCTCCACCAGGGCCGTCCGGTCCAGGCTGCTGCCGGCGGGCAGCGATCCCTTGCCGATCTGCCACCGGGTCACTGGCACGGCGTATCCCTCCGGAACCTTGGCCAGCAGCGCCGCCCCGGCGCTGGTCAGTACGATATTGGGAATCATGTGCAATCCACCTTCCAAATGATCTTGTCCCCCTGCCGGGGCAGGCACCCCACATACACCGGGCTTCCCCGGGTCTGCCGGTACCGGATGGCCCAGTCCAGATGGGCGGGCTTGAGCTCGTTGATGATGGACCGCAGCCCCGCCTCGTCGGCCACGGGCCCCACGGTGTCCGTGAACCACACCTCGAAGAAGTAGTCGGCATAGTGCTCCGCCACCTCCACAGGGCTTTCGTCAAAGGCCTGGGCCACGCTTTGAATCTTCTCCACCGTGGTCATACCCTGCCCCTTGATCTTGGCCAGAATGCGGCTGCGCCGCTGGGCCTCGGTCAGGGCCGGGTCATTGGGGATGCCGTAGGCCTCCTCCCACAGCTTCAGTCCCCACCCGCTGGTGGTGGAGGGGAACATCTGCTCCAGCGTGAAGTTCAGATCGCCCTGGGTCTGCTCCAGCAGGACCGTCAGCGCCCGCTGCAGCTCCTCGTCCTGGGGACTTCGTCCATAGTGCCGGGGCAGCTCCTGGATCAGCGGCCTCATGTGACGCTCACCTCCCCCACGGTGGGCACGCTGCCCGCCGGGATGGTGATATCCACGGTTCCGCCGTTCACCGTCAGCGTGGTGAAGTTCTGCACCCCGTCGATGGTCAGCAGCAATGCCAGCACCCGGTTATAGTAGAGGGTGTAGGCTGTGTCCGATTCGGACACGTAGTAGATGGTCTGATACTTCTGCTGGATCAGGGTCTTGCAGTAGTCTGCAAGCCGGGCTTCCAGCTCCGCCCGGACCGCTTCCACCGTGGTGCCGGACACCACCACCGCCGCCGTTACCGAAATGGGCAGCTCCTCCGCCGCCTCCACGGTGATGGACGCCCCCACGGGGCGGTACTTCTGGATATTGGCCTCCACCGCCTCCAGGATCTCCTCCGAGGGAGCCTGGTAGTTGCTGTCCACGATGGTGACGCCCACGGTGCCCGGCCCGTCCGCCAGCTCCACCACCTTCACCTCGCCCACACCGGCCACCTCCAGACACCAGGCCCGGTAGTCCCAACCGTTGCCGCTGGTGTCCGGCCGCTTCCGGGCCTCGTCGATGCGCTTATACAGGGCCTCGTCGCTCTCGGTGTCCGTGCCCCCCTGGGCCTGATCGTTTGAAAAGCCGTCAAGGCCCACCAGGTTCACGTACATCTTGGAAAGGCTGCCGGGAGCGATGTTGTAGGCGCTGCCCTCCTCCGCCGCCTCCAGCTCTCCCACGGCGGTGCCGCCGCTGCCAATGGTCACGCTGGAGAGCAGGTAGAACTCCAGCCCCGTGCCGGTGAGGAACCGGGTCCCGGCCCGGATCACGGTGCCTGCCGCGCCGGTGAAGGTCACGGAGCACCGGGCCTTGGTGCCGGCCCGCCGGGTCAGGTTGAAGTAGTCGCCGCCCACCAGGTCCAAAAAGACGCCGCTGGAGGGGTCCACAAACAGCATGGAGGGCACCGCCCGCACCACCTGGTAAAATCCGCTCACCTGCCGGCACAAAGGGCCCGCCACGGCGTCGGCAAAGCTCCCTGCCATGGTGGAGATCCCCAGCGCCGACTGGATTTCCGACAGGACCTGTTCCTTCAGCTTCTGGGTGGTCATATCCTCAAACATACAGCCGCTCCTTTCCGTAGACGGTGGACAGCTCCACCTCCATGTGGAGGGTGCTGCCCTCAAAGCGCACATTGGTGGCCCGGACCTCCCGGATGTAGGGGGAGACCAACAGGGCCTCGGTCACGTACCGCTCCGCCTCGCTTTTCTTGGTCTCCGCCTGATAGGGCTGACCGATCAGGTTCTCCAGCTCACACCCGTAGCTCCAGGAGAAGCAGGGATAGCGGTACCGGGCCGTATCAATGGCCCGCCAGGCCCAGCCCTTCACCGCCTCCAGCCCGGTGACGAACACCGGATTGCCGCTCTCCCAGACCGGCTGTCCGGCCTCGTAATCCATCAGAACATCCCGGAAAAGGGGCAGTTCCCGCCTCTGAGCCGTGGGGGGCGTAAATTGCGGAAACAAACTCATTTCAGCCGCACCACCTTGCAAATGAGATAATAGGCCTGCTCGTCCGCCGTCAGCAGCACTACCCGGTCCCCGGCCTTCAGGGCGAACTCAGACCGCGTCAATTGGTCCTTGCTTACCAGGGTCACGGTCTCCCCATCCGGGCAGGTGCCCAGCAGCGTCCCCGTCAGCTTGGGGCTGTACCCCACCAGCAGGGCCTCGTTGATCCAGATGTCCTTTTCCGTCAACAAATTCCCGCCGCACTGCACCCGCAGGCCCTCCTGGGTGCCCACCTTGACCTCCCCGATGGCGAAGCTCACCGGCGGCTGACTCTGCCCGCTGACGGCCCCCATGGCCCCCAGCAGCGCGCCCACGCTTTCATCCAATGTCTTGCCCATGTGTTCACCCCATGATGTTGCGGAAGTTCAGAGAGAACTTGCCGAAGTGCTGCCCATTTTTCAACGTGTGGGTGTCCGTGTCGATCCAGAACAGGCCGCTTACGCCGCTGCCCGTATCCCGCAGGATCACCGCAGACCCGCTCAGCATCTCCCAGGGCGGGTCCAGCACCTCCACGGTCAGGCTCTGCTGCAATCCGTTATCCTCCAGCCACGCCTGGGCCTCCGCCCCGGCGTCCTCCCCGCTGCGCTGCACGATCACATGGGAGAGCTGACCATTGAGGGAAAGAGAACTTCCGTTGTCCACGGTCCGCACCAGGGCGCCGTCGTCGGTGTAAATGGCCACCCGGTTATTGATCTTCTCGATGTCCCAGGTGTTGGTCACGCCCATGGTCTGGGCGATCTCCAAAGAGGCCGCGGACGGCTTCTCCACCACCTCCAGGGCCCCCTCGCCGGTAAAGCGGAGCTGATAGCGCTTCCCGTTTTGATCCCCCGCCATGGTGTAGAGCTTCCGGATGATCTGGTCCAGGGAGCTGGTGCCGGGGAAGTTTTGGCTCAGAGGCACCCCCGTGGTGGCCAGGGCGGCCACCGGGATGTCGAAATCGCCGCAGATGGTCCTTGCCGCCTGCTCCGGCGTGGTGTCGGTGAATTTGTAATAGCCTTGATTTCCCACCAGGAACCGCCCCCGGTCCAGGGCGGCCAGGCTCACCAGAAAGGACTGGCTGTTGGTGGAACAGGTCAGCAGGGGGCCTAAAAAGCGCTGTTTTCCCTCCGCCTCCAGATCCAGCCAGGCGCCCTCCTCCAGGGGAGGGATCTCCACGCTGCCGTCACGGGGGATCAGCAGCGATGCCGTCAGCTCCCGGGCGGTCTGGCGGATGTCCCCCGTCCAGTTGATGGACTGCACCAGCTCCGTCATGTCCCGGCGCTCTCCGCCTCCCGGGGCGGTGACAGAGAAGTGATACGCGAATTCCTTCGTCATGGCCCACCTGCCTCACGCCGCACTCCAGCCGCTACCTGTCCAGGAAAGGCTGTCCGACAGGGCCGTGCTGGGACTGTCCTGCCCGGCGGCAGGCAGGTTCTCCGCGGGTGGGATGGTCAGCACCTGTCCGGGATAGATCAGGTTGGGGTTGGTGATGGCCGGATTGGCCGCCGCCAGCTTTTTATACTGGGCGCCGTCCCCGTAGTATTTCTCCGCCAGAGTCCAGAGGCAGTCCCCGGACTGTACCGTGTACGTCTTGGCCGTGGCCGCCCCTGTCTGGGCGTCCCGGGCGGTGTCGGCCCCTCCACCGGAGACGGAGAGCACCGGCGTCTCCAGCCGCTGCCACTGCCGCATGGCGATGCTTACATACACGTCGTTGGTGCCGTCCTGCTCCCCCTGGGTGATCTCCTCCAGCATCACCGAAACGTTGACCGATGTGCCGGACACGATCCACTGCAGCTTGGCTCCGGCGTCGCACCACTGTTCCAACTGGGATAGGTACTCATAGGGGGCCGCCCGGCCCCCTGGTACCATGAACGGATATGCCTGGGCAGGCAACAGCACCTTGTCCAGGGTACAGTCTCCCATTTTGAACCCGCCGTGCAGGGTGGCCTCCCCGATCTGATCCAGGCTCGCCACCTCGATCTTGGTGGGGTGGCGCCAGAAGTACTGGGACGGCGTCACCGGCAGCACCAGTTCCCGACTGGTGGCCGGCTCCACAAAAGACATGATCCGCAGCATCGTCGTCATCACCTCCATATCCCTCGCTTCCGCCCGGGGGCGAAGGCTCGCTCATTCCGGGATTCCTCCTCTCCCCACCGAACCCGCTGCGCTGGGCTTCGGCGGGGGCCCCTTAGATTGATCCTTGAAATCCCGCCAGGATCTTCCGCACCGCTGTGTCGGCAATGGCCTCCGCCACCGCCGCCTCGTCCAGGCCGGCCCCAAAGGTGTTACCGGTGACGGTGATGGAAATGCTGGTCCCGGCGCCTCCTCCCGGCGCCGCCGGGGCCGGTTCCCGGGCCGCCGAGGCCATCAAGGCCCCATAGGAGGGCCTTTGGTCCATCTCCCGGGCCTCCCGGGCGGTCAGCACCCGCTCCCCTTCATCCAGCAGCGCCGGATATCTGTCATAGGGCACTCGGGTCAAGCCAAAGGCATGTTGGTTCAGGGACGGGTCCAGATCCGCGTTATAAGAAATATCGCCTGGGATGTAACCTGTCTCCCAGAAGTCCCCATAGGCGCCCTTGGATTTTTCCTGTTGGACGCTGTATGCTCCCGACCAGGCCGCATTGCCCAGGGCCGCGGTGTTTTCCCGAATGGCCTCGATCTGGTCCAGCTCTACATCACGCAGTTGCTGGGCGGTCTCACTGGCGTTGTAATTGCTCTCCGCCATGGCCTGGGCATCCTCCATCAGAGCCTCGATCTGGGCGGCGATTACCGCCTTGTCCTCCTCTGTGGCCGTCTGGTACTGATCCACCAGGCTGGTGTACTGGTCGTGCATGTCCTGGAGCTTTGCCGCCTGCTCGTCGCTGTAAACCGTGGTGTCGGCACCCTGGGTCAGGGCTGCCATGGCCTCCCGGTCATATTGCCGGGAGAGGTTCTCGGCGATGGCCCGCCCTTCTCCGATGATGGAGTTGGCCTGGGCCATGGCCTCGCCCAGGGCCCCGCCGTAGGCGTCAATATCCGCCTGGAGGCCCTCCTTGGCCTTCTCGTTGTATCCCTCGCCCAGGGCGTTGTCGATCTCTGTCATCGTGTCCTGGAGGGTGGAAGTGAGACCGGAAAAAGTCTCAGACATCAGCGACATGGAACCGGCGTATACCCCGTTCGGATCAGTCAAGCCGCTTTGGATCACGTCCACGGCATATCGCCCGCTGATATCTCCGCCGCTAATCATGCTGCGAACATCACCCTCACTTACTCCCAGGGCGTTCGCCAACATTCCAATGACATCCACGCCCCGGTCCTGGAACATGTTGATCTCACCCAACTGCGCCAGGTCGGTGCTTTGCATCCGGCTCAGAGCTGTTGCCATCCATTGCATATCGGACGTGGATGCGCCGACCGCCGCGCCTGCGTCGCCCACGGCCTCCATAAGTTCCAGCATCCGGTCCGGATCCGTACCAAATCCCGTCGCCAGATTTCGTGCCATGGTGGTGAGGTCTCCATATTCAAACGGCGTTTTCGCTGCCGTTTCCCGCAGCCCTCCTAAAAATTCATCTCCCTGTCCATACAGCAGCCGGTCAAAGGCGATGGCGTCCACCCGGGAGATA
>URXS01000002.1 GCA_900551885.1 uncultured Oscillibacter sp.
TTCTTCAGGGCCATGGCCACCGCCTGGCCGATCTGGTCCGGTGTGCCGCCCCGCAGGTCCACCAGGGCACCCGTCGCCATGGCGGAGGCAGTGCCGATCTCCGCCTGACAGCCGCCGGAGGCCCCGGCGATGCAGGCCCGGTAGCCAATAACAGCGCCGATGCCGGCGGCAACATACAGCGCCCGAACAATGGCCTCCTCATCCACCGTTCCCCGCCGGAACAGGGGCACCAGTACCGCCGGCAGCACACCGCAGGCGCCCGCCGTGGGAGCCGCCACGATCCGCCGCATGCAGGCGTTGGACTCTCCCACGCACAGGGCCGTGGCGATCACCTGCTGCATATACTCGCCGCACAGGCTCTCCTGTTCGGCGCCGTAGTCCCACATCTTCTGCGCGTCTCCGCCCACCAGGCCGCTGACGCTGCGGCTGTCGCTGCGATAGTTGTCTACCGACTCCAGCATGGCCCGCCAGGCGATGCGCATTTTTTCAAAGGAGGCCTCTGCTGTCACCTGCCGCTCCTCCACATCGGTGTCCAGCACCACCTTCCAGAAGGGCTTCTCCCCCGCCTGGGCCTTGTCAAAGATCTCCTGCATGGAATCCAGCGCCATGGGTCAGTCCTCCTTTTCATAATAGGTGACGGTCTGCACGCCGTACACCGCACGCAGCCGCTCCAGGGCATCGGCGGGCACTTTCTGGTCCGTCTCCACCACTGTCAGGCCGTCGCCCCCCCGGCGGTCCCGGGAGAGGCGCATATTGGCGATATTCACCCCGCTGACCGACAACTCGTTGAGGATCCGGCTCAGCTCTCCAGCCACATCCTGGTGCCGGACCACCAGGGTATTGAACATACCGGTGAAGTTGACCTCCACTCCGTCCAGCCGGTCCACCCGGATCCGCCCCCCGCCGGTGGAAGCCGCCTGGAGCGTCAATTTCTTTCCGTCGGCGGACTCTACCTCCACCACCGCGGTGTTGGGATGGGCATCCCGCAGAGAGACAGTGTGAAAATGGAAGGTCAGCCCCTGGTTGTCAGCAATGGCGAAGCTGTCGGGGATTCCCAGGTCGTCGGGCTTCATGCCCAGCAGCCCTGCCACCAGAGCCTTATCGGTACCGTGGCCTTGGCCGGTCTCTGCGAAGGAGCCATGGAGCCCAATCTCGGCCCGCACCGGCTCCGCCCCCAGCAGTGTCCGGGCCATGCGGCCGATACGGACCGCTCCCGCCGTGTGGGAGCTGGAGGGTCCCACCATCACCGGCCCCAGAATATCGAAAATATCCAGCATACGCGCAAAACCTCCCGACCCCAATATCCGAAATCCTTTCCAGCGTATCATACTGGCAGAGAATCTTCAAGAAGTTTTCCCGGGAAAGTTGACCTTCCTGTCCGCTTCCCCTATACTGAAAGATAAGAAAGGAGCGTGACGCCATGGCTTCCCTGCTGCTGCGCAATCTGAAAACGGTGGTCACCTGCGACGACGCTGACGCTATTCTGGAACACATGGACATCTACTGCGAGGGCGGCGTCATCCGGGCAATGGGACCCAATCTGCCCCAAACCGCCGACACCGTGGTGGACGGCACCCATTTTTGGTGCTACCCAGGTCTGGTGAACACCCACCACCATCTCTATCAGGTTTTCTCCCGGAATCTGCCCCAGGTGCAAAATCTGGAGCTGTTCCCCTGGCTCACCGCCCTGTACGAGATCTGGAAAGGACTGGATGAGGAAGTGGTCCGCTTCAGCTCTCTCACAGGCCTCGGAGAACTGATGAAGCACGGCTGCACCACCTGTTTTGACCACCACTACGTATTCCCGGCAGGGGCCGGAGACCTGCTGGGCACCCAGTTCGCCGCGGCGGAGGATCTGGGCATCCGCATGGTATCCTCCCGGGGCAGCATGGACCTGAGCCGCAAGGACGGCGGCCTGCCGCCGGACAGTGTGGTCCAGACAGTGGACGAGATCATGCAGGACTCCCTCCGGGCCATCGAAGCGTACCATGACCCTCGGCCCGGCTCCATGCGGCAGGTGGTCCTGGCTCCCTGCTCTCCCTTCTCCGTCAGCGCCGAGCTGCTGCGGCAGAGCGCCATCCTGGCCCGGCAGTACGGTGTCCGGCTCCACACCCACCTGTGCGAGACCAAGGACGAGGAGTGCTGGACCCTGGATAACCACGGTGTCCGGCCTCTGGAGTATATGGCAACCCTAGGTTGGACGGGTTCGGACGTATGGTATGCCCATGGCATCCACTTCAATACGGAGGAACTCCATGAGCTGGCCCGGACCGGCACCGGCGTGGCCCATTGTCCCATCTCCAATATGAAGCTGGCCTCCGGCGTGGCCCGGATTCCGGAGATGCTGGAACTGGGTGTCCCCGTGGGTCTGGCGGTGGACGGCTCCGCTTCCAACGACGGATCCTCCCTGATGGAGGAACTGCGGGTGTGCTATCTGCTCCACCGGCTCACCTCCAGTGAGAAGGCGCCCTCCGGCTATCAGGTGCTGAAGCTGGCCACCCGGGGCAGTGCCCGTCTGCTGGGCCGGGAAGACATCGGTCAACTGGCCGTAGGCAAGCGGGCGGACCTGTTTCTGGTGGACGCCCGCCGCCTAGAGCTGGTAGGCGCCGAGTACAGCCCTGCCGATGTGCTGGCTACCGTGGGTCTCCGGGGTCCGGTGGACTACACCATCGTGGAAGGTAAGATCGTGGTGAAGGACGGTCGCCTGGTCAATGTGGACGAGGGAGCGGTAGCTGCCCAAGCCCGCCAGGTCTGCGAGGCATATCTGGCCAGGGCGTGAATCCCTTCATTCCTCGTCTCAGTCTGCTCCACGTGGCAGACCAGCAATCTGCAAATTTCTCGGGAGCTGGCGGGAATTCCCGCCAGCTTCTTTGCGCTTTTCGCTGTTCCAGAATCGATTTACATAACATTCTCGCATCTCCATCCCTGAATTTTTTCAATTATGCTATGGACGGCGAAGGCAAAACCCTCTATAATGGCTTCATATCGCGCCCATTCGGGCCGGAGAAAAACCAACACAAGGGTGGAAACATCATGACAAACAGTATCCCCTCCGATATTGAGATCGCCCAGTCCCACAAGCTGCGCCCCATCACCGAAATTGCAGAAACGGCTGGCGTGGACGGCGACTACCTGGAACTCTATGGCCGCTACAAGGCCAAAGTGGACCACCGTCTGCTGCGGGAGTCCACCCGCCCCTACGGAAAGCTGATCCTGGTCACCGCCATCAACCCCACCCCCGCCGGTGAAGGCAAGACCACTACTACCGTCGGGCTGGGCGACGCCCTTCGGCGGTTGGGTAAGAACGCCGTGATCGCTCTGCGGGAGCCCTCCCTGGGCCCTGTGTTCGGGGTAAAAGGCGGCGCCGCCGGCGGTGGATACGCCCAGGTGGTCCCCATGGAGGACATCAATCTCCACTTCACCGGGGACCTCCACGCGGTCACCGCCGCCAACAACCTGCTGGCCGCCATGGTGGACAACCACATTTACCAGGGCAATGCCCTGCACATTGACCCCAAGCAGGTAACCTGGCGGCGGGTACTGGACATGAACGACCGGCAGCTCCGCGCCATTGTGGGAGGCCTTGGCGGTAAGGCCAACGGCGTCCCCCGGGAAGATGGCTTTGACATCACCGCCGCCTCGGAGATCATGGCGGTGCTGTGCCTGTCCAGCTCCATTGCCGATCTGAAGGTCCGATTGGCCCGGATCATCGTGGGCTACACCTATGACGGCAAGCCCATCACCGCCGGAGATCTGCAGGCCACCGGGGCCATGGCTGCTCTGCTGCGGGATGCCCTGAAGCCCAACCTGGTCCAGACACTGGAGGGCACCCCTACCTTTATCCACGGCGGTCCCTTTGCCAACATCGCCCACGGCTGCAATTCCGTCATGGCCACCCGCATGGCCATGAAGCTGGGAGACTACGCCGTCACGGAAGCCGGTTTCGGCGCGGACCTGGGTGCAGAAAAGTTTTTGGACATCAAATGCCGCATGGCAGGCCTGCGGCCCGACGCCTGTGTGGTAGTGGCCACGGTCCGCGCACTGAAGCACCACGGCGGCGCCTCCCTGAAGGATCTGAACCAGCCGGACACGGCGGCTCTGGAGCGGGGACTGCCCAACCTGCTGCGGCATGTGGAAAATCTGACCCGGGTCTTTGGCCTGCCCACGGTGGTGGCTATCAACCGTTTCCCCACCGACTCCACCGCGGAGCTGGAGTTGATCCGGGAGAAGTGCCGGAATCTGGGTGTCCGGGTGGCACTATCCGAGGTCTACGAAAAGGGCGGTCGAGGCGGCCTCCAGTTAGCGGAGGAAGTGGTCAGCCTGTGTGAGAGCGGCGATGGCCGGTTCACTTTCGCCTATGATGGAGACCAAACCATTCAGGAGAAGCTGGACGCCATCGTGCAGAAGATCTACCATGGTACCGGCGCAGTGCTGACTCCAGAGGCCCAAAAGCAGGCCCAGCATCTGACGGAGCTGGGTTTCGGCAATTGCCCGGTGTGCATCGCCAAAACCCCCTATTCCTTCTCCGACGATCAAACTCTCCTGGGCGCTCCCACGGGCTTCCCGGTAACGGTGCGGAGCCTGAAGATCTCCGCCGGAGCCGGATTCCTGGTGGCTCTGGCCGGCAACGTGCTGACCATGCCAGGTCTTCCGAAGGTCCCCTGTGCCCAGCAAATCGACCTGGACAACAGCGGTAAAATCACCGGCCTGTTCTGAGAACCCCTGTTACACAAGCATAAACTACGCCCCACTTGTCAGGCAGCATCCTTTGCTGAACGGCAAGTGGGGCGCTTCTATTGTCAGATAGAAAAAACACAGGCAGTATGTATTTTCTAAAAGGTTTTTACCCTGTCTCGTTTTAGGCCACAGATGAACGAAGATTGGAAAAGACATACTTCAGGAAATCAGGGGAGACCGTTTCGCCGGAAGAAGACTCCCGCAGGACCAGTTTTACCGTGACGGGGCTGCTACTTTTCTCTTCCGCAGTCAGTTCCACCGCCGCTTCCCCATCCGCCACCTTCGGCAGAGGCGGCACCTGATACCGGAAGTAATCATAATTATACATGTGGTTGGGTTCCACCTGGTCGCCAAAGCGGAGGGTGATCAGCTCGCTGACGGTCACCAGTTGATATCCCTGTTCCAGCAGCCAGGGTACCAGCACCCGGGTTGCCTCCACCGTACTGCCGTAGATACTGTGGAGCAGAATGACCTGGCCATCCAGATCATCATAACTCTTCACGTGCGCCACCACTTTTCCGGCATCCTTGCTGAGCCAGTCCTGGGGATCGATGGACCAGGTGACCAAGGCCCGTCCGGAGGTGGTTTTCAGTATCTTGCTGGAGGAACCGTAGGGCGGCCGCAGCAGTGTGGGAGCCTGGCCCAGTACCTGGATGAATGCCTCATCTGCCGCCGCCAGATCCGCCTGAATGGCCTCCTGACTCATCTTCCCCAGATTTGCATGGCGGTAAGAGTGGCTGCCGATCTCGCAGCCCATATCTGCCGCCCGCCGGACGGCCTCCGGGTCCTTGTGCAGATTGGCCGCCACCTCAAAAAACGTGGCCACAGCGTTGTTCTCCTCCAGGATATCCAAGATCTGGTCGGTGTATTCCGGATGTGGACCATCATCAAACGTAAGGGCCACCATGGGGCGGCAGGGATCCACCACCCGCTCTGTAGCAGGCGCCTCTTCTGTTTCCTGCACAGTCCCCGGGAGCAATTCCGTCTCAGGAACCGTTTCCAGGGGTGGTCTTGCCTCCGGATCGTGTTCCGCCTCCAGGGAGGGCTTTGTCTCCGGGCTGGTATGCTTTCTCGGTTGGAGTGGAGAAGAAAATGTTTCCTCAGTAGCCAAGGCTGTCTGGCCAATGGCCGTCTGCGGGCCCGCGGCGCAGGCAGCAAGGGACAGTACCAGGAGAAGAGAAAAAAGTTGTTTCATGATTGCAGACCCGCTTTCGTCAGATTTCGATTTTATCTTACCGAAGCCAATCAGGGAAATCAGGACAAAACGGATACAAATAGACGAGAAAGAGTGACAAAAGAAACGAAGGGTGACAAAAGAGGACCGCCCTGGTAAGGCGGTCCTGGATGGCGCGATTCATAGGATGCTCACAGCCGTTCGCCCTTTTCGCCGGCATACCAGAGGTTCCAGGTCTGGCGGTAGATCTCCGCGGCCCGAGAAGTGTGGCACACCATTCGCACCTGCCGGGGCAGGTCGTTTTCCGCCAGGAAATCCATGATGGTCCGCACTGCCACGGTGGCGGCCTGCGCCATGGGATAGCCGTAGACGCCGGTGGAGATGGACGGGAAATCCACCGTCTGGATACTGTGGTCCCGGGCCAGGGTCAGGCAGGAGCGATAGCAGGAAGCCAATGCCGCCGCCTCGCCATGGTCACCGCCCCGCCAGACAGGGCCGGGGGTATGCAGCACGTACCGGGCCGGCAGGCGATAGCCGGCGGTCAGCTTGGCCTTGCCTGTCTCGCAGCCGCCCAGCTTGCGGCACTCCTCCAGCAACTCCGGCCCCGCTGCCGCGTGGATGGCACCGTCTACCCCGGAGCCACCCAGCAAAGTGGTGTTTGCAGCGTTGACAATGGCCTCAGCGTCAGAGCGGGTGATGTCGCCCACCACAATATCGAACCGTCTCATAAAAAACCTCCGTCCTGCCGCGGTACGCGGCGCTTTTTTCTTCAGTATACCGAGCCTCGCGGGAAAAACAAGAGAAAATCTTGTGAGGCGGGGCGAAATGTGCTATGATAAGCAGGAAATGCAGACGAGCCCCACGGGAAGAAAGGAGTCTTCTATGGCGAAAATTGTGCCCTCTTATACTGGAACCCTCCGCAGCCACTCCCTGACACTGCCGGCCTGCATCAGTGAGTGCACCGGCATCCGTATCTTTGGTCGGCGGATTAAGTCCCTGGCCTTCTCCACCGATGTGGCCATTATCAAAAACATCAACGCCGACGCCATTATCGCCGTCTATCCCTTTACACCCCAGCCGGTCATCGCCCAGGCGATCATCAGCGTGTCCGATGTGCCGGTATTCGTAGGAGTGGGTGGTGGCATTACCACTGGTATGCGGTCTGTACGGCTGGCAGTCCAGGCGGAGCACCAGGGAGCCTACGGGGTAGTGTTGAACGCACCCACCTCCAACGAGGTGATCCGCCAGATCAAAGAGGATGTAGACATTCCGGTGGTGGTAACAGTAGTTTCCGCCCACACGGATATTCGCAGCCGTCTGGAAGCCGGAACGGATATTTTAAATGTCTCAGGCGCCGCCGCAACTCCTGAGATCGTGGCGGAGATCCGCCGGGACTTTCCGGAAGTACCCATCATCGCCACCGGCGGACCTACGGAGGAGAGCATCCTTCGCACCATCCGGGCCGGAGCCAATGCGGTGACATATACCCCGCCCAGCAACGGCACCCTGTTTGCCAAAATCATGGAAAAACACCGGGAGACCTTCTGAGGCAGTGAGGATGACAAGAATTCTATTCGTGTGCCACGGCAATATTTGCCGCAGCCCCATGGCAGAATTTGTAATGAAAGACCTCATTAAAAAGGCGGGACTGGAAAAACAATTTGAAATCGCTTCTGCCGCCACCAGTGCCGAAGAGATCGGCAATCCCGTCTACCCTCCCGCCCGGCGGGAACTGGCAAAGCACGGCATCGGCTGCGCCGGACATGCTGCCCGCCGTATCTGCCGGGAGGATTATGATCGCTACGACTATCTTATCGGCATGGATCGGACCAACCTCAGCTATATGCGCCGCCTGTGGGACGGTGACCCGACAGGGAAAATCCACGCCCTGCTGGACTTCGCCGGGCGTACGGGGCAGGATGTGGCAGACCCTTGGTACACTGGGGACTTCGCTGCCACCTGGCGGGATGTGTGTTCCGGCTGCCAGGGACTACTGACTCAGTTGAAGGGAGAACTGTAGTTCGAAAATATCTAGGCTTACTGCCAAAGCTCGTAAAAAGAGACAACAGCCATGAATGTTTGGACTGAAAAGACTTGTCGCCTGCATCACGCAGGTGGCAAGTCTTTTGCTCTCCTAATAGTTTTTCAGATATTTCTGCTTTCCATCAATCCTGTTGAGTCACATCATATACTGCTCAACAACCAGGAAGACAGCCAGACATCGTCCGCCATTACCGTCCATTTATCACGGTGATCTGGCAGGGCCCCATGGCGGCCAGGGCCATTCGGTGCGCTTCCGGCGTGACGCCGGCGCAGCGGTCGGTCTCCACCACGATCTCCGCCTCCGGTAAAAAGGCCTTGACCAGCAAGGCATTGGAGAGAACACAAATATCCGTACAGACGCCGATCAGCGTAACCTTTTCCACACCGGGTTTTCCCTGTTTGCGCAGATCCTCATCCCTGGCCTTCAGCAGTGCCCCCAGTTCCCGGCTGCCAAAGGTGGGCTTGTCGATGGGATGGGCAGCATACTCCTGGAGCTGCGGAATGATCTCCCAGCCCTCGGTGCCCCGGATGCAGTGGGGCACCGGCAGCTTTTTCCCCTCCTGGGTGGTGAGATAGTCCTCCCCGTGGGTATCCCGGGTAAAGAGGACGGTCTCTCCCCGGTTGAGGCCGTCTACCACCCGCCCCACCACATAGGGCACGATGTCAAACGCCTCCTGGGTCCCCAGAGCACCAGAGACGAAGTCGTTCTGCATATCCACGACTACCAATACGTCCATATGCGATCCCTCCCATGGCATTTTCCTCACTATAACAAATTCTCTCCCCAGACGCAAGGGCGTCCCTGCTATGGAAAAAAAAGTTGACTTTTCCACGGTAAACGACTAACATAGTCCTATTCCCGGCAAATTTTCCAAGTGTTTGCCGGAATTGTGTGAGAAATGAGGAGAGAGAACATTGAAGCGTGAAAACTTCCAATCCCGGCTGGGATTCCTGCTGGTGAGCGCCGGCTGCGCCATCGGCATCGGCAACGTGTGGAAATTCCCCTACGTCACGGGCGCCAACGGCGGCGGCGTGTTTGTGCTTTTCTACCTGCTGTTTTTGATCATCATGGGCGTGCCTGTGCTGACCATGGAGCTGGCGGTAGGCCGGGCCAGCCGCAAGAGCGCCGTGGAGGCCTACAAGGCGCTGGAACCCAAGGGCAGCAAATGGCACATCCACGGCTGGTTCTGCGTAATCGGCTGCTGCCTGCTGATGATGTATTACACCACAGTGGCCGGCTGGATGCTGGACTATTTCTATAAATTTACTGTGGGTGCCTTTGACGGCATGTCCAACGACGCTATCGACGGCGTGTTCTCTGCTATGTTGGCCAACCCCGCCGAAATGACCGTCTTTATGGTCATTATCGTGCTAGCAGGCTTCCTGGTCTGCTCCTTTGGCCTGCAGAAGGGCTTGGAGCGGATTAGCAAGTGGATGATGCTGGCCCTTCTGGCTTTGATCGTGGTGCTGGCCATCCACAGCCTGACGCTGGACGGTGCCGCGGAGGGCGTGAAGTTCTATCTGCTGCCGGACTTCCAGCGGGCTTCCCAGGTGGGTCTGGGCAAGGTCATCACCAGCGCCATGAACCAGTCCTTCTTTACCCTGAGCCTGGGCATCGCTGCCATGGAGATTTTCGGCAGCTACATGTCCCGGGAAAACTCCCTTACCGGCGAGGCTGTGCGGATCTGCTGCCTGGATACCTTTGTGGCCTTTATGTCCGGCCTGATCATCTTCCCCGCCTGCTTCAGCTTCGGGGTGGAGGCCAACAGCGGTCCCGCCTTGATCTTCATGACGTTGCCCCGGGTGTTCGTCAACATGGCCGGCGGCCGGGTCTGGGGTGCTCTGTTCTTCCTGTTTATGACCTTCGCCAGCTTCACCACTGTGCTGGCGGTGTTTGAAAACATCATGGCCAGCTGCATCGACAGCTTCGGCTGGTCCCGGAAAAAGGCCACCCTGGTGTGCTGCGTGTTCATCCTGATCGCCAGCATGCCCTGCATCCTGGGCTACAGCTCCTGGTACTTCTCCGTGGTGCTGCCCAACGCCCCCCGCGGCGGCCAGATCCTGGACGTGGAGGACTTCATCGTCAGCAACCTGCTGCTGCCTCTGGGCTCCCTGGTGTATCTGCTGTTTTGCGTCACCAAGTGGGGCTGGGGCTTCGACAAGTATCTGGCCGAGGCCAACACCGGCTCCGGGTTGAAGATGTCCCGGGCGTTCAAGCCCTATTTCCAGTTCATCCTACCGGTAATCATCCTGGTGATCCTGATCCAGGGCCTGATCATTGTCAAGCCGGCGGGCTGAGCGGCCATGGCGCTGCCGGTGTGCCCGGCAGCCCGCCGTTCCAGGGCCTGATCTGAAAACCGAACAAAAAGCGGACGCCGTCTGGCGTCCGCTTTTTTTGCTCATGACTCAGCCCTCTGTGGCCTGCACATCATTCGTATCCACTTTCAGCTCCGGCTGTTCCTTCAGCGACCGGATATAAGTCAGCAACGGGAAATGCCGGTCAATGATGTTGACAAACTTCCCCACCGTCAGAGCGGAGACCACCGTCCCCACGCCAATACCATTGAGCTCACCAAAGAACACCAGGGACAGTACCACGGCAATAACGATCAAAGTCACATCAAAATAGACCTTGATGGTACCGAACCGCTTTCGGCTCACCTGAGAAATCGCCCGCACGATTCCTTCGCCGGGCACCACCAGAGCATCCGGCGCTACCTCGATGCTGATGCCCACTGCCAAAATCACGCAGCCCACCACCAGGCTGATCAGCCGGACCAACAGTGTCTCCGGCTGGAAGAACCCCAGGGCCGCCATACTGACATCGATCAGGCTGCTGAACAGGACATTGACGGCGATCTGGAAAAACTGGATGGGCCGGAATTCCCGTTTCAACAACACTACCTGTCCCAGAATGAACAGCATATTAAAAAGGAAGGTACACATTCCAAAACTGAGACCGGAAAAACGCAGGCTCAGAACATAGGGAACACTGGAAATCTGTGAGGTTCCAAGTGCGCTTTTGGTGATAAAGGCCACGCCAAAAGAGTTGATAGCCACTCCCAAAATAAAAAACGCATACCGCAGCGTCAGACGCTTCATTCCGCTTCCTCCTCCAAATTTGAAATCACTGTTTGCAACAACCGTGTCAGCGTCTGTCGCTCCTCCGCCGGGATTCCTTGCAGCGTCCGTTCGTCAGCCGCCCGAAATATGACCTTCACCGCATCCGCCATAGCCCGGCCCTGCTCTGTCAGGCGAATATGGACCGCCCGCTTGTCCTGGCGGCTCTCCTCCTTGGCAATGAGTCCCTGGCTCTCCATCCGGGCCAGGAGACTGGTCATGGTGGACTTGTCCAGCACACAGCCCTCACAGATCTCCCGCGCAATACATCCGTCGTGCTCCAGCAGATACTCCAGGATTTTGGGTTGCCCTGGACACAGTCCCAACTCCTGTGTGCGCTTCGTAATGCACTTGTGGCTGTAATGAAAGGCCCGCAGCAGCAGAAAGTGCACCTCCTGGTCCAGCATGTCCTCATCTCCAATAGTTTTAATTCAAACTATATAAATCATACCGCGATCTTCCCCAGATTGCAATGCCAACAATCCCCAAAGCCAGAACCCTTCTCCCCCATCGGTTTGGCGGAATTGTCATACTGGCTTCCCACAGCCTCATGCCGCCCAGCCACAATCTGGCTCAACCAAACATCTTTGCAAGAGGAACCATTCCTTCCTGCAAAACGGCTCTTTTCAAAGGGGCGGCTTTGTGCTATATTGAAACGGAACAATCGCGGATTTTCCGCAGGATACAGGAGGTCTCCCCATGATCACTCTGCATGATAAGGGCGTGTTCCTGACAGGCGGCGCCCTTCAGGACAGTGTCGACGGCATCACCCCCGCCCAGGGGCGCCAGCGGACCATGGCTTGGTCCATCCTTCAGGGTCACAGCGTCTCCGGCGACCCGGAGCGGCTTCAGATCAAGTTCGACGCCCTGATTTCTCACGACATCACCTACGTTGGTATCATCCAGCAGGCCCGGGCCTCTGGCATGAAGGAATTCCCGGTGCCCTATGCTCTGACCAACTGCCACAACAGTCTTTGTGCCGTAGGCGGCACCATCAACGAGGACGACCATGTCTTCGGTCTCTCCGCCGCTAAGAAATACGGCGGCATCTACGTACCCGCAAACCAGAGCGTCATCCACTCCTATGCCCGGGAGCAGATGGCCGGCTGCGGCAAGATGATTCTGGGCTCCGACTCCCACACCCGGTACGGGGCTCTGGGCACCATGGCCGTGGGCGAGGGCGGACCGGAGCTTGCCAAACAGCTTCTGAAAAACACCTGGGATCTGCCCTATCCAGAGGTTGTGCTGGTGTGGCTGACCGGTGTGCCCCGGCGGGGCGTGGGTCCTCACGATGTGGCCATTGCCCTGGTGAAGGCCACCTTTGAAAGCGGCTTCGTCAATAACCGGGTGCTGGAGTTCGCCGGTCCCGGTGTGGCGGCCCTGCCCATCGACTTCCGCAATGGCATCGACGTCATGACCACCGAGACTACCTGCCTCTCTTCCATCTGGGTTACGGACCGGGAGACGGAGGAGTTCTACAAGGTCCACCGCCGCTCCAAGGACTTTAAGCCCCTGGCTCCCCAGGATGGTGCGTATTACGACCGGTACATCGAGATCGACCTCTCTACGGTGGAACCCATGATCGCCCTGCCCTTCCACCCCTCCAACGCCTTTACCATCCACGAGTTCCAGGACAACGCCGCCGACATTCTGGCAGCAGTGGAGGCCGATGCCCGCAAGCGCTATCCCAAGGCCAACCCCCAGCTTCTGAACAAGATCCACGACGGCGGCGTCTGGGCCGACCAGGGCGTCATCGCCGGCTGTGCCGGCGGCCTCTTCGACAACATCACTGAGGCGGCAGATATCCTCCGGGGCGGCTCCACCGGCAACGGCGCCTTTACCCTGGACGTGTATCCTACCAGCGTGCCCGTCAGCCTGGAGCTGACCAAGATCGGCGCCACGGCGGCCCTGCTGGAGACCGGCGCCGTTATCAAGCCCAGCTTCTGCGGCCCCTGCTTCGGTGCCGGAGACGTGCCCGCCAACAACGGCCTGAGTTTGCGGCATACCACCCGCAACTTCCCCAACCGGGAGGGCTCCAAGCCCGCCGAGGGCCAGTTCGCCGGCGTGTGCCTGATGGACGCTCGGTCCATCGCCGCCACGGCCCTCAACGGTGGCCGGATCACCGCCGCCACCGACATCGACTATCAGCCGGTCCACCGGCCCTATCACTTTGCCAAGGAAGTCTACGACAAGCGGCTGTACTATGGCTTCGGCAAGGCGGACCCCAGCGTGGAGCTGGTCATGGGCCCCAACATCACCGACTGGCCCAAGATGCAGCCTCTGACGGAGAACCTGCTGGTGGAGCTGGCCGCGGTGCTGCGGGACCCGGTGACCACCACCGACGAGCTGATCCCCTCCGGCGAGACCTCCTCCTATCGCTCCAATCCCCTGCGGCTGGCGGAGTTCACCCTCTCCCGCCGGGAGCCTACCTATGTGGGACGGGCCAAGGCGGTAGCAGCGCTGGAGGCAGAGCGCCTGGCCGGCAAGGCTCCGGAGAAGCTGAAGGCCATTCTGGACAAGGTCGGCGACGGCGCGTCCCTGTTGGGCAACACCCAGTTCGGCTCCTGTGTCTTTGCCAACAAGCCCGGAGACGGCTCCGCCCGGGAACAGGCCGCTTCCTGCCAGAAGGTGCTGGGCGGCTTCGCCAACATCTGCTACGCCTTTGCCACCAAGCGCTATCGCTCCAACTGCATCAACTGGGGCATCCTGCCCTTCACCCTGGACGAGAGCACGGACTTCCCCTATGAGGCGGGCGACTGCGTGTTCGTCCCCGGCATCCGGGCGGCCATTGCCGCCGGTCAGGAGGATATCCCCGCCAAGGTCATCCGGGTAAACGGCACCGTGGAGGACCTGACGCTCCACGTCCGGGGTCTCACCGAGGACGAAAAGGAGATCATCCTGGACGGCTGCCTGATGAACTACTACGCAAAGAGGGCTGATTGATATGGAAAAAATCCAAATGACGACCCCCATCGTGGAGATGGACGGGGACGAAATGACCCGCATCCTCTGGAGCTGGATCAAGGAAATTCTGATCGAGCCCTTCGTGGACCTGAAAACCGAATACTATGACCTGGGGCTGTTGCACCGGAATGAGACCCGTGACCAGGTGACCGTGGACGCGGCCAACGCCACCCGGAAGTACGGCGTGGCGGTGAAGTGCGCCACCATCACGCCCAACCGCCAGCGGATGGAGGAGTATCCCCAGCTCACGGAGATGTGGAAGAGCCCCAACGGCACCATCCGCTCCATTCTGGACGGCACCGTGTTCCGCACCCCCATCATCATCGACGCCATCAAGCCGGTGGTGAAGAACTGGAAAAAGCCCATCACTATTGCCCGTCACGCCTACGGCGACGTGTACAAGAGCGTGGACTTCCGCACCGACGAGCCTGGCGAGTGCATCATGACCTTCCGGGGCGTCTCCGGGGCAGAGCAGGCCGTGTCTGTTCAGAAGGTGGACGGCCCCGCCGTATGGCAGGGCGCCCACAACAAGGACAAGTCCATCCGCTCCTTTGCGCAGGCTTGCTTCCAGTATGCCATCGACACCAAACAGGACCTGTGGTTCTCCACCAAGGACACCATCGCCAAGATCTACGACGGGGAATTCAAGAAGATCTTTGAGGAGGAGTACGAATCCCGCTACAAGGCGGAGTTTGAGAAGTTGGGCCTGACCTACTTCTACACCCTCATCGACGACGCCGTGGCCCGGGTCATCCGCAGCGAGGGCGGCTACATCTGGGCCTGCAAAAACTATGACGGCGACGTCATGAGCGACATGGTGTCCACCGCCTTCGGGTCTCTCGCCATGATGACCTCCGTTCTGGTAGCCCCCGACGGCACCATGGAATTTGAGGCGGCCCACGGCACCGTCACTCGCCACTACTACAAGTACTTAAAGGGCGAGGAGACCTCCACCAACCCCATGGCCACCATTTTCGCCTGGTCCGGCGCCCTGAAGCGCCGGGGAGATCTGGACGGCCTGCCGGCGCTGGTGAACTTCGGTGAGAAGCTGGAGGAGGCCTGCTACGACACCCTGAACGCCGGGATCATGACCAAGGACCTGGTAGGGCTGGTGGAGCCGGGCTTTACCGCTACCGCTGTGACCAGCCGGGAATTCTTGGACGCCATCGCCGGGAGACTGGCGGAAAAGCTGGCGTAACCCCCATATAGGAAAAAAGACCGCGCATCCTGTGGATGCGCGGTCTTTTATCTAAAACTGATTGGAGAAGGTCGTTCGGACAGAGTAATAGTATCCGGACAGCAGCAGGGGCACATAGGCCGGGTCGGTGGCGATGATGGTGCCGTTCTCCAGCTTCAAGCCGAAGGACTGCATGTTCTCCGTGATATACAGCATCCGATCCAGGCCCAGCGTGAGGAACTCTCCCGACCGGCAATACAGGATGTCCTGCCAACCCTCGACGCCCATGGCGTCCCAGCGAATCCGAGCCTCCACCCCCTCCCGGCAGGTGGGCTCCACGGCGTCAATGGCGAACCGGCCCACGAAGGACCTGTCCCCCAAGATTGTTCGGGTGCCATCGATGGTAACGGTGGTCTCCCCCACCGGTTCCCCCTCTGCGGTATACACCGTAGCAGTCACCTCCAGAGAAACCGGACGCAGAAAGGCTCCAGCCCGGTCCAAAATGCCAAAGAGCACAAAGCCCGCCATTCCCAGGGCCAATAAGGAACCCAGAATCTGCCCCCACCGCCTTCGGGTCTGCTGCCGGGCCTGTCGGACCAGAAGGGCAATGGCCCGGCGGACAGTGATCTCCGGCTCCGCCTGCTCCTGCTCTTCCCCTCGCAGCAAATCCATCACCTGGAGGTCTAACGCCTCGGCCAGGGGCTCCAGCAAACTCACGTCGGGAAAACCGGCACCCCGCTCCCATTTACTGACCGCCCGGTCCGATACATGGAGGGCCTTTGCCAGCTCCTTTTGGGTCATGTTCTTCTCTTTTCGGGCCGCCGCGATCAGCGCCCCGGTCTTGGTCTTGTCCATTTCCATCACCTGCCGCCAGAATAACACATCCGGCCCATTCTCGCAACAAACGCTGCGTGGAGCAGGCTGGATGTGCTGCGTCCCAAGGGTTTCCTCTCACAGGGTGCTCAGGTCCGCCGCTTGGCTGTTCCCGGCGGTGGTGTTGGCGTCCAGCGCCTGGAGGGCCGCGATGGTGGAGAGGGTGGTCCCTAACTGGGTGAACATCAGCGCCAGCCGCACCAGCTCCTCCCGGCTCTGGGCGTTTTTTGCGATGGTCGCGGCGGCGGCATATACACTGGCACTCCACTCGATGGCATCCACGGCGCTCCCCCCCTCTCCACCTCTATCCTATGAGGTGGGCGGGCAGTTCTTTCGTCCTTTTTCCATCAGGTCAGCAGAGAGGCCAGATAGGATTCCTCTGTCCGCAGGTCGGTGTCACCCTCGTACTGGACGAACAGCACCTGCCGCCCCAGCCGGGCCACGGCAAACTGATAATACCGGTCCTCTCCCCACCAGAGGCCGTCTAGGTCATCGGTCTCCACCGCCGTCAGAGCAGGATACCCGTAGACTCCCAGAGAGGCGATCCGGCCCTGGATCAGCTCCTTTGTCAGTTGCCGGGCAAGGCCCTCCGTCAGCATCCGGTAGTAGGTGGTCTCCACCGAAGCTATGATCGGCTGGATTGCTTCCTCTTCCGGTCCCAGGGACAACTGTCTGGTCCAATACATTCTGGGACACAGCTCGTGGATCTTGGTACGGCAGTTCCAGAACTCCGTGTCCGCCGTGCCCTCCAGTTCTGTTAAGTCTGCATATACCACACCATCCTTGGGCACATGGTAGCTGTCTCCAGCGTCCCATCCTCCGGCGAGGCTGCCACCGTCCATGGTGGAAAGGCTGCCCAGCAGGCGGGCTATTACCAAAACATAGGCGAAGCAGACCACCAGTCCCCGGGCCAGCCACTTCTGCCTCCGGTAGGGCCGGGGCCGCTCCAGCGGGATCCCGGCGTTCAGTGACCGCAGCAGGCGGCGCATACTGCGCACTTCGCAGAGGAGCAAGACCACGATCAGGCACGCACCGATCTCTCCCATTAAGAAACGGCCCGGCGCAGTATCCAGTAAGTCCAGCAGGGGTGTGTCGGTGGCAAAGGGAAACAGGGTGCACAGCATCACCAGCCCCACCAGCAGCAATACACTTACCACACCATCCCGCAGCATCTTCCGCTTCAGATACCGGTACCCCATCCCCTGCACTACCGGGTCCGTGTCCAGCTCCGGGGCGTCCGGGTCCTCGCACCGCCAGACGTGGAAGGTGCCCGGGATGGTCCCGGCATACTCCCAGCCCAGCTCCCGGTACGCCTCCGCCATCTCCGGCGGCGGAGCCGTCTCCTTTTTCGCCAGAGGCTGCATCCGATAGCGGCAGGTGAAGGGCTCCGTCTTCTCAAAGACGCCGCTCCAGCCGGTCATGCGAATCAGGCGGTAGCCCTGCCGGGCCATATCCTCCAGCCAGGTCTCATTGGCGGCCACGTCATAGGCGTTGGCCGGCCGCAGTTCCTTGTATTCCTCTTTCCGGTCAGGCTGTTGCTCCGTCGTCATCGCTTTCTCCTTTTTCGGCGCCCAGCAGGGCGGCAAAATCCTCTCCCATAGTCCGCAGGTCCGTGTGTCCGGTATAGGAAAACATCAGGACACAATTTCTCCGCCGGGCCACCACGCACTGGCATGGGTCGTCCCGCTGGGAAGGCGGGTCATCCCCGGCCCACCAGAAGCTGTCCAGTCCGGGGACCTCCAGCCGCTCCGGCTCCCCGCCGCCGTACCACGCCTGCCAGGTCCGTAGCTCCGCCTCCACCCGGAGGGCCAGGTCCTCGGTCCGCATGCGATAGTAGGACGTGTTGCCGAAAATCGTTTGAAACTGGCCGCCGGCACCTTCTGTGGACTGACGGGTCCAGTACATCTGCGGCGCCAGCAGCAGGGACTTGCGTTCGGCGGAAAATCCGCTCAATTTCTCTGTGCCCTCCAGCTCCCGCAGGTCTAGATACACCACCTCCGCCAGCGGCTCGCCGTCCCCGACCATGGCCGATCGGGTGAAATGGGGATCGCCGCCGTCGGGAAGCAGCCAAGATACGATAAAGCCCGCCCAGATCAGTATCATCACCACCTGGGTGACCCGCTTCTGAACCCGCCAGGACCGGGGCCGCTCCACAGGGATGCCGGTCCCCAGAGCGTGCAGCAGCCGGCGCATCTGAAATGCGTCCAGCAGCTCCATGCAGAGTACGCCCACCGCCATCAGCAGCCAGAACAGCGTCTCTCCCGGCAGGGCCTGTTCCAACTGGTCCACCAGAGGCATGTCTCCGGCCCCCCAGACCCAGGGAAACGCAGAGAACACCAGGCACAGCAGCAGGATCGCCGGCAGACGCAGCAGATACCGCCGCATTTTCCGTTTGAGGTACTCATATCCCATTCCCTGGACCACCGGGTCCGTGTCCAGCTCCGGGGCTGCCGGGTCGCCGCAGCGCCAGACGTGGAAGGTCCCCGCCAGGGTACAGACATACTCCCAGCCCAGCTCCCGGTATGCCTCCGCCATCTCCGTCTCCGGTGCCTTTTCCTTCCGCAGCAGGGGCTGGAGCCGGTAGCGGCTGGGGGCGACAGAGCGATCCTGATAAAAAATCCCGCGAAGTCCCTTGAACCGCAGCAGGTGGTAACCCTCCCGGTCCCGCTCCTCCAGCCAGGATTCCATGACAGCCACGTCATAGAGCTCCACAGGCCGAAACTCCTGATATTCCTGCCGCTTTCTCATGAGGCACCTCCCTTGTCAAACTGTGCCAAGGCGGCGGCGAACACGTCCAGCTTTCCGCCCAGGTCCAGTTTCCCGTCATACTGGTACTCCATCATCTGCGCACCCTGACAGGCCAACAGGAGCTGTCCGCCGTTGTCGAAGCGGAACAGCCAGGCCCCGTCCAGAGCCGGGTGGGAAAGCGCCTCCAGCTCGCCTTTCCACTCCGCTGACTCCTCCACCCAGGCCTCCGCCATCCGCCGGGCCTGGAAGGGAAGCCACATGCGGTAGTATTTGGCCAGGACAAAGACGGGATCATTTTCTATGCTCCCCCCTTCGCTGACCCACCAGGATTCCCGGGCGGTGAAGTTCTGGATCCGCAGGGCCTCCGGCGTCCGGTTGGCCGGCGCGTCTCCCAGTTCCGCCAGGGTCACATAAGGCACCGGCTGGTCGAACTCCTCCACTGGATCAAAGGAATGGGAGGAGGGCTGCAGAATGGAGGCCACCCGTGTCAGGAGGAACACTGCCCAGAACACCACCAGCACCATGGTCATGGCCCGCCCCCGGCGGTAGGGCCCCCGGTGGGGCTGGGGCAGTCCCTGCTTCAGCGCCCGGATGTACCGGTGGAACACCTGATAGGCATAGACGCCCACCGGAGCCAGAGCAGCAACGTTCAGCCACTCTACAACGGTGATCCACCAAGTGGACCAGTGGTCCGCAGCTTTCAGCAGGTGCGGACCGGAACAGAAGTCCCAGACCAGCAGAGCCAGAATGGCCGCCGCGGCGGCCCACAGCCATAGCGTGGTCCTGCGGCCCCGCCGCAGCATGTAGACGTAAGCGTCGCCCTCGGTCTCCGGGTCTGTGAACAGCTCCGGGGCCGAAGGATCGTCACAGCGCCAGATGTGCCAGCTCTCCTTGACCGTGCAGACGTACTGCCAGCCCAGCTCTTCGAACAGCTCCCGCCGGTGCTGGTCCGGGGCCTTCTCCCGCTGGGCCAGGGGCTCCAGCCGGTAGCGGACCGTCCTGGGCTCCCCCGGTATGAAATCGCACAGCCACCGGTACCGGTCCAGGAATTGCCCCTGGGCCGCCCGGTCCTCCAGCCACGCCTGAACGGCGGGGGTGTCGAAGCCCATGGCAGGGGCCAGCCGGTCCCAGAAGGTCTCCTTCCAGGTTTTTAAAAAGGGCAGCCAGTCCCAGATTTTCCGCTTCATGCCAGTTCCTCCTTATCATTGAAACTCCGCCAGCACTTCCGCAAAGTCGTCCAGGTGGGCCGACAGATCCGTGTTTAAAATGGTGTATTCCCACAGTACCGCCGTCCCCCGGCGACCAAGGAAGATCTGGTTGCGGCCGCCGGTGAGGAGCATTGCTTCGTCAAATCGGGAGTCCTCCACTGCTGTCCACTCCAAGCCAGGAGTCTCCCGCTCCGTCACCTTTAGCCGCTCATCGTACAGCAACTCCGCCAGGAGTGGAACACGCAAACGGTCAAACCGGGCCTCCAGCCGGGGGCCGAAGTCCCAGCAGAACTGCTCGATCTCACAGTGATAGGGCGCCAGAATGTCATAGTCCTCCTCGTAATGCTGCCAGTCCATCTCCTGGGCGGTACTCTCCGGGTCCAGGGTCTCCATGGTCACATAGGGCAGGGGCGACCGGGCCTCCGACAATTCCCCGCTGTCTCCGGTCACCGCCAGGGAAATGCAGAACAGGGCCAACAGGACAATGCCAGTCCAATCCGCAATCTCCCGACGCCGCCTCCGCCCCAGAGCTTTTGCCACGTCGCCGGTGTGGTCCGGAGCAATACCCGCCGAAAGCTTTCGCCGGAGCCTTCGAACCCCCCGGAGCTGCCGAATGGTATCATAGAGCCCCCGGCCGCCCCACCACAGCACAAACAGCCAGATGGCCCACATGCCGTACACGAACTGCTCCACCGGACGCCCGCCCCAGATCTGCCGGAGCTGCCAAGCCATCCAAGCCAGAATCAGCAGCACGCAGATCAGACCGTTCCGCCAGAGCCTGCGCAATTGCTTTTCCCAGGCCCAGCTCAGGGTGGTCGGGTCCGTGTAGAGCTCCTGAGCCGCGGGGTCGCCGCAGCACCAGACCCGGTAATCGCCCAGGTTTGCCACGTACTGCCAACCCAGCTCTCCATAGACGGATTCCCGCTCCTGCCGGTGTTCGGTGGACTCCGGCTTGTCCGGTTCCAGCCGGAACCGAATCGTCCGGGGCTCGCACGCTTCAAATTTCCCCCGAAGGCCGCCGAAGGACACCGGAAACCACCCCTGGACCGCCTTCTCCTCCAGCCATTGCTCCAGAAGCCCTGTGTCCCACAGATCCTCCGGTATGATAAACCGCTTCTGTTCCTTCAACGGGCTCCCCCCTCTTTACTGAAAATCCGCCAGCACTGCGGCATAGTCGTCCAGATGGTCCGTCAGACGGGCCACGCCCTCCGTCTCCACCAGCAGCACCGCCGTTCCATCCCGGAGCAGCAGGGCTTCGCCCTGCTCCGTCTCCGCTGTTATGGCCTGGTCCAGTCCGGAACGCGCCACCTGTTGGGCTGTCCCGCCACTCTCCTCCAGCAAAGCCTCCAGACGCTCGCTGTACAGCAGCTCCGCCAGCAATTCCAGTCGGGGACAATCGCAGATGGTATGGATCTGCCAATCTTCACTCCACTCCCAAATCTCATATCCGCTCTTCAGCAACGGGTTGGATTCCACCGTGTACCAGCCACTGCCACCGGTCAGGGTCGGGTCCAGGTTCTCCGCCGCCACATAGGGCAGGAGCTCCCCATCCGGAGGCAAGTCCGCCCGTTGGAAATTGCTATACTGCCAGACAAGGGCTGCAATGGGCAGCCAGATCACCAACAGCAGCATGGCTCTGTCCGACTGGGCCCACCGCAGACTCTTCCTCCAATTTCCCCCGTGGCTCCGGGGCAGTCCCGCCTGGGCCTGACGTCGCAGGCAGTGAACACGCCGGGCCTGGGCAATGCCGCGGATCGTCCCGTATACCGCCACCAAAGGCAACAGCAGTGCCATATCCCAGAGATGACTGTCATGCAGCAAGTCCTCCACCGGTGTCGACCGCCCCAGCCACATCCACACCCACAGGGCCAGCCCGACTGCCGCAAACAGCACGCTGCCTGCCATGGCGATCTGCTCCATCCGCAGCAGCTTGGCCTGGATCCAGTTCTCCGTCTCCGGGTCCGTGAACAGCTCCGGCGCCGTCTGATCGAAACAAACATAGACTGCGTAATCCCCCAGGGAGCACCGCCGCTGCCAGCCCATCTCGGCGTAAAAGTTCTCCATCTCCCGCTGCCGCTCCGGGTCAGGCTGCCGCAGAGGGTCCAGCCGGAAGCGGCAAGGGCATGCCTTCGCTTTTTCAAATATCACGGTCCTGGCACTGCACTTTACCGGCAACCAGCCCCGGGCCCCCATGTCCTCCAGCCAGCTCTCCAGAAGATCGGTGTCCCACCGGTCCGCCGGCATCAAAAACCGTCTCTGCTCTTTCAAAGGGGTTCCTCCTTCCTCCTATTTACTGAAAGTCCGCCAGCAGCGCCGCGTAGTCATCCAAGTGCTCCTCCGCACCGGAGACGCCGAAGGCCCCTATGTACAGCACGATCTTGTCCTGCCACAACAGCAGATAGGTATTCTCTCCATTGCGCCCAAGGGTCACGCCGTCAAAGCCGGGGTGCTCCAGTTCCTTCAGCTCCACATCTGCAAACTTTACAATCCGTTCCTGCCACTCTCGGTACAGGGGTCCCGCCAAAAATTTAAACAGCAGAATATCGCATTGATTGATGACCTTCCGGTCTCCGGGGTAGTAATCCCAGACGTCGTAGTGTCCAGGATTCAAAAACGTGGGGTTCATGAGACAAGTGCCGGAAGTCCTGTCCGCCTCCGTCAGCGTATCGTCCAACTGCCAGCCCATGAGGCAGGGCACGGGGTGAGT
The DNA here is from genome assembly GCA_900551885.1 of uncultured Oscillibacter sp. Classification (GTDB taxonomy): domain Bacteria; phylum Bacillota; class Clostridia; order Oscillospirales; family Oscillospiraceae; genus Oscillibacter. The sequence goes on from URXS01000002.1 coordinate 22,752, forward strand.
CAGCTCATCCAGGCCCTCTCCCCAACTGGTACCCAGCCGGAGAAAGGGATAGCCGATAACCAGCAGTTCCATCAGGAGCAGCGCCGCCAGTAGCAAGGCTGCCCGACGGCGCTCCCGCCGCCAGTCGCCGGTGTGAGACTGAGGCAGCCCCGCGGCCATCTGGCGGCGGAGACGATGGACACGGCGGAGCGTGGTCACCGTCTCCCACACCGCCCAGAACAGCATCAGCACACCCAGAGGCATACTGATCCCCACACTGCGGATCAGCGTCTCCACAGGCGTCTCGGAGCTTAAAATCCGGTAAATGATGAAGGCAAGCAGCACCGCCAGGGCCAGCCAGGTCAAAATCAGGCTCCGCCGTCTCTTCCGCAGCAGCCGGTCCCGGGCCCAGGCGGCAGCCACCGGGTCGGTCTCCAGCTCCGGGGCGTGAGGGTCCCGGCAGATATAGATGCGGTATCGGTCCATTTGATTGGTCAGGTATTTCCAGCCCAGCTCCTCGTAGAGAGTCTCCCGCTCCTTTTGGTCCCCGAAGGTCTCATTCTGCATGGGCATCATCCGGCAGCGGACTTTGGCCGGCTCCGCCCGCCGGAATTTGGCGAACCGAAAACCGCACTCCTCCAGTTGCCACCCTTGGGCAAACATATCCTCCAGCCAGGCCTCCATAGTCCCGGTCTCCCAACTGCTGTCGGGCATCAGCATTCGTTTTTTGTCCTTCATACCAGTCCCTCCTCCCGGTCACCGTCCGCCACGCACAGCTTCAGCCGGCTCAATTCCTGGCGAAACAGGGCCCGGCCCCGCTCCGTGATGGCGTAGGTCCGCTTGCGGCCCTCCACCGCCGTCTCCACGATCAGGCCCTCCTCCTGGAACCGGGCCAGGATGGTATACAGCGTCCCCGGCCCCAGAGGAACCCGGCCGGCGGTGATGTCGTCCACGAACTGCACAATCTCCGCGCCGCACCGCTCCTGCCGCAGCAGAGACAGCAGCACATAAAACATGCTCTCTGTCAGCACCTTCAGCGGCTCTTTGGCCATGCCCTCACCTCCTAATATCGAAACACGATATTCTTTTCATTCTCAGTATAATATCGTGTAACGATATTGTCAACCGAGACTGCCATGGTTCCCCGATTTTCTTCCAGAGTTGACAGGATTTGAGGGTTGCCCCACCCCCCAATTCTCCTGTATGCTATTACACAAACCGCAAAAGCGAAAGGACGTAACCAATATGAAACGCGCAAAACTCTGCGGCCTGCTGGCCGCTTTCGCCCTGACCTGGGCCGCCCTGCCGGGCCGGGCTTCCGCTGCCCGCATGGTGCCGGTGCAGGTGGACGGGACGGTATTGCCCACCGTCAACTATCTCACCGACGGCGTCACCTATGTACCCCTGCGAAACCTGATGGACGCCTTCGGCGGCTGGGAAATTTACTGGGACAGTCAGGAGAAGGTGGCGGTGGCCCAGTCGGAGAACCTGCGGCTGACAGCGGACCCGGACACCGACACCATTACCGCCGGTGGCCGTACATACAGCGGCAACGTATTCGTGGAGCGGGGCCGGACCTATGTACCGGTGCGGCTGGTGTCCAACCTCTGTGGCGGCAGTGCCGCCTGGGACCGTTACCTGGGCGGGGCCGCCGTCACCTCCCCTGACGCTGAGCATGACGCCACAGACCTTTACTGGCTCAGCCGCATCATCAGCGCCGAGAGCCGAGGGGAGACCCTGGAGGGCCAGATTGCCGTAGGCAATGTGGTTCTGAACCGGGTAGCGGCAGAGGAGTTTCCCGACTCCATCCCCGCTGTGATTTTTGACCGCAAGCACGACATCCAGTTCACCCCCGTGGCCAACGGCACGGTATTTCTGTCGCCCACGGCTCTGTCCGTAGAGGCAGCCAAGCGGACTTTGAACGGCGAGAACACTGTGGGCGCGGCACTGTACTTCTATGCCCCGGCCCTATCTCAGGGTGTTTGGATCAACGCCAACCGCACCTATCTCATGACCATCGGCTGCCACCGTTTCTACCTGTAAAGAGAAAATTTCAGTGAAATGGCGGCGATTGACTTTTTCCGGCTGGGGGCATACAATACTGTCTGATAAATAAGCCGCAAAGCGGTCTATTTGCGTGGCATACGCTGCGCATGAATCTGCAAAGGAGCATGCCCTATGCTGTTTTCCGATCATCCCCGGACCCACTACCGTGCCGCCCCGGTCCACGAGGTCATCTGCCAGTTGCGTTTCCCCCCGATCCTCACCATCAACACCACAGAACCGGCAGATTTTCAGGAGGCTATCCGGACAGAGTTTCCCCAGTACGCCCGCCGTCAGGACGCGGCGCCGCCTCAAATCACCGGACTGGGCGGGCCCAATCCCAAGGTCGAACCCCGTCCCCCGGTCACCAACTACAACTTTCTCTCCGCCGACAACCGGTGGAAGTTGAACCTGACCCGGGATTTCATCGCCCTGTCCACCCTTACCTACCCCGGCTGGGAGGACTTTGCCCGCCAGTTGGATAAGCCCCTGGCGGCTTTCATCCGGCTGTACAAGCCCGCCTATTTTCAGCGAGTCGGGCTGCGGTACGTGAACCTGGTCTCCCGGGCACGTCTGGGACTGGAGGACCGGTCCTGGACGGAGCTGATCGCCCCGGCCTATACTGGTCCCATGCGGGAGGAAGACGTGGCGGAAGACCGATTTCTCTCCTGTGGCAGTGATCTGATCGTGAAGCTGGACTCCAGTTGTCAGGCCAAGGTCCACGCCGGCATCGGCAAGATCAAAAACAATACCCCCGGTGCCCCGCAGGACCCGGAGGTGAAGTTTATCTTTGACATGGACCTGTTCATGGCAGGCAACACCCCCTGCACCCTGGCCGCCGCCGCGCTGGAAACCCTCCATGGCCATGCGGGCCGTCTCTTCGAGGGCGCCGTCACCGACACACTGCGGACAGCCATGGATCCGGAATAAGGATATCACTCCCCGTGAAAAAGAAAGCGGAGGGGCCCAATCGGCCCCTCCGCTTTTCGCTGTCAAAATGGTATTTGTCAGTCCCGGAACATGGGCGTAGAGAGATACCGCTCTCCGCTGTCCGGCAGCAATGCCACAATTACCTTGCCCCGGTTTTCTGGCCGCCGGGCCAGCTCCGCCGCAACCCACAGCGCCGCGCCAGAGGTGATACCCGCCAGCACACCCTCTGTTCGTGCCAGTTCCCGCCCGGCGGCATAGGCGTCAGTCTCTGTGGCCGTCAGGATCTCGTCCACCACGGAACGGTCCAGGTTTTGCGGCACGAAGTTGGCGCCAATGCCCTGGAGGCCGTGGGGGCCCGCATGGCCCTGAGTCAGCAAGGGGGAAGATGCCGGTTCCACGCCCACAATCTGAACCGTGGATTTCTGTGCCTTCAGGTACCGGCCCACACCGCTGATAGTGCCGCCGGTGCCGATGCCCGCCACGAACACATCCACGGCACCGTCGGTATCGGTCCAGATCTCCGGCCCCGTGGTGTCGAAATGGGCCGCCGGATTGGCCGGATTATCGAACTGCCCGGCAATGATACTGCCGGGGATGGACTGCCGCAGTTCCTCCGCTTTTGCCACGGCGCCAGCCATACCTTCCGCGCCCGGCGTGAGTACGATCTCCGCGCCGTAGGCGGCAATGAGGCTGCGCCGTTCCACACTCATGGTATCTGGCATGGTCAAAATCACCCGGTAGCCTTTGGCGGCTCCCACAGCAGCCAGGCCAATACCGGTATTGCCGGAGGTGGGCTCGATGATGGTACCGCCGGGAGCCAGACGCCCCTCCGCCTCTGCCTGGGCGACCATCCGGGCCGCCACCCGATCCTTGGCGCTGCCGGCAGGATTCATGCACTCCAGTTTGGCGAGGATCGTAGCGGGCAAATCATGGGCGGCGCTGTACCGGCGCAGCTCCAGCAACGGCGTACGGCCAATGAGGCCGGTGACGCTGGTGATAATATTCATAGGAGACCCTCCCTGTTCAAGATAGCCATATCATACACCCACCCGACCATCCACGTCAAACACCGCGGCAGATCAGGGCAAGCGCGCATGGAAGCATCCGCTTCGGTGGACACCGGGCAATGCCCGGCTTTTGTTTCCTCTTGAAACGTTCGTTAGATCTCCAAGGTCTCCCCTGGTTTCAGGACCCTGGCGGGGAAGCCAGCGGCCTCCGCCGCTGCGGCAAAGGCATCGCCATCCTGGACGATAGGTGGCATCGTGTTGAAGTGCATGGGAATGGTCAGGGCGGGACGGATCATCTCCACGGCCCGCAGGGCGTCCTCCGGCCCCATGGTGTAGAAATCTCCGATGGGCAGCAGGGCCACGTCCACCTTCTCCGCCGCCAGCAGGGACATATCGCAGGTCAGAGCCGTATCTCCGGCATGATAGATCTTCTTCCCGCCCATCTCAAAAAGGAAGCCACAGGCCAGGCCGCCGGGCACTCCGCTGCCGTGGATGGCAGGAGTCAGCTTCACCCGGCCAAAGGGCATCTTGCTCCAGCCGCCCAGGTTCCCGGCTACAACAGGGATACCGGCAGGCTCGAAAACAGCATGGGCCAGTTCCACCGGACAGCAGACCTGAGCGCCGGTGCGGCGAGCAATGTCTACCGCGTCCCCCACATGGTCCCCATGGCCGTGGGTGACGAAGATCATATCCGTCTCCACCTGATCGGCGGAGACCGCCGCCAGAGGATTCCCGGTCAGATAGGGGTCTACCAGAGCCTTGTGTGCGCCGTCATCCAGCAGGAAGCAGGCGTGTCCCAAAAATTGAAGATTCATGGATTTCATCTCTCCTCTCGTTTTTATGCAGCCGGGTCAGGGCGTCACAGCCACTTTGATGACGCCGTCCCGGCGATTTTCAAACAGTTCGTAGGCCGCCTCGATGTCCTTCAGCGGATAGGTGTGGGTGATCAGAGCCGTGGTGTCCAGCCGTCCGGCAGCGATCAGGTCCAGAATTTCTCCGCAATGGCAGCCGTCCACGCCACCGGTCTTGAAAGTCAGGTTTTTGCCGTACATCTCCGGCAGGGGCAGTGTCTGGGCGTGGTCATACAGGGCCACGACCACCACCACGGCATTGGGCCGGGCGCACTGCCAGGCCAGACGGAAGGTTTCCTCCCCACCGGCCACCTCCAGCACCGCGTCGGCACCGCCGTGGGCGCTGAGGGCCCGGACAGTGGTCTCCACCTCCTTCGGTCCCACCGCCGTCACGCCGGGATAATGAGCCTCCACAAAGGCCCGGCGGGCAGGGTCCCGCTCGCAGACCACCACCTGCCCCGGCGCCTTCAGCAGCACGCACTGAAGTGTGCAGAGGCCCGTGGGACCGGCCCCCAGAATCAGCACCGTATCCCCCGGCGTGATCTCTGCGATGTCCGCCGCCCAATAGCCGGTGGCCAGGATGTCCCCCACAAACAGGGCCTGGGCGTCGGTGACACCGTCGGGAATTTTTGTCAATCCCTGGTCGGCATAGGGTACCCGTACGTACTCCGCCTGCCCGCCGTCGATGCGGCAGCCCAGCGCCCAGCCGCCGTTGGGATCTGTACAGTTATTGACCCAGCCGTGGCGGCAGAAGAAGCACGTTCCGCAGAAGGTCTCCACATTCACCGCCACCCGGTCTCCGGGCCGCAGATTTCTTACGGCAGAGCCGACCTCCTCCACCACGCCCACCATCTCGTGGCCCACGGTGATACCGGGCACCGCCCGGGGCACAGAGCCGTGCAGAATGTGCAGGTCGCTGGTACAGATACTAGCCAGGGTCACCCGCACCAGGGCGTCCCGGTCTTCCAGCAGAACCGGCTTGGGTTTTTCCAGCAGGGCGAAGCGCCCCTTCTCCACATACGTATACGCCAGCATGTCCGGCGCCTCCTGTCTCTTATGATTGATGGTTTTTCCGCCGGTCACAGCCCCGTCCCTAGCAGGGGAATCACGTTGATGACCGGTTCCTCATAGGGGTGTACCCGCTTCACCGCCGCCACAATTTCCGCCGCCCGGTCCAGGCGGCAGGTGACCTCCACCTTCAGCTCCGGCTCCCGGCTCAGCTCACCCTCCCGGCCAAGATAAGGCTCCGCCCCCGGCAATGGACGCCAGCAGCCCGTGACGGGGCTGTAGGAAAAGCACCCGTCGTATTTGCCGATGTGACCGGCATCCACCGCCCGCAGGGCCTCCGCCAAAATCTCCAGGTGGCTCTCCGGGATGAAGATTTCCAGCTTGCAGTAGGTCACATCCATTACGGCTCCCCCAACTCCTCCAGCCGGTCCATCAGATCGTCCGCCTGGTCCTCCAGTTCCTCATGGCGGTCACCCCAGGCCTCGTACGCCTCACTGGCCATATCCTCGGGCTCCTCCAGGTCCAGTGCGGCAATCTCCTGCCGCACCCGCTCCAGCTCCGCCAACAGCACCTGCCGTTCCTCCCCGTTGGGGGAGGGAAACTCCACAACTCGGCCCACAGCCACTCCCCTCCTCTTTCTTCATTCTGCGTCTATTGTACCAGATCCGTCTTCGTTTACAACAAGTCACCGCTTGCTCTCAGCGAAATCCCAGGCCTCCCGGAACCATCCCAGCAGTTCCTCGTCGATCTGGCTCTCCTCCGTCAGCAGCAGGTGGTGGGTCCAGCGGCCGGGGTACGGTTCCACTACTACGGCCACCCTGGGTGTATCTAGCCGCCGGCCCAAACCCAAGGTCACCACCAGGCAGTGCTCCGGCCAGTCCTTCCGCCGCCGGACCGGCAGAGATGCGGCGCCATAAAGGTGCCGGCCGTAAAAGCTGATCTGGCTCTTCTGGACCCGGACGGAACCCGCTGGGAAAAGGACCTCCAACCGGCGGAACAGCGCCTGATACAGCGCCAGCTCCAAAGGCTTTCCCTCAAAAAATATCAGTACATCAGAAAAATAGTGCTCCGAAGTGTTCATTTCCCCACCTCTTTGTTGGTCTCCCGCAGAAACACCAACCGATCTGCTGAAGACCGGGCCGGGTCGTACTGATAGCCCAGGGCAGAAAAAGAGGGCAGTTCCTCCGGCTCTGTTACCTGTCGTTGAGCCATCCAGCGGACCATTTCTCCCCGGGCCATTTTGCATAAGGTCCCCTTCTCTACTACCCGGCTCTCTTTCAGTTCTCCGAACACGCAGGTCACTACCCGCGTTTCCGGTGGCAGGTAGGGCAGTACCGCCCGGCTGTACTCCCTGGAGGCCAGGTCCACCACCGTGTCCGTCTCCGCCGCCAAAGCCGCCCCCAGGCGGCTACCCCAAAAGCTGTAGAGGTCCCGGTGGCCATCCACCGCCAGCCGGGCCTGCATCTCCAGCCGGTAGGGCGTCACGGCATCAAAGGGCCGCAGCAGTCCGTAAAAACCTGAGACGATCCGCAGATGCTCCGCCACATAGCGCAGGGGCTCCTCCTCCAGCACGCCGGGAGCCAGGTAGCGGTACTGGATACCCTCGTAGGCCAGCAGGGCCGGGGTCTGTGCCCGGCGCAGGTCCATGTTGGCCAGCCGCTCCACATTGAGCGTGGCAATGACCTCATTGCAGCCCCACAGCTTCTTCAATTCCCCCGGTGTCAGGGTCCGCAGGGCAACAAGCAGCCGCTCCGCCTCCTCCAGAAACCGGGGCAAGCCCGCTGGGGCAAATGTATCCGAATCCTCCACCATTTTCTTGGCGGGGGAAATGATGATCCGCACCGGCGCCGCCTCCTCTCTCTTCTTCAAATGATACCCCATCCCCTGCCTGCCGTCAACGGCGGGCCTCTTGCGGCCAAACAATCCCCGTGGTAAGATGGGGCCAATAACATTTTCAGGAGGAGGCAGGACGATGCTGGAGATTGCGTTCAGTGAGAGCGCCCAGGGTGGCCTGCGGCTGGCTCAGCGCAGCACCCCTGAAGCCGTCACAGGGATTGTGGTAACCCATGAGGACGGCTCCCGGCCCACCCGGTCGGAGCTGCGGGCTGTCCGGCGGCAGGCGGAGCAGGAGGCCCGGAAGCGGCAGATGGAGGCCATCCCCCTGGGCGGCAGTGCCGGGGACGTGTACGGCTTTCCCCTGTGCCTCAGCGTGGGCCCCATTGCCGGAGAGGCACTGGGCCCGGAGCGGAAGGCCGCCCTGACCCGGCTCTATGGAGCAGCATCCCACCAGGGAGCGGCAGAGGCGGAGAATCAAATGAACCGCACTGTCGAGCAATTCCGCTCGCTCCTGGGACGACTGGAACAGAGAGAGGCAGTCCGTGTGTGGTACAGCGACCAGCCCGACGAACGGTGCGGCCTCAGTTGGTTCTGCTGGGAGCTCCAGCGTCGTGGCGTTCAGGTACCGGTCCATCTGGTGGCCCTGCCGCGGTGGGAGGAGCGAACGGACGGCACCCTGATCCGCTGTAACAGTTGGGGGGAGATGGAACCCGGGCGATACGGCACCTTCCTTTCCACCCAGCAGGAGGCCAGTCCCGCCCTGCGGGCTGCCCTGGCCCAGGAGTGGGAACTGCTGCGGCGGGAGAATGGGCCTGTGCGGGCAGTGGTGAACGGCTGGCTGCGCACGGTACCGGAGGATTTTTACGACCCCTTCCTCCGCCGGGAGCTGGCAGCCCAGCCGGAGGAATTCCACCAGGCTCACGTCATCGGCGCTGTGCTGGGCCGGTATCTCCCGGGGATCTCCGACTGCTGGCTGGCGCTTCGGATGGAGGCTATGCTGCAAAATGGCGAGCTGGAGGCAGCGACGAAAGCCCCCGAGGATGGCCCTGCCTATCACCGCCGCCTGCGGAAAACCGCGTCCTTCCATGAAGCAAAATATTTTTAAAAAAATTTTTCCAGATTTGAACGGAAACGTTCTCCCCAGTCGTATTGTCTGTGAGGCCCATTCGAGCCTCACAGAACGCAACAGGAGGAATCTCACATGAAAAAAATCTGGATGGGACTGGCTGCCGTGGTGCTGGTCATGACTCTGGGCGTCACCGGCGCCTTGGCGGCAGGCCGTCATGGTCAGGGCCTTCGCTATACTGACGCCAACCGCGACGGCATCTGCGACTATTACGGCACCGGCTGCGGTGCGGGCTTCGTGGACGCCGATGGCGACGGCGTCTGCGACCACTACGGCACGGGCCTGGGAGGCCACCACGGCAGTGGCCACGGAGGCTGCTGGAACAGATAACAGGAAATGAGGGGCATTCCATGCGGAGCGAACAGGAGGCGGTCAGGGCCATGGACCAGTACGCCGACACCGTCCGGCGTCTGTGCATGATCCATCTGAAAAACCACGCCGACACGGAGGACATCTTCCAGACGGTGTTCATGAAGTATGTCCTCAGCTCCACGGTCTTCACATCGGAGGAGCATGAGCGGGCCTGGTTCATCCGTGTGACCCTCAACGCCTGCCGGGATCTGCTCAAGAGCTTTTTCCACAGCCGCACGGTGCCCCTGGAGTCGCTGGCTCCCGTGCCAGCCGACCTTCCGCCGGACCATCGGGAAGTGCTGGAGGCGGTACTGGCCCTGCCGGAGGCCTGCCGGGACGTGGTTTACCTCCACTACTATGAGGGCTACACCGCTCCGGAGATCGGCCGTCTGCTGGGCAAAAACGTCAACACCGTTTACACGCTTCTGAACCGCTCCCGAGAGATGCTGCGAAAAACGCTGGGAGGTGACGGAAATGGATGAGCGCCTGCGGGAATCCTTCGCCCAGGTGCGGGCGGAGGAGGAACTGAAAGAGCGCACCCTGGCCTATCTGGCACAAAGCACGAGCAACTGGCAGGCAGCCCCCACCTCTCAACGCCGCTTCCGGCCTCTGGCTACAATGGCAGCCTGCGCGGCGTGTCTGCTGATGGCTCTGGGAAGTCTCTGGCTGTACTTCACTCCTGCAGCCTATATCAGCGTGGACGTGAATCCCTCCCTGGAACTGACGGTGAACCGTTTCGACCGGGTGATTTCCGTCACCGGTCTGAACAGTGACGGCGACGCCCTGGCCCAGACGCTGGATGTGCGGTTTCTGAACTACACCCAGGCCCTGGAACAGGTGCTGGACAGCGAACCCATCGTCCAATATCTTGCCCGGGATGAAATGCTGTCCATCACGGTGGCGGGAAATGACGAGGCCCGAACGGAGGAAATGCTCTCCCAGGTCTCCGCCTGTGCGGCTGGACGGGGAAACACCTACTGCCATGCCTCTGATCTCCAGACGGCGGCTGAAGCCCACGACTATGGCCTTTCCTGCGGCAAATACCAAATGCTGCTGGAGCTCCAGACCCTGGACCCCTCCCTGACAGCAGAGGATATACAGGACATGACCATGCGGGAACTGTGGGATCTGCTGGAGCAACTGTCGGGGAGCGTGCCCTCCGGTCAGTCTGACGGACAAGTGCAAACCGGCAACGGGCAGGGACAGGCCGCTGGACATGGACACGGGCACCACAGAGCGTGAGAAAAGGGAATCACAGCGATTCACAGGATCGTTTGCTGATTCGCCGCAATGGCAGGGTCTGTTTTTAACGCAAAAAAGGGGGAACGGCATAGCCGTTCCCCCTTTCACATCATAATGGTGGGAAGTTTAGACAATGATCCCCCAGAAACGCCAGAGAATCACAGCAAAGTGCGCTCGGGTCGCGGTAACGCCTGGATTCAGATAGCCCTCCACAGTGCCGCTGATCACATTGTTACCCACAGCCCAGGCCATAGACTCTGCCGCATAGGCGGAGATGCTTCCGGCATCCGGATAATTGCCCAAGCTGGCCTTTCCAGCCACGGAATATCCCATGTTCCCCGCATAGCGGTACAGCAGTGTCACCAACTGCTGGCGGGTAACAGCCGCACCGGGCGCGCTGCCGTCAGAAATTCCATTGCGCACGGCCCAGGTCTTGGCCTCCGCCATATTGGCGGGATCGGCCCCGGACAACCGGGCCAGAATCATCCAGACCTGCTGGCGGGTCATAGTACCATCCGGTTGGAAAGTGGTATCGGTCTTTCCGGTTACCAGGCCCTTCCCATAAGCCCACGCGATCTCCGTATAAGCCCAATAGTTTCCAGAGACGTCGGTAAAAGGCAGGTCCTTGGGCTCTTCATAGCCGATTACATACAAAGAGAAATGCCGGGTAGTAAAGGTTACTGCTCCCGTGGAGGTATCATAGCTGGTGTCACAGTCCGTAAGACGGTTATACTCATCCATGGACCAAACCACAACACCGGCAGCTTTCTGCCCCGCGGGCAGCTTATAAGGCAGCTCCACTGTCACTGCACCGCCGCCAAAAGTCTTGATTTCTTTGCCGCCGCTGACCAGCGCCAGTTCATACACCGGTGCGCCGTTCACAATCTGGCGCTGACGTTCAGTCAACTCACCGGGAAATACCGAAACTACGGTGAGCGTGGCGGTTTTTCCGGTCGCCTGGTTGACAATGGCATCCATGGCATCGTCGTCCAGAGCTACACCCGCCAAGGCAGAAGTAATTGTCAGCACCGCTCCTTTATGGCTGCCCAGGGTTTCCAGAGTCTCCACAGGCAATGTGATCTCCATACGGGTAGCCTCAGCAGACAGAGCAACCTGAATTTCCACGGCAGGAGACTGATTCTCGTCGGCAGACAGTGCATGGTCCACTGCCGCCTCCAGTTCGGCGGCACTGACCTCGGCGGCACTCTCTTTACCTGCATTCACAGTGATCACCGCGTCCCCTTTTTCCCCATACAGTTGTGTGTCTGCCGCCAGGGTCCACGCAGGCAGCACCGCCAGCAACATCACCAGGGACAGCAATACCGCAAAACCTCTTCTCCGCATCTCTCCATACCTCCTGTTTCATGCCGGAGCTCCCGTCCTATGAGTCCTTTCGACAGCCTCCGGCTCTTTTCCCATTATAAGTGCTTTTTCGCCCATCATCAAGAGGAAGTTTTACTCCTCCTCCGTTTCCTGAAGCGGCCAGCCCGGTATTTCTCCGCTTATATTCAGAGGGCACCCATAACGGTGCTCCCCGAATCTCTTTTCTCCAAAGTCATCGGATGCTCCGACGGGCGGAATCCCATTTCTCCCGCCTTCGCACCACCAAGGAAATCATTGCTTTTCCGCCGATTTTTGTGGTATACTGGCCGGAGCAGACTAAACGAGGTAGACAGACTTATGAATGGATATGGAACAAACCGAGGCCGGTGCTTGGTGGGAGATGCCGCCGAATTATTGAACACTCTGGACGACGGCAGTGTGAATCTGGTCGTGACTTCCCCACCCTTTGCTCTCCTGCGGCAAAAGAACTACGGGAACCTGGAGCAGGGCGCATATGTCTCATGGCTCTGCGCCTTTGGCAAACAGGTACATGAAAAACTAACGGAAGATGGCAGCTTTGTCATTGATCTAGGCGGTGCGTATAACCGGGGAAGTCCAACATACAGCCTCTACCAGTTTCGCGTGTTGATCGAAATGTGTGACAGCGTAGGCTTTCATCTGGCGCAGCCCTTCTATTGGCATAATACCTCCGCTCTTCCCGCCCCGGTAGAGTGGGTCAACAAGCGGAAACTGCGGGCCAAAAGCAGTGTCAACACCGTATGGTGGCTGTCAAAAACTGAATGGCCAAAAGCCGATATTCGGAAGGTACTCTCCCCCTATTCCCCCAGGATGCACCACCTCATTGAAAAGCCGGAGGACTTCGTTAAAACAGAGGGGGACAAGCGTCCCTCCGGCCACGTTATGAAGAAGTCCTCCTGGGCCAAGGACAACGGAGGAGCGATTCCCTCCAACCTGCTGCAATACCCCAACAGTGACTCCAACAGCCAGTACCTGCGCTATTGCAAGGCCCTTTCCATCAAGGGACACCCCGCACGATTTCCCGGAGCCCTGCCGGAGTTTTTTATCAAGATGCTCACCGACGAGGACGACCTGGTCCTGGACATTTTCAGTGGCTCCAATACCACTGGCTATATGGCCGAGACCCTGGGGCGCCGCTGGCTGAGCTTTGAAATCCACCAGGAATACGTGGCGTCGTCAGTCTTCCGCTTTTCCGACAGTGTGGAGCAGGCTGAACAAAATTACAACGCCATTATGGCGGGTCAGTTTCTGACGCTTTCCCCTAAAATAGAGATCACCCACACCGTGCATGCGGAACATCAGCCAAAACAGGAGGACGACCAATGAACCTGGCCGTCCTCCTGTTTTAATCATCAGTAGTTGATGGAATCCGGATCCACCGGATCGTCCGAGTCCATGGGATACACCCGAAGCCCGTTTTCCCGGACAAACTTCACCGGGATCTTGGGGTTGTTCAGATGAGAACGGCCATCGGACAACTGTTCTTCCCAGTGGGCAAACAGCGGCTCCAGTTGCTCCGGCCGCATCACATAGATCTCCTTGAGGACAATTCCCTCATAAATGGAAAACGTCCAGGGCACCTTGCGGTATTTGGAGATGATATGGGCGTTGGTGTGATGATTCGTACTGAAGCCCTTTGTCAGCAGGATATTGACGGACTTCATCTCCCATTCCGTTCCGGAGGCGGAAACGCTGTCGTTTCCCTCTCTGCCTGGAAGAAAGTCCATATTCAGGTACACAAGCTGCTGCATGACCTTCAAACCGTTATCCTGCAACATGTCCTCGATCCCATACTCCCTGCACATCTCCTCCAATTCGTGCAGGTTTGCCCACAGGTTTTCCAGACGTTTGATCTTTTTCCGGTGTTCCTTGCCGTTAAATTCCGTCATCTTCCTCGTCCTCCGCTTTATGTAAACTTATTTTCATCGTGGGGCAACCTCGCGTGCCATCACTTCAGCGGAAACCCGCATCCATCCGGCAGTGTTGCTTTCCCTCACAAGGGGTCCTTTGTTTTATTGGCTCTGGAAAACAGAGGGTTCTCCCCCTTTGACAAGCCACGGTAATTGATTGGAATCTCAATGCCTATCAGGATCTTGATGATCCACACAAAAAACAACAACACCAAAATGGGGATCACGCAGGAAGTCACCAGCATGACCGCCAGAGCTTCCAAGAAGCTGTTCACCATATCCCCCACCTTCTCGGAAATGCCGGAGGCCACGCCGGAAATGCTGTCTGTCACCTTGGAGAATAAGCCTTCCAGAAAGCCTTGGTCCGTCTCTTCCGCCGCGCCCTGTACGCCGCTTTCCACCTCCGCAGTCGTATCCTTAGCAGTCTCCAAAGTCTGTTCAATGGAGGCCTGGTAGGTATCCTCGATCAAATCCGAAACCTTGACGCTGACAGGGATTACCAGAACGATGGCAATTCCGAAAATCAGCAGTTTCCGGGCCAGTTCCCGGCACAGATCCCGCCGCCAGAATGCGCTCAAAACATACAGCAGACAGGCAGCGGGAATCAGGAACTGGAACGTGGCATAACCGGTAATGGTCAGCAGATACTTCTCCAGATAGATAGCGCAGAGAACCAGCAGAAAACCGGAGCTGAGATCCGCCAGTTTTTCCGCAATCGGCGTGGCGGCGTCCCCTGGCAGCAGGGTGATTGCGGCTGAGGCCGCTGTGGAGGCGGCTGTCAGCTCCAGAACAGTGGTCTGCTTTTCCTCCAGCGCGGTGATGGTGGTCTGGTGAAAGTTCGGGTCTGTAACCTTGCCACACACTACAAAAGCAGAAAGCAACGCCACAATCAGAGGGACAACCACCAATATCCATTTTGTTTTCCCCGTTATGTTCATAGGTCATTTCCTTTCCAAGTTCAGTATATCGCACAGGGCTCCCAGGAAAGATGCCTTCGGTATACGATTGTCTGCCCGCCAGCCCGGTATGGAACGGGAGCATCCCTGTGGGATGCTCCCGCCTTTTTAAGTATTTTTCCAGTCACATTCTAAAAAGGCCGCGCCACCGCTCTCCTGCCAGCCATATTCGTTTCTCTTTTCGAATCGGTTCTCCTGAAAACTGCAGTGGTCGAAGCAAACCCCGGTACTTCCGCTGGTTTCAGCCAGAGCAGCGGCACTGCTGCGCTCCACGGAGCAGTGCCTGACCTGCACATCCGTGCAGGTCACTGCCCCCACCAGGCTGAAGCAATTCACGCAGTCATGAATGCGGCAGTTCGACAGAGAAACCTGCTCGCATCCGGACAAGTCCGCAGCTCCATATGTGCAGTTGGCGATTTCTCCTCCCTGGATGGCCACATCCCTGCTGTCCACAGCGCAGAGGCCATAGGCCCCGCTGCCATCCAGGACACAGTCCGCAGTGCGGAAGCCATCGCAGTCAACCAGCTCCAGACAGTTACCCGTACAGTAGCCAGGCTCCACGTCATGAACGGCAGTCGCACCAGAAAGGCATACCCGCCGGCAATCCTGGAACCGCAGCACATCGGCATACGCCCAAGGCGTGGAGAAGGTGACACCAGAGGCATGAATGGTCAGATCCCGCACCTCCCGGATCACGGCCTGCCAGCGGTCGCCGCCATACCAGCTTCCGGTTTCGGTGTTAAAAACCTCATAGTCGATCAACACCCGGGGATTGTGGAGCGCATCTATGTTCAGCGTTCCAAAATCATAGGTACCGGGAGCCAGTGTGATCTCCATATCGTCTCCGATGGCGTTCAAAAAGTCCTCCAGGCTTTGGACCTTCACCGATTTCTTTTCCCGCTCCAAACTGACGGCACCATCGGACCAGCTCACCTTAAAGCCCAACTCTTCCGCCAGAGGGCGCAGAGGCGCGTAAACCACTCCGCCCTCCCACACCATGGGCCGCGCCATCTGTGTTTGGCTCTGGCTGTCCCGGGAAGTACGCAGCTCATCGCTGCCCAGCTCCAAAGTCAGGGTCTCCTCCCCGCCGGAGCCATCCTCCCCCAGTCTGGTCAGAGTAAGAACATTGGAACCATCCTCCGCCCAGCGGCAAAGTACCGTTCCGGGAATGGGCGTGCTGTCACTCATGGCAGCCCTCGCCCCTCCGAAGGCAGCGCGGCAGAAGTCCTCCACCGGAACCATCGTGACACCTTCCTCTACCCACGCGGAGTGGGGCAGATCCAGCACAAAGCCGTTCATCTGTATATCCACGGAGCTCCGCTCCTCTCCATTGGCCGCCAGAGCCCCTCCCGGGCAGAGCAGGAATGCTGCCAGCAAAAGTGCCATCAGTCTCCTCTTCATATATATCCCTCCAGAAACTCTATGATAACAATAAAACACACTCGGCAGAAAAAGTCGTTTCAAAACAATGACAAAACGCGAGTTTTCCCAGATCAGCCAGAAAGCCGGCAATTCCCTGCCCGAAGGAGCCGCGGCCACTGAAAAGCCCAGATCAGGAACTTTCTGCGACAGGAGACAAACTGCTCAAAAAAGGCATCGAGGGAGAATCTCTCTCCCTCGATGCCTTCTCATCACCCTGAAATGTCAGCACAGCACTATCGTATCCGCGCAGGCATTTACTATCCGAAAAATTGCCACTTCAGCCGCATTTTTTAACCAAGTCCAGTCCAGAAATCACGGACTTGATTGATATTGTAGTAGATTTCCTCTGTATCTACCTGGAGCAGATTCCAGTCTTGCAGCGGCACGGAACCCGGAGCGGGCTCGATATCGTCACGGACTGGCCAACCGCCCAGCGTATTGAAGGGATCATAACCACTGGTATCGCCGTCAATGCCGCCCATCATGAAGCGGATCAGCAGCTTTGCCGCATTGGGATGCTCGCAATTGTTCACCACATAGAGGCTGTTAATCTGGGGAATGCCTACGGTGGGCTCCAGATTGATGGGCACCAGGCACCAGTCGTTGTCCTCATTCTTACGCAGCTTCGTAGAGGAAGCAAAGCCAATGGGAGGAGTCGTCTGGCCACGGGTACCGACACCCTCCACCACCTCGTCAGAGGAAGAGGTGAAAATAGGATCGTTTTCATACAGGCGCTTGAGGAACTCATAGCCGGCATTCTCGCAGCCTTCAGACAGCACCAGGTCCTCCCCGGTCAGGTCCTTGTACGCAGTCTCCAGCATAGCAGGGGTGTCCCCCACGCAGAAGCCCGTTGCCCAAGAAGCCCAAGCCAAATCATTCAGGATATTCTGCATCATGACTCTGCCCTTCCACTCGGGCATGGTGACCTCCCAAATGTTGGTGATAGGGGGCTCGTCAGGATAGACCTCTCCATTGTAAAACAGCTGGGTCATTTCGATGTAAAGCGGCGTGCTGGTCTCTTGGTAAGTCTCATCAACATGAGCCAGAATATCCGCCGGACGGTAGTTATAGAAAATCTTCGGTGTAACGTATTCTGCGAAGATGGAACCATCCTGGTCTTTGTAGTGAACCACATCCGCCACATATTTGCCGGCCTCGTACTCCCGGGTCACCTTTTCCAGCAGCTCGCTGCCGCTGATATCAAACGCTGTGCAAACGACGCCGGGATATTTTTTGTTGAACGCTTCCGCTACCTTGCCGCAGCGTGAGGAAATCGAATAGAGAGTAACGCTTCCCTCCTGTTTCGCCAGTTCATACAGTTCCTCGTCCGTCTGCTCCGTGTTGTAAATATCAGCGGTCTGCTCCCACTCTGTGAGCTCCCCGGCCGTATCGCCCGCCGCAGGAACATCAGAAGAGGTGCTGGAGTCCGCTTCATTTCCATCTGTGGAGCCACCGCAGGCGGTTGTCAGCAGGAGCATGGCCGCCATCAGTACAGAGCCAAAACGCTTTTGGATTGACATGCAAGAGACCCTCCTTTTTGGTTTTAAGTACACGGCCCGGTATCTGTCCACCGGATATCTCAGTTATACCGCAAAATAGAATTTTATTCTATTGATAAAAGACACAAAGAATTAAATTTTATTTTGCACATAATTCCGATATTTACGTAAAGTGTTGATTTTTGTTCCGTGGCAATGTAAAACTATAAGCAAGAAAAAGCATCTGCACAGGGGAGCGTGGATTTATGGAAAAAAACCCATACCAAATCATCCGAACCAACCAGCCCGGTTATTCAAAGGTGTTCCGTACGATCGCTGACTACATTTTAGAAAATCCAGAGCAGGTTCTGCAGGCCAATATTCACCAGCTGGGACGGGACTTGGACGTGGCGGAATCCAGCATTGTCCGGTTCTGCAAGGCCATCGGATACTCCGGGTTCAGCGAACTAAAGATTATGCTGGCAAAATACGGGCGGCAGGACTCCAAAATCATTTTTGAAAACTTGAAAGATGGGTCACCGGAGGCTGTGTCGCGGGATATCTTCTTTCTCAGTGCTGAAACGCTGCGAATCGCGGCGGAACAGATGGATTTCAGTGCAATCAAAGCGGCTGCAGACCTGGTCAACCAGGCGGAGCGGATCATTATCTGCGGGGTTGGTGCCTCCGCCAGTGTCGCAGACAGCTTTGCTGCCCATCTGCTTCGGGTCGGGATTCCAGCGGAGTCTTCTACGGACAGCGAGCTGATGCAGTTAACCGCGCAGGCCGCCAATGAACGTACTCTGTTTATTGCCATCTCCAAAAGTGGGCGGAATCTGCCCCTGGTCCGCGCCTTTGAGCTGGCAAAGACCCATGGGGCCATGACCATCTGCATGACAGGATATGAGGGAACACCTATAGAAAAGTTCTGCGATGTTCGGATTGTCCATTACTGTCCCTCTACAATCCTGATGTCCTGCCGCATTGTGCAAAACACGATCATTGACTGCATCTGCATCAACGCGGTTCTCCAGAGGCAGGAGGAAATCCAGAAGATCTGGGATGAAAACCGGAAAGTAATCGAGTGTCTGCGCGTATAGCAACCGGGCCAAGAAGTTGAAACACCTGTCCCGTATGGAACAGGAAAAATTTTTATAGGGGAGCAAAAAGGACATGAAGACATACGATACATTTATTATTGGTGAACTGTGTATTGATGAAGTCGTGGGCTTTGACGGTACCAGCGAGTGGTCCATTGGCGGAGCGGTGGTGTATTCCTCCTATTCGGCGCTGGCCGGCGGAAATCGGGTCGGAATCCTGATAAAGTCCGCTGCTAAGGACAAGATGATTCCCTACATTCTCCCCGTTCACAATTCTGATATCTATTGGCGGGAATCCACCAGTGGAACATCCTCTATCCGCAATGTATTTCTGGACGAAAAGCGTGAGCGGCGCACCACTACGGCACTGGCACAGGGGTCGCAGATTACGGCCGCGGAGATGCCGGATGACGTGCAGTCGAAGGTGTTCCATCTGGCCGGTCTGATGAACGGCGACTACGATAATGCCCTGATCCCCCTTCTGGCAAAGCGGGGAAAGGTAGCGCTGGACATGCAGTGCTACCTCCGGACTCCGGACCCGAAAACCGGAGAAATGGTATACAGTGACTGGCCCTGCAAACGGGAATATTTCCCCTATATTACATACCTGAAAACAGACGCCGCCGAAGCGGAGATTCTGACCGGCACAGCCGATCGCCGGGAGGCCGCCCGGCTGATGGTGGAGTGGGGGGTGAAAGAAGCGCTCATCACACACAACACAGAGGTTCTGGTGTATGATGGGAAGGAGTACTACACATGCCCGCTGAAGCCGCGAAGCCTGGATGGCCGAACCGGCCGGGGCGACACAACCTTCTCTGCCTATATCACTGAGCGGGAACGGGCATCTATTCCCCAGGCGCTGCAGTATGCCGCCGCCCTGGTTTCCCTGAAAATGGAAACCCCAGGTCCCTTTAAAGGCAGCCGGGCAGATGTAGAGGCCTTTCTCAATTCCTATTACCGCTGAAGTCGGGCTGCGGGGAGCATGAACGAACTGCACATTCTGGACGTTGGCCGGGCAGACTGCACTGTACTGCTGCTGGACACGCCACAGGGCAGAAAATGCATTGTAATGGATGCGGGAAGCTGCTCGTATCAAGGCGGGCACCCACTGCTGTCCTTTCTGCGGGAAAAGAGAATCCACCAAGTGGATACAGCTATTTTGACGCACCTCCATCAGGACCATTTCGGCGGCTTCACCCAGCTGATCGGTCAAATTCCCGTGAAGAAAATGCTGACGCCCTGCGGAGACCTGCTCTTTGACCAGCGGGTCTACCCCATCTTCGGAGACCGGGAATACTACAGGGAATATCACCAAATCTTCTCCTATCTGGCCGCCTGCAAAACCGAGCTGGTCTTCCCTAATCAGTATGGAGGAAAAGCGTTCCCCTTCGGCAGCTGCACATTACAGTGTCTTTGGACGGAACAGCCGGAACGTATGGAATCTGTGACTTGCGCCAAAGCGCTCTGCCGCCAAGGCCTGCGGGAGGATGCAATTGGGGATCTCCTGGAGCGGCATAAGCGAGCCTGCAACAGAGACAGCAGCATCTGGATTCTGCGGCAGGGGATGCACGTGATTGCGCTGCTGGCAGGAGACAGCACAGACGACAATATGCGGCAGGCTCTCAGACAAGCCGGTCCAATTCACCCTGTCGTGCAGAAGCTCTCCCACCATGGTCTGGGCGACGGGTATTTTTCCGCAGAAACGCAGGCGTACCTCCGCCCACAAACACTGGTGGTGAGTGTCGACGCCTCTCACTGCGGAGAAATCGAGCGCAGAAGGCTGCATACATTATGTTCCGCAGGGCGTTCCAAATTGCACTGTACTTGGCAAGGTCCTTTTTCCATGACGTTTTAGCCATATTTGCAGGGTAAATTTCTCCCCCTGAAGGCTGGTGCATACAAAAGGCCGGAGGCATCTGCCTCCGGCCTTTGTTGTTTTCAGAAAGGATACAGCGGAAGAGCTGGCACCCCATCTGTTCTCATTGCATCACGGTCACGCAGGGAAATTCACCCATCGAGCCGCCCTCAGGTAGAGGACAGGGCCGGATGGTGATGGTTTCCCCGGGGCTTTTGGTAAATCGGAGCGTCCATGGCTTCCCCGGCCTCAGCCTCTGCAGATTGATTCATAATGAGCATCTGGAGCCGGTTCTCCACATTGGCGTAACTGGTGTCCGGGTCCAGGTCCAGCGGCAGAATCTGCACGCCGGGGAACTGCTCCTTCAGGCGCTTGGTGACGCCCCGGCCGCACACGTGGTTGGGCAGGCACCCGAAAGGCTGCAAAATGATGAAGGACCGGACGCCCTCGGCGGCGTAGTGGGCGATCTCCCCGGCCATCAGCCAGCCCTCGCCGCAGGTGAGCGTCTTGGGGATGATGCCAGACACCCCATCATAAAGCTCCTGGGGCCTGACCGCCTTGTGGTACAGGGGATGGGCTTTGGCGATGTGCTCCAGGTAGCGCTGAATGCCTTCCACGGCGGCGTCCAGGGCAAAGGAGTAGGGCGCCAGATGGGCACCGAAGTCCCGAATTTCGCTGTTGGCCGCCTGAAAATCCTTACGGAACTGATAGGTAATGCGGGGCAGGATGGTCTCCATGCCGTTTTTCTCCAGGTATTCCTCCACATGGAAGTTGGTGCCGGGGTGGAAGTTCACCAGCAGCTCGCCGGTGACCAGCACCCGGGGCTTGCGGACGGAGCGGTCGTAGTGGAGCCCCCGGAAGGCATTGATGGACCGGCGGAATGCCGCGATCATCTGCCCAAGCCCCGTCTTGGAGCTCTCGGCAATGTCCGCCACGCAATCATCAAATACCCGGTTGGTTTCGCCGGGGATGGTTTCATAGGGGCGAATTTTCCGGCACAGCTCCTCCAGAATATCCAGCATGGAAAAGGCCCACGCAGCCAGCAGCACCGACCGGGCCCCCAGCATGGACACGCCAGGATGGATGCCCTTGGTGTCGCCGGGGTCCGTGGTGAGGATGGGAACGCTTTCAAAGCCTGCGCTGTCCAGGGCCTTGCGGAGAATGGCTGTGTAATTGGCCATGCGGCAGTCACAGCTCAGCTTAGCCATGCCCACAGCCACGGTCCCCTGCTGATAGTTCCCCTTCTGGAGGGCGTCGATCAGCTCACCGATGACCATCTGGCAGGGGAAGCAGATGTCGTTGTGGGTATACTTCTTCCCCACTCGGATCTGCTCCGGTCCGCCTACCGGCAGAACCACAGCCCGGATGCCCTCCCGGTCCATCAGGGCCGTCAGCAGCGTGGAGACCGGCGCAGAGATATTGGGCACCAGCACAGTGCGCAGCTTCCGGTCCTCAGGACGGTACTTGGCGGGATAGGGCTCCGGCAGATGCGCCGGCGCAACGGCCTGCTCCGCCTGGGCCGCCCGGCGCAGCTCCACCGTCTCAATGAAGGACTGCACCCGGATGCCGAGAGACCCGGCGGCCTCGCTCTCGTCCACCTTCAGGATCAGAGGCGGCTTGCCGCCGCCCTCCCCCAGCAGCCGGATGATCTCGTCGGACAAAATGGCGTCGTGACCGCAGCCGAAGCTGACGATCTGCACGTACTCCAACGCCGGACTGGCCGCCGTCACCATGGCGCCGGAGAGCATTCGGGCGTGGAAATCGTTGGTGATCTCCACCCGGGACTGGCGCAAATCCGCCTCATGGAGTCCCGGCAGGCTGTCCACCGTCAGCACGGGAATCCCCCGGCGGGTAAACATCCGGGACAGGTCGTGGTTGACCAGTGGGTCCGTGTGGTAGGGCCGGCCGGCCAACACCACCGCGAAGCCGCCGGATTTCTCCGTCTCCGCGATGATCTTCTCCCCGGCCTCCGTCAACTGGCGGCGGAAGGACAAAATGGCTGTCTCCGCCTGGTGGTAGGCCTGCTCCGCCTGACGCTTTGTGGCACCACAGTGGTCCACCGCGTACTGGCAGATCTGGCGGCGCCGGTCCTTTTCCGTGAACCAGTGGAACACCGGCGTCTCGAACCGCACAGGGAAGTGCCCCTCCGGGTCCTGGAAATTCCGCACCACCATGGAGTAGCCCATGATGACCGGGCAGACATAGGGGCTCTTCTCCCCCTTGGGTTCCGTGGGCATGTGGAGGATATAGGGCAGGAAAATCCGGTCCACTCCCTGCCGGGACAGATCCAGCACATGGCCGTGGACCAGCTTGGCCGGGAAGCAGATGGTGTCCGACGCCACATACTGCAGGCCGCTCTCATACTGCTTGCGGCTGCTGGGGTGGGAATACCGCACACCGTAGCCCAGGGCCCGGAAGAAGGTGCTCCAGAAGGGCATACTGTCCCAGAACTCCAGCACCCGGGGCAGGCCGATGGTCTCTCCCTGGTCCTCCCGCACCGGCGCCACCGGATAGGTCTTGAAGAGCATCTGCTGGCGCAGGCGCATCAGATCCGGCACCTGGGCGGACTTCTCCGCCGCCGGACTCTGTCCCTCTGTCACCACGGCGCCCCGGTCGCAGCGGTTGCCAGTGACAAAACAGCCTCCGTCCGGAAAGCGCAGGACCGTGCGGCTACAGTGGTTGGCACAGTGGGGACAGACCACGCCGCTCTCCCGGGTGTATGTAAACTGTTCCACCGCGTCGAAGCCGATAAAGGCAGAGCAGCGGCCGTTGGCGTAGCCGTGGGCCTCCACCTCCTGCTTCACCGCCAGAGCAGCACCCAGTGCACCCATCTCACCGGGGTACGGTGCCAGGGTCACCTCCCGGCCCAGATACTCCTCCAGGGCACGCAGCACGGCGAAGTTGCGGAAGGTGCCGCCCTGGACCACCACCTTGTCCCCCAGCTCCGAGACGTTAGCGATCCGCACCACCTTGGTAAATACATTTTCGATAATGGACCGGCAGAGCCCCGCCATCAGGTCGTCCGGCTGCTTGCCGTTGCGCTGCTCGTTGATGATGGTGCTGTTCATGAACACGGTGCAGCGGCTGCCCAGCTCCGCCGGTGTCCGGGAGCGAAAGGCAGCCTCTGCCACCTGTTCCACCGGCATGCCCAGCGTGGCAGCGAAATTCTCCAGGAAGGAGCCGCAGCCGGAGGAGCATGCCTCGTTCAGCATGATGTTGGTGACCACGCCATCTTTGAGCCAGATGGCCTTCATGTCCTGCCCGCCGATATCCAGCAGGAAGGTGGCATCCGGGAAGAAGCGGCGGCAGCCCCGGGCGTGGGCCACAGTCTCCACCGTATGATAGTCGGCGTGGAAGGCCGCGGAGAGCATCTGCTCGCCGTAGCCGGTGGTACCCAGGCCCAGGACCTCCAGTTGAATTCCCAGCTTCCGGTACTTTTCCGCCAGGGCCAGCAGCCCCTGACGCACCACCCGCAGGGGCTCACCCTGGTTGTTGGCGTAAAAGGTGTCGGTCACCTGCTCGTTCTCGTCCATCAGAACGAACTTGGAGGTGGTGGAACCGGAGTCGATACCCAAATACCCCCGCAGGACTTTCCGGTCTGTGGCGTCCACCGGCTGCCGCAGTTCCGCCTGATGGCGCCGGAGGAAGGCATTCTTCTCATTCTCATCGGCAAAGTAAGGCTTTCCGGTACCGGCGGCCTCCTGGGGCTGGGCCGGGGCAGCGTCCAGCCGCTCCAGGGCTTGGGAAAGGGTCATGGCATCCTGCTCTCCGGGAAACAGCTCATCTACCGCGATGGCAGTGCCTCTGGCCACAATGGTCTCCGGGTGCTCCGGGCGAATGATGTCCCCCTCCTCCAGCCCCAGCCGCTCCGCGAACACCCGCACCAGCGTGGGGTTGAAGGTCAGGGGACCGCCCTCAAAGATGATGGGGGCCGTCAGCTCCAGTCCCTGGGAAAGCCCGCCGATGGTCTGCTTAGCAATGGCGTGAAAAGTAGACAGGGCGATGTCCGCCCGCTCCGCCCCCTGGATCAGCAGGGGCTGGATGTCGGTTTTGGCAAAGACACCGCACCGGCCGGAGATGCTGTAAACGGTCTTTCCTGCGGCGGCCAGCTTTTCAAATTCGTCCGCCGGGACGTTCAGCAACGCGGCGATCTCGTCGATGAAGGCGCCGGTGCCACCGGCGCAGCTTCCGTTCATACGCATGTCGGAGGTTTGGAGCCGGCCGGAAGCCTCGTCGTAATGGAAAAAGATCACCTTGGCGTCCTGTCCGCCCAGCTCCACGGCTGTGCGGACATTGGGGTACAGCGCCCGGATGGCGGCAGCGTTGGCCACCACCTCCTGGATATAGTGCGCACCCAGAGCGGCGGCAATAGGACGTCCGCCGGAGCCGCAGACACCGACCCGGAACCGTATACCGGGAAACCGCCCGGCGGCTTCTTCCAGAAGCTGCCGGACGGTGGCTGCCTGATGGGCGTTATGCCGCTGATATCGGGTAAACAATACCTGGTTGGTACCAGGGTCTGTAATGACTGCTTTCACAGTGGTGGAACCAACATCCACCCCAAGCCGCAGAACATTTGAGGCTGTATGTACCATATACACTCCTTCCGGGGAGACATCCGGCAAAGCTGGCCACAATGCCTGGAAGACACAGGGACAGAGTTGCCAATCCGCTCCCATACAACTGTTTATTCAGAGTTATTTTAGCACATTTTCCATTCAAAACGCTTGTATATTTTTTGTAAAGAATCTGCCGTTTTCGTTCACATACCTTCCAAAAGTATCGCCTATTTGCGCCGCCTCTTTTTGTCAAAATGCTGCATTTGTTAAAAAATCCAGAGAATTCTTCGTGCGAATGGAACTCCCGGTAGTTTCCGCCCATAAAAAGGCGGGACTCTGTGGAGCATCCACAGAGTCCCGGCCCACGCCTTCACGGCGCTTTCCAATGGCCTTGCACAATCAGTTCACAGCTCTCCCCGGCAGCGGGGCGGCAAAACTGCCGCCAAAGTCAGGGCGGCCTGTTCCACCTCCTGGTCAGTGAGCTCCAGTCCCAGGTTTGGAATCCGCAAAGCCAGGCGGTGGACGTAGTCCTGCTGCTGGCGAGCCAGAGCCATTCCTCGCTCTGTCAGGGCAATTTTTCCGTACCGCTCCTTGGTGACCAGGTCCTTCTCCGCCAGGATACTCAGCATCCGGGTGACAGAGGGACGGGACACCCGCAGCGTCCCCGCCACACCGGCGGAGCTGACCGCGGGGCGGACCTGGGAGAGTTGGTAGATCACCAGCAGATACCGGAAATGAGTACTGGTCAAATCCATTCAAGTCCTCCTCCAGACCTTTTCATCTGCCGCGGGATATCCGTTCCTGATGGCTTCGGCCACACTGTCCGCAGTGGGCACAGTCGCCGGTGCAGTGGCTGCCGTACTTGTGACCCTTCCAGATGGACCGGACTGCCAGTACAACCACCAACGCCAATACAGCACAGACGATCACATAACCAACAATATTGGGCATTGCCAGGCCTTCCTTTCCTATGCGTTTCCTTACTTCATGACCGCCGCGGAGACGGAGGCCAGATGGTGGATTTCACCCTCAGCCTGATAGCCTCTGCGCAGCAGCAGGTAGAGCAGTCCCACCAGAGCGGCAACCGCCACCACGGTGAACACGCCGAAGGACGCCTCGCCGGTGAACAGTCCGCCGATCTGGTAGACGATCATGGACACCACGTAGGCAAAACCACACATGTAGCCGATGGCGCCCATAGTCCATCTGCGATTGTTCATCTCCCGCTTGATGGCACCCATGGCGGCAAAGCAGGGGGCGCACAGCAGGTTGAAGATCATGAAGGAGTAGGCGGTGATGGCACCGAAGTCAGCGCCCACAGCGGTCCAGATGCCGCTGCTGTCATCCATCAGGTCTACAGCGCCAGCGTAGTGGTACAGCACGCCGAAGGTGTTGACTACCTCTTCCTTGGCAATCAGGCCGGTGAAGGTGGCCACAGCGGCCTTCCAGGCCATCTCACCGTGCCAGCCCAGAGGATAGAAGAGCCAGGCGATGGCGTTGCCGATGACGGCCAGCAGGGAGTCGTTGTTGTCTTCCACCGCCTGGAACACGCCGTCTACAAAGCCGTAGCCCTGGAGGAACCACAGCACAATGGAGGAAATCAGGATTACGGTGCCGGCCCGCTTGATGAAGGACCACCCCCGTTCCCAGGTGGCTCGCAACACATTGCCGGGGGCGGGAGCGTGGTAGGCGGGCAGCTCCATGACGAAGGGCGCCGGCTCACCGGCAAAAGCTTTGAACTTCTTCAGCATGATACCGGAGAGGACGACGGCAGCCACGCCGATGAAGTAGGCGGAGGTTGCCACCCAGGCGGAGTTGCCGAATACGGCACCGGCAAACAATCCGATAATGGGCATCTTGGCGCCGCATGGGATGAAGCCGGTGGTCATGATGGTCATTTTCCGGTCACGGTCCTGCTCAATCGTCCGGGATGCCATGATGCCGGGTACGCCGCAGCCGGTGGCCACCAGCATAGGAATGAAGCTCTTGCCGGAGAGACCGAAGCGCCGGAAGATCCGATCCATGATGAAGGCGATGCGGGCCATGTAGCCCACATCCTCCAGAATGGCCAACAGTACGAACAGCACCAGCATCTGGGGCACGAAACCCAGCACCGCGCCCACACCGGCCACGATGCCGTCCTGGATCAGGCCGTAGAGCCAGCCGCCCTCAGCGATACCCAGTCCGCCCAGAATGCTGTCAAACAGTCCCGGCACCCACTCACCGAAAAGCACATCGTTGGTCCAGTCAGTAGCCCGGGTTCCGATGGAAACTGGCCAGCCGCCCATGGCGATGGCATATACCAGGAACATGATGCCGGCGAAGATGGGCAGGGCCAGAATACGATTGGTGACAATGCGGTCGATCTTATCGGAGGTGGAGAGACTGCCTCTGACCGCCTTTTTCTTCACAGCCTTACTCACCACACCACTGATGTAGGCATAGCGCTGGTTGGTGATGATGCTCTCGGCGTCATCGTCCAATTCCCTCTCGCAGTCCAGGATGTGCTCCTCCAGGTGAGTCAGCAAATCCTTGTCCAGCTTCAAAGACTCCAGCACTTTCTCATCCCGCTCGAAGACCTTGATGGCGTACCAGCGCAGGTAGCGATCATCCACCTTGCCCTGAATCGACTCCTCGATGTGGGCGATGGCGTGCTCCACGCTGCCGGTGAACACATGGGGCAATTCTCCGGCCCTGTGAGCCCGGGCCATGGCAATGGCCAACTCGGCGGCGGCCATGCCGCCTTCTCCCTTCAGAGCGCTCATCTCCACCACTTGGCAGCCCAGGGCCTCGCCCAGCTTCTGGAGATCGATCTGGTCGCCGTTTCTGCGGACCAGGTCAATCATATTGATGGCCACTACTACCGGAAGCCCCAGTTCGATCAGTTGAGCGGTCAGATACAGGTTACGCTCGATATTGGTGCCGTCCACGATGTTGAGAATGGCGTCCGGTTTTTCTCCTACCAGATAGTTCCGGGCCACTACTTCCTCCAAAGTGTAGGGGGACAGGGAATAAATTCCGGGCAAATCCTGAATGACCACATCCTTGCGTCCCTTCAGCTTGCCCTCCTTCTTTTCCACCGTGACGCCGGGCCAGTTTCCCACGTACTGATTGGAGCCGGTCAGAGCATTGAACAGCGTGGTTTTGCCGCAGTTCGGGTTGCCAGCCAGTGCAATTTTGATCTCCATGGTTCTCTCCTTCCATAAATGTTAGTCTAGGCTAACTCTTATCCGAAATAAAAGCGGCCCCTGCCGCCTGCTCTCAGCGCACCTCGATCATTTCGGCATCCGATTTGCGGACACTCAGTTCGTAGCCACGCACATTCAGTTCCATTGGGTCACCCAGAGGTGCCACCTTACGGACATAGAGCTCCACGCCTTTAGTGATACCCATGTCCATGATGCGGCGCTTGACGGGACCCTCACCATGAAGCCGCGCAACGGTTACGCTCTCCCCCACTTTTGCGTCCTTCAATGTTTTCATGCGTTCTCCTCCTTAACAGTTATCAAAACAGAATACGGTTCGCCATATCCTGATTCAGAGCGATCCGGCTGTCCTTTACTTGTAGAATCAGATTACCGGAAATCTCGCTGACCACCGTTACGTCGCTGTCCACCACAAATCCCA
The DNA here is from genome assembly GCA_900551885.1 of uncultured Oscillibacter sp. Classification (GTDB taxonomy): domain Bacteria; phylum Bacillota; class Clostridia; order Oscillospirales; family Oscillospiraceae; genus Oscillibacter. The sequence continues at coordinate 51,391 of URXS01000002.1, forward strand.
GCTCTGCCAGGTGCTGCCGGACCTCATCCCTTCCGGTGATCTTGCGGACCGTAATCGTCTCACCGGGTCTGGCCATTGACAGTGGCATCATCAAGACTCCCTCCTTGCGCATTGGAGCAGCGGCCCCTCAAAATATCGGTTAGTATCTCCTAACTCTTCTTTTCGGTTTTGTAGTTTATCATGACTAACTGGCTCTGTCAACCCCTTTTCCCAAATTTTTCACAGGAGTAGGCCCCCATGGGATGGCAAACCGCATGGGGGCCGGTTGAGGGGAAAAAGGAGATAAGTATCAAAAGGAGTATTCCTTATGATAAGCAAAATGAAGTGGCATCAGGCAGGAATCAATTCCATGATCCCAGTGCCCTGACGAAACCGTTCCCTGTATACGTCGGTACAGCGACGGTACTGAGCAAAGCGCCGGCGGGCCGCTTCTGGGTCACCGTAGGCCTTCCAGTAGCCGCAGCAGGTAAAATTCCTGCCCCGATTTTCCATAAAGCCCACCACATCTTCCAGCGGGTAGCCCAGAAGGAGACCAATCTCATGGGGATAATCCTGTTCCAGACACAGCCGCCGGGAAAGCTGCTCCAGCAGCCGGGGAATGTCCACCCCCGCCGGATAACCCTGCTCCATCAGAAAACGCCGGTTGGACGGCTCAGCCAAAATTTGGCGGAGCCAGTCCGCCCGATACAGGAAGATCATGCAGGCGCCAGTCAGAGAACACGCCTTCAGGACCTGCAGAGTCAGGCCCCGGGCAGCCAGTTCCCTGCCCCAGCGGTCTGCCAGCCAGCGAGCCTCGCCCATCTGACTGCCCCGGTAGCGGAAGAGGCTGGCTGGCTTCACACCTGCCAGTGTGGGCGCACACTGCTCCACCAGCAGTTCTTCAAATGTTCGTGCCACGTCCATCCCTCCGTCCCTCTTTAGTTAGTTTTATCTAACTATTCGTCCAAAAGAACGGGCCTCTCCGACCCTTCCGCGCGTTAGCATTAACTAACTACAGGTGCACTATACCATGACGTTGCCCGGCTGTCAAGCCTTTTTCTGCATTTTTCTACGGTTGCCAAAATTCCCGTGAAAGCGTATACTGGCGCTATGTAAAGAGAGGTCGGTTTATCATGAGAATTCTGGTACTTTCTGACTCCCATGGGGCCATCGCTCCCATGGAGCAGGCTGTGGAACGCACGGACCCTCACCTGATTCTCCATCTGGGAGACTGCTGGCGGGATGCCGAGCGACTCCATCAAAACTTTCCCCAAATTCCCCTTCAGCAGGTTCCCGGCAACTGCGACTTTCGTCCTGAGGAACCCACGGAACAGCTTTTATGTCTGGACAGATTCCGCATCCTCATGTGTCACGGTCATACCTACGGTGTCAAGCAGTCCCTGCTGAGCGCCGGCCTCGCCGCCGAGGCGCAGAATCTGGACCTGTTTCTCTTCGGCCACACCCACCGTCCCCTGGTGGACCGGCGGGGCAAAACGCTGTTTTTGAATCCCGGCAGCATCGGGGACCGGGTCCGGCCCACCTATGGGGTCGTTACCATCACAGGCGGAAAGCTGGACGGCGGCATCTGTCTGCTGGACTGAAACGCCCGGCAAATCATACAGAATTTCCATATTTTACTTGTCCGCCTCTGTGGGAATCACCCCACATCTGCTGGCAGTCGTTTCAAGCCTCTACGGTAAAAGGCCGCCCGAATGGGCGGCCTTTGTATATCTTTATCAGGTTTCCTGAGCGGGGACAACTTCCTCCGGAGTAGTTTCCACCGTCGGGATACTGTCAGGCTCCGGGGCTTCTTTCGGGTCAATCTCCTGGGCCGCCGCTGAAGTGACCTCTTCGGGAGTAACTTTCTCCGTGGTGTCCGATTCCTGGACGGTGTTTTCTGTCACGTTCGACTCCTGTGCGGCGTTCTCAGCCTGGGCAGTTTCCTCCGGAACGCCGGACTCTTCCGCAGCAGTCCCCTCCGATGCGGTGGTGTCTGTCGCCGCGGGCAGTGGAAGAGTCTGGAGGTACTCCTCCAGGCACAGTCCACTCTCCCGGATGGCCGCCGCGGTCTCCCGGCCCACATAGCGGTAGTGCCAGGGCTCATAGCCGATGCCGGTGATGTCGGTCTTATCCTCCGGATAGCGGAGGATAAAACCATACTCCCAACAGTGCTCCATCAGCCACTGCTGTTCCGCCGTGTCCGCCTGGGCCTCGTCCAGCAATTGATAGCCGGCAGAGACAATATCCAGGGCCAGGCCCGTCTGGTGCTCGCTGGTGCCGGGAGGCGCCACCCAACGGGCGGCCTCCGTGAGAAGCGTACTCTCATCCCAGCCGGCGGCACGCAGGCGGGCAATCTTATTGTTATACAGCCGCACCTGGGTGGCCTGGGTCCGATACGCGGAACAGACAATGGGCTGCAATCCTGCCTCCCGACAAGCGGAGAGCATAGCTTGCAGATCCTCATCAATCCGGGCATCCACCTTCAGGCCATTGGAGAGGGTGGTCAGCTCCATCTGGTAATTCTCCGGCAGCATGTTCCAGGGATTGACCAGCAACAGCCGCCAGTCCTGCGCCGTCTGGGCATCGGGCTGTATGTAGGGCTGCGCTTTCTCCCCAGCAGCGTCCTCCTGGGAGGGAGCAGTCTCCGGAGCGACAACTTCCTGCGAGGCAGTCTCTTCCAGAGCAGTTTCCCCGGCAGGTGCGGCAGCGTCCGGGGCATCTGTTTCCTGAGAAGCGGGCTCTGTAGCGGACAGTACCTCTTCAGATGTGGCAGCAATCGCAGTCTCTGCCGGGGACCCCTGGGCCGCCTTCTCTATGGGAACGGATGGCTCAACCACCGCCGTGGGAGCTCCCTCATCGGTCTGCGCACCATGCTCCGCCGCCAGAGCCCCGGAGGTCAGCAGCAACGCCGCTGTCAGGGCTCCAGCGACAAGGCGCGTCTGTTTCCATTCGTCTTTCATAGTACCCTTTCCGGCCCATACGGCCTGTCCTGTTTTCTTGCTCTGATGGTACCTCCTTTCTGGGGCGAAAACAAGGGAGAAATTGTAAACAAACAAAAACAAAAAGAAACAAGGCCGCCCAGATGGGCGGCCTTGCCTGTTGTAAAAAGGGATCTTACTTGTACAGCTCGGGCTTCTCCATGGTCTCCACCTTCAGGAACTGAGAGGTGCCACGGGAGGCATTCAGAGCGTCGCCGGCCACGCAAGCCACGTAACCATCCCAAGCGGAGGGGCCGGTCAGCTTGCCGGCATGGACGGACTCCACCCACTTGCAGAACTCGATGTCATAGGCCTCGATGAAGCGCTCCTTCCAGTCGGTCATGATGGGCATGCACTCAGCGGGCTTCACGCTGTCCCAGCCAGCCGGGCGGGAGCGGCAAACCACAGCGTAGGGATCAGGCAGCTTCACAGTGCCGTTCTCGCAGACCACCTCGCACTGGATGTCATAGCCATAGCCGTCGGCCACCTGGACCTCCACGTCGATGAAGCAGCCCTTCTTGGTGCGCATCAGCATGACCTGGGGGTTGTCATAGCCCTTATTGGAGTTGGAGGATTGACGGACCTTGACGCACTGGACATCCTCATACTCGTCGTCCAGCAGCCAGCGGCAGATGTCCAGCTCGTGAATGGCCACGTTGGTGACGCCGTTCTCGGTCTTGAAGCCCGGGCCCTGGGAAACGTTGCGGTGGCAGGCCTTGATCAGCAGGGGCTTGCCGATTTCGCCGGAGTCGATGATGCGCTTCATCTCGGCGTAGCCCCGGTCATAGTGGCGCATGAAGCCCACCTGCACCAGCCGCTTGCCGATCTCCAGCTCCCGGTTGATGATCTCCTCGCAATCCTTGGCGTTCTGGCTCAGGGGCTTCTCGCAGAAGCACCACTTCTCCTCGGCCAGGGTCTTCATGACATAGTCATGATGGGTAGGGTCGATGGAGGTAATGACCACAGCCTCCACCTCGGGGTCCTTGATCATGCCGTCGCAGTCGTTGCCGAAGGAGCGGATGCCGTACTTGGCGGCAGTCTCGTCCGCGGCAGCGGCCACGTAGTCGCTGACAGCCACAACAGTGGCGCCAGGGACGGTCTCAATAATGCGGCGGCAGTGATCCTTGCCGATGGCGCCGCAGCCGACGATGCCGATTTTCAGAACCTTATCCATGATGATGACCTTCCTTTTATTTTAATATGGGAAACTTCTCAGTCGAAAACTAGACCTTCCCGCATACGGGAAGCAGGGCCATGTCCAGGGGGCAAAATCCCCCTGGAGGCATTTTTTAATACTTGCGTGCGTCCTTCACGTGAGCCAGGTGATCCTTGTAGGCGTCCAGGTTCTCCTTGCGCTCGGAGACCTCGGTATCGCCCACACGCCACCAGGAGCCATAGCCGTCGGTCATAGTCTTGGGCAGCACCTTGATATCGAACAGCACGGGGCGGTTCTTCACCTTCTTGGCATCCTCAAAAGCAGCCACCAGCTCCTCCATGGTGCGGATGGAGTAGGACTTGCAGCCGTAGCCCTCGGCCACCTTGGCGTAGTCGATGTCCATGAAGTCACCGAAGAGGCCGTCCTTGTTGCGGTAGCGCAGCTCGGTGCACAGCGTCACGTTGCCGTGGCCCACCTGCAGGTTGTTGATGCAGCCGAAGCTGGCGTTGTCAAACAGGCAGATGTTGACCTTCTTGTGCTCCTGGCAGGCGGTGATCAGCTCACCGTGGAGCATGTTGAAGCTGCCGTCGCCGCAGAAGGCGTAAACCTCCCGCTTGTCGCCGATGGCCAGCTTCACACCCAGGGCGCCGGCCACCTCATAGCCCATGGTGGAATAGCCGTACTCCATGTTATAGGTATCCACGGCCTTGGGGCGCCACATGCGCTGCATGTCTCCGGGCAGGGAGCCGGCGGCGCCGATGGCCACGTCGTTGTCGTCCATCATGGCGTTGATGGCGCCCAGAACGGTGGTCTGGCACAATCCCGCCTTCAGATCCGCGGCATAGCGCTTGGCGGAGTCGGCGTTGGCGTCGTTGATGATGGGCTTCCAGCTCTTCTTGTCCTCAAAGGTGATGCCGTCCAGCCGCTCCAGCTCCTTGAGCCACTTGTCCTTGGCGGCCTGGATCTCGGTGGTATAGCCGCTCTTGTAGCCCTCCAGCAGCTTCTCCAGCCGGGGCAGAGCGTCCTTGGCGTCGGCCACCACGGGGATGGCGTCCATCTTCAGGGACTGGAACTCGGAGACGTTGATGTTGACAAACTTGCAGGTGTCCTTGAACAACCATTTGGAAGAGGTGGTGAAATCGGTGTAGCGGGTGCCGACACCGATGACCAGGTCCGCCTTCTTGGCAATGTCGTTGGCAGCGGAGCAGCCGGTGACGCCCAGGCCGCCCAGGTTCAGGGGATGGGTCCAGACAATGGCGCTCTTGCCGGCCTGGGTCTCACCGAAGGGGATGTTCAGGGCCTCGGCAAAGTGCTTGAACTCCTCGTGAGCCTCGGAGTAGCGGACACCGCCGCCGCACACCAGCATGGGGTGCTTGGCCTTGCGGATGGCCTCCGCGGCGTCGGCCAGAGCCGCCTCGGTGGCGGGACGACGCTCCAGGCGCCACACGCGCTTGGCGAAGAAGCTGACGGGATAGTCATAGGCCTCGCCCTCCACGTCCTGAGGCATGGCCAGGCACACGGCGCCGGTGTTGGCCGGGTCGGTCAGGGTCCGGAAAGCGGAGATGCAGGCGCTCATGAGCTGCTCGGGACGAACGATGCGGTCCCAGTAACGGCAGACAGCCTTGAAAGCGTCGTTGGTGGAGATGGAGAGGTTGTTGATCTGCTCCACCTGCTGCAGCACGGGATCCGGCTGGCGGCAGGCATACACATCGCCGGGCAGTACCAGAACAGGGATGTTGTTGGCGGTGGCGGTGCCGCAGGCGGTGACCATGTTGGCGGCACCGGGGCCCACAGAGGACGTGACGGCGAAGATCTGCTTTCTCTTCATCTGCTTGGCAAAGGCCACGGCTGCCTGGGCCATGCCCTGCTCGTTCTTGCCCTGGTAGACCTCCAGGTGCTTGCCCTCCTGGCTGAGAGCCTGGCCAAGGCCCACCACGTTGCCGTGGCCGGGGATAATGAACACGCCGCGAACAAAGCGAGTCTGCACGCCGTCCACATCGATGTACTGGTTCTCCAGGAACCGGACCAGGGCCTGCGCCATGGTCAAACGCACGGTTTTCATTTGACGGTTACCTCCTGTCAGTGATTGGGATAAATGTGATCGTTGGCGTCGGCCTTCCACAGCCACGCATGCTCCGGATCATCGATACGGGTCTTGTCCCAGGGATCGCCTTCCAGATGCCGGATGCCCCAGGCGTAGCACATGGCATAGCCCGGCGCGGCGGTCTGGGAGTGGAAGCCATTGTTGATGACGGCGCAGCCGTTGTGGCCGGTCTTGAAGATCTCGCCGTTGGCAAAGCCGGCACCGAAGCCGTCGGGATAGTCGAAGCGGTAGAAGTACACCTCCGGCTGGGGATGGTGATGAGGCGGATAGGAAGACCACTTACCGGGCAGATTCAGCACCTCGCCCAGAACCATGTTGGAGAAGGGAGCGTTGTCCAGATCGAAAAAGGTCTTGATCTCCCGGGACATGCACCCCATCAGCTCGCCATTGAAGCCCTTGTGCTCCACCTGGACCTTGTCGGGGCTGTACATGACGGCCTCATAGTCCTTTTCGTTGATGGTCTTCTGGATGTACAGCTCGCTGTGCGCCTGAGCCGTCAGGACGATCTTGGTCTTCCGGGGCGCCAACAGGCAGTAGGCGTCGTAGTGGAAGCAGTCGGGCCGGTCAGCCTCAACGGTCTTGCCGTTCCAGGCAAAGGTGACCTTGCCGGCGAACAACAGCACGGCCGTCTCCTTTTCCGGCTCCTCGATGGTGTAGGTGTCACCGGCCTCCATCAACAGCAGACCGATGTCCATCTGGGTGCCCATGTCGTCCACAGCGGAGTCGATATAGGCGTTGTACCCATTCTTCAGCTCTGCGTTTTTGTTAAAATAGCTCATGCTGGAGTCATCTCCTAATCAAATAGAATACTTGCTCATGTTCCGCGCCGGACCTTACAGGCCGGTGTGCTCCCGGATGTACTTGCGACCCTTCATGGCATACTCCAGAGGATTGGCCTTGGCGGGATCCTGCTCGGCTTCCACCAGCAGCCAGCCCTCGTAGCCGGCATCGGCCAGGACCTTGAACACAGGGTCGAAGTCCACATCGCCGTCGCCGGGAACAGTGAAGGCGCCGTTGCGGACGGACTGCAGGAAGGACCAGTTGTTCTTCCGGGCCTCTTCCACCACCGGCAGGCGCATATCCTTCAGATGGACGTGGCCCACCCGGTCCACGTACTTCTTCAGCATGGTCAGAGGATCCTCGCCGGCAAAGGTGAAGTGGCCGGTATCATAGCAGAGGAACACATAACGGGGATCCGTGTTGGACATCATGCGGTCGGTCTCCTCGCTGGTCTGCACCACGGTGCCCATATGGTGATGGTAGCACAGCTTAAAGCCCCGGTCTGTAGCGATCTTGCCCAGCTTGTTGAGGCCGTCGCAGAAGCGGTCCCACTCGGCGTCATTCATGACGTGCTTGTGGCCGCCGGTGAGGATGGGGGTGTCTACCTGGCCCTGAATGGAATAGCTCTGCTCACTGACGTTAATGTGGTTGGCGCCCACAGCGGCCAGGAAGTCCAGGTTGGCAATGAAATCCTTTTCCTCCTCCTTGAAGGGGCGGGTCAGGATAAAGGAGGAATACCAGCGGCTGGCGATCCGCATGCCCCGCAGGTCCAGGGCCTTTTTCAGCTCCACGGGGTCCTTGGGATACTTGTTACCGATTTCGCAGCCAGTAAAGCCAGCCAGAGCCATTTCGCTGACAATCTGCTGGAAGGTGTTTTCTCCGCCCAACTCCGGCATATCATCGTTGCACCAGCCGATGGGCGCAATGCCCAGGAACACGCGATTCTGATCAAACATGAAGAACGTCCTCCTTAAAAATATGATCATCGGATTCTTTTTTCACATCCCCTGAAGGTCTGATCACAGGCAGAGAGACGGGAGAGTTACCCCGCTACTCTGTGTTCGTTCACAGAAACGACAGCAACCTTCCCTCAGGAGCTGTTTGCTCCTTTTAAACCTAACATTGTTTGGGTAAAAAATCAACTTTTTTTCTGAGCACTTCCTGAATTTTTCCAATTTAGCCAAAGGGGCCGTCCCAATTTCTGCGGATGTTACAACGCATTACCGGCTTTCTCTTTATACACCTCTGCGTCGCCCAGAGGTGTCCTTTGTAAAATCTGTGTTAAATCCATGTAAAGTCCACTTTTTTATTATCCGAGAAATCTATACGAATTCAGTATGTTTTTTTATAATATTCACAAAGTGAACGATAATTTCTTTTAGAAAACCACGGTTTTCATTCGTTCTATTGACGACAGCCGGTAACCGTGCTAAACTTTGTTTGCGTTCACCGGAGCATTTGTTAATCGATTTTATCGTTAACAGGTTCCGGAATTTGCAGTCGACGAAAGTCGAGAAAAACGCGAAAAGGAGAAAAGAAGCATGAAAAAACTCTTTGCACTGTTCCTGGCCATGATTATGGCTCTGTCTCTGGTGGCCTGCGGCGGCGGTGACACCGCTAC
>URXS01000003.1 GCA_900551885.1 uncultured Oscillibacter sp.
GTGCCCTGACCATTGTGCTACACCTGCGTCTGCCCTCCGTGGAAATCGTCAGCTTGGTTATATTAACACGGAAAGGCTTGCGTGTCAAGCGTTTGGAGCAAATTTCTTGCATTATGAGAAAGATTTTTGTGATTCGGGATAACATTAGCTGCGCTTATTGTTTTCCGTTTTTCATAAGCTGTGCGGTACTATATTGGCTATTTTAGGCTGTCTTTGGTTGCCTTTGGTTGCCAAAAGTTGCTCGCTCTCTCAAGTTATGTCAACCATTTTGCTTACAATTTCTTCCTCTCCGGATACGCGGGTGATAGCCTGAGATAGCCCAACCACAAGGGGTAAAACTTGCGGGTCTCTCAACCCGCAAGATAGGCAGTCGCATCGTTGACGGCCTGCGCGACCTCGTCCTCCTGGGACTGCCGGCGGTAATGGGTATAGACCCGCAGCGTCATGTCCAGGGTCTTGTGCCCCGCCAGATACTGCACCTGTTTGATCTTCATACCAGACTCTACCCACTGTGTGATGCAGGTGTGCCGCAGCTGGTGGGGATGGCACTTGAAGTCCAGTGTGACTTTGACCGGACCGGTCTTGCTGCCGCCCACGGCGGTTCCCAGGGGTCTCCCCTTCTGGACCGTGCGGACCTCGATGGCGGACCACATCCGCCGGAACGCCGACTTCGTGAGGCTCTGGCCATTTTCCATGCTCAGGACATACGGGGAGGCCGAACGATGCCGTTCCTGCTCCAGCCATGCCCGAAGCATCCAGGGCAGTGTGATGGTCCTGTTGGCGGCCTCTGTTTTCAGGAGCGTAGTGACCGGCGCGTCGTTGGCGTTTGACGGGAAAGTCTTATTGTGCCGGACGGTCAGCTTCCCCGCCTTCAGGTCGATATCCTCCCACATCAAACCCAGGATCTCTCCCCTGCGCAGCCCTGTGGTGAGCGCGATCAAACAGAATCCGTAGACCTTGCAGTCCCGAACCGCCTCCAAAAGGGCCTTCGCCTGTTCCTGGGTCAGCGGCTCTACGGTTTTCGGGTTCTCCCCCTGCGGACGGGCCTCCTGCGTGACCGGCGACTTCAGGATCACACCGTTGTCCGCCGCGGTCCGGAAAATGCCGTTCAGGATCTGGACACACTTGCCCTGCACGGATTTGCTCATGCCCGCAATCGACCCCAGGAACATCTGGATGTGCATGGGCTTGATCTCCCGGATGAGCATATCCCCGAAAAACGGGAGAATATGGTTGTCCACGTTGGCCCGCAGCGTTGCATAGCTGTTTGGCCGCAGCTTTGGCTCCTTGTACGCCTTAAGCCAGGCCAGCGTATAGTCCCGGAAACGAATATCGTTCCCAACGTCGACCCCGGCGTTGGCCTCCAGACGAACCTGCGCGACCCGGGCATCCAGGTCGGCCTTGGACTTCCCACTGACATATACCCTCCTTCCCGTGGGAAGCGTGACATGCGTAGCGTATTTCTTCTTCGCCATTTGATTTTCCTCCTTGCATTTCTATCGGTCGTGGGATAGAATGAAGGGGCGGACGACCCCTTCGGTATGGCGTGTGGTGCAAAATATTGATCGGTGGTTCGCTGCCGTCCAGGTGCTGGAACACCTGGACGGCTCTTTTTTATTTATCTGCGGGTCAGGTCATACCGGTCGTAGAAGGTCTCGACTACCCGGACAAGCCCAGGACTCAGAAACTTTTTGGCTTCATGCCAGTGACTGTGCGGGACGCCGAAGAATCCCTCCGCAATGGGCCCGGCGACCGCTGCCAACGTGTCGCTGTCACCGCCTATGGAGATCACATTACGGATGCAGTCCTCGAAGTTCTCGGCCTCCAGGAAGCACTGGACCGCATAGGGAACGGTCCCTTTGCACAGGGCGGCGAAGTGGTCAAAGGTATACTCCGGGCGGATCTCGTCAATGGTGAAATCCCAGTCATAGAAGCGGTGGACGTAGTCCGCGATGTCCGCCTTGGAGCCGCCGTGGATCGCCAGGTATGCCGCTCCGGCGGTCGCCTGGGCGCCGCAGATCCCGTCCGGGTGATTGTGAGTGATCTCCGCAGTCAGGCGGGCCAGACGCTCGCAGTCCTGGAGATCCCGCGCCGCTGCGGCCACGGGGGATACCCGCATGGCGGAGCCGTTTCCGCATCTGTAATAGGGCCGCGGACGCCGGTCGTTCAGCCAATCCTCAAAGGAGCCGCCGTAGCCTCTGCCGGGAAAGTGTCTGCCATAGTCGCGCATTTTGGACATGAACTCCCGCTCCAGCACCGCATCCGGGGCGTCCGGGAGGAAATGATTCAGCACATCCATCACGGCAATGGTCATCACCGTGTCATCCGTGAAAAACGCCTCCTCCGGGAACAGCTCAAATTTCTTTGTCTTGATGTTGTCGAACTCATAGACCGAGCCAACGATGTCGCCGATGATCGCACCTTTCATGGGACCCCTCCTCTGTTTGATTTGCTCTCACTGTACCACGGCCCAAAGGGTCAAGGTAGAATTTCTCCTTCGGAGAAATCTCCACCTTGACAGGAAAACGCACGCGGGCGCATGACGCGGGATGCCCGTAGAAAACAGTCTGCGTTTTTTGGTGAGATTGCTCCTTGCAGAAATAGAACAAATGTTCTATTATGGTGAGTACACCACACGGCATACCGAAAGGAGCATCCCATGCCAGAAAGAAAAGAACTCTTGTCCCTTCTGCTCAGTCTGACCCCGGAGGAGCTTGATCTGGTTTCCCTTCTCGCAGAGAAAGAACTTGGTCTACGATGGCCCGAACCGCGCGCACCTCATCATCAGAAAGCGTCGTGATCCGCGCCATCAGCTGCTTCTGTTCTTCGCTCAGGTCCCCGCCAGCGGTGGGGACCTCTTTATATTTAGGTACGTCGTAGCCCATGAGCCAAAGAGGGTCTACTCCGTACGCATCCGCTATTTTTTGGAGAAATGAGGCTTTCGCGGTTCTAGCTCCAGACATATAAGAGCTCACGGTCGCCTTTCCGATCCCGAGGAAATCACTTGCCTGGGTAACCGTGGTATTCTTCATAAGGATGTTAAAGCGTTCCGAAAAGTTGGATGTCCTTTTCACCGTACTCACCTCCCCCTGTGTCGCAATAGTAGCATATCAAGATTCATTTTGCAAGAATCTTTTTCGCGAAACGCGAACTTTTTCACAAAACGCGGTTGACAACTGCGTCAAGGTGTGTTATCTTGATGCTGTTCACAAAACGCGAAAGGAGGTTGACCAAAGTGGGGGATACTTATATCACTCTTCGTGGATTAGTCGTGGCGAAGTTTGGAAGCATCAAAAAGTTCGCAGATTACCTTAATTGGAGCTATGCAAGGACATATCGGCTGGTACACATGACTCAACAGCCGGAATCCTCTGATATTTGCGCGATGGCCGATGCCTTACAACTGACGGACGGTGACACCATTGTGAAGGTTTTTATTTTGCCCTGGTGTTCGCAAAACGCGAACAATACATAACATTGACTTACTCAATCTGCGGCGATTCCGTAGGGTCCACAGGCCAAAATCAGGAGGAGGATTGAACAATGGAGACCGACACCAGACCCGCCTTTACTCTGGCGGCCCTGGCGCAGCGGTGGTCCTGCTCACCGGATGTCGTGTACGACATGCTGCGGGGCGGAAAACTGCGCGGGTTCAAAGTAGGCGCCAACTGGCGGATCAGTTCCGCCGAGGTGGACAGATATGAACAAGGAGGTGCTGCCAAGTGACAAAGGCAGAACAGAGGGCTAACCTTTCGGCCCTGATTGAACGGCTCCACACCCGGCTTCAGGAGCTGCCGGACACGGAATTGAGCAAGGAGGAAACCGGAAGGCTCCTGCGGAACATTGGGCGCGCGGAGGGTCTGCTGCATGGCCTGGAGACTAACCCGGAAACAGGAGACTCGGCGGAAGGTATTCCCGACGCTCCTGCGCCCGCGGAAGAAGAAGAAAAGGAACCCGCTCAGGCGCAGGAACCCGCCCCCGGCGACCCGGAGGAGGAACCCGATCCGGGGGTGACCAAGGCGGAACTGAAGCAGAAGCTCATCGACCTGACCAACCGCTACGACGCCCTGGATGTGGCGCAGATTATGGCCGGGATGGGGTACGAGCGGTTGTCGGACATCCCGGCGTCCCGGTATCCGGAGCTGCTGGCTGCCGTGGACAAGGCCGTGAAGGAGCTGGTGTGATATGCCGCCGTCCTTACACGCCGTTTTGGGCGCCTCCAGCGCCCACCGCTGGCTGGTCTGCACCCCGTCGGCACGGCTCTGCGAGAAGCTGGCCTCCCGGTTCGGCTCGGAAAGCACTCCCTACGCTGCGGAGGGGACCAAAGCCCACGCCCTGGCGGAGCTGAAGGTCCGGCAGGCGGTATACCGGGCGGACAAGATGACCGCATCGAAGCACTCCCGGATGACCCCGGAGGAACAGGAGTCCTATGTCGGCATCAACCAGTGCCGGTACAAATCACTCCGGGAGGAGCTGGGCGAGATCCCGAAGGACATGGAGCAGGCCACGGACAGCTACTGCGACATCATCATGGAAAAGTACCTGTCCGCCCGGGAGCGGGACCCGGGGACCAGGCTGTTCCTGGAGCAGCGGTTGGACTACTCCAGATGGGTCCCCTCCGGTTTTGGAACCGGAGACGCCGTCATCGTCAGCGACGAGCTGCTGGAGATCTGCGATTACAAGCATGGCAAGGGCGTCCCGGTCCGGGCGGAGAAGAACCCGCAGACCCGGCTGTATGCCCTGGGCGCACTGGACCGGTTCGGTACGCTGTACGACTTCCGCCGCATCCGGGAAACCATTGTTCAGCCCCGCCTGGAGAGCGTGACCGAGGAGAGCCTGACCCGCGCCGAGCTGATCGCGTGGGCCCACGAAGAAGTCGTCGGGAAAGCGCATCTGGCCTGGGAGGGCGTCGGGGATTTCGTCCCCGGGGAGCATTGCCGCTTCTGCGCGGCCAGAGCCGTCTGTTCCGCCCGGGTGGCGGAGGGGCTGAAGCTGTTCCAATTCGGCCTCACAGCCCCCGGACTCATTCCCGACGAGCAGATCCCCGCTATCCTGGCCACCCTTCCGACCGCGGAGGCCTGGATCAAGGACTTCAAGGAATATGCGGAAAACCAGGCGATCCACGGCCAGGTCTGGCCCGGCTGGAAGCTGGTTCACGGCAAGAGGCCCAACCGACAGTGGTCCGACCCGGAGGCGGTGAAGGCCCAGCTGCTGAGAGCGGGCTATCCCGCCGGCCAGTTCGAGGAGACGAAGCTGAAACCCGTAGGTGAGATTGAAAAAGCACTGGGTAAGAGAGCGTTTCGCGCACTGGTCGGCGAGTTAGTGTCCCAGGGTGAGGGGAAGTTGACCCTGGTCCCTGCGGACGATAAACGAGTGGAATTCGCGTCTGCGGACGCTGATTTCTCAGACCTTACATCAGATTTGACAGGAGGAGACGATTGACTATGGAAAATTTCAACAAGAAGATCTCGGAGACCTCGGTCCGGCTGGGGGAGGTTCGCTTCTGCTACGCCAATGTGTTTACGCCCCGGGCCAATGAGGACGGGACACCCGGCAAGTACAGCGTCCAGGTCCTGGTTCCCAAGACGGACACCCAGGCCGTGGAGCTGATCCGCGCCGGTGTGGAGGCCGCCAAGCAGCAGGGCGTAACCAGCAAGTGGAACGGCAAGATGCCCCCGGCATCCAAGCTGAAGCTGCCCCTGCGGGACGGCGACGAGGAGTTCCCCGACGCCGAGGAGTACCGCGGCATGTACTTCTTCAACGCCACCAGCCCTGCGGACCGCGCCCCCGGCGTCCGAGTGCTGGAGAACGGCCTTATCAGCGAGGCACTGGACGGCGAGGACTTCTACTCCGGCTGCTACGGCTGCATCACGGTGGGCTTCTTCCCTTATAGCTCCAACGGAAACCTGGGCGTCGCCGCCGGACTCAACAACCTCATCAAGACCCGGGACGGCGAAAAGCTGGCGGGCGGCCACAGCGCGGAGGAGGACTTTGGCGATCTGGTGGATCAGGCCAAGGCCTACCTGGAATGATTGGCCCATACAAAGACCGTTCAGGTGCCTGGAGGTACGCTGTGGCGTACCCCCGGGTATCCTACCCCGCCTCCACGCTGGCGTTGGATCGCCCGTATCGGCTGACTGTCAACAGCTTCCCGCTGTGGGGTGATCGGGTGAAAATGATTTTAGAGAAGGAGAGGGAACAGATGCGCAACTTTACACTGAAGGACCTCCACAGCGGCTACGTTGTCGCTCTGCGGAACGGAAGCCTGTGGCTGGTGGCCCGGGCCGGAGAGAACTTCGAGAGAATCCTGGTAGACGGCAAAGGCTCATGGGGATTCCTGGACAGGGACTACAACAACGACCTGACGCTGAAGGACTGCGTTGTGGGCGTCCTCGACGGTAACGAGTCCCGGGACATTGTGAAGGTCTACGGACTGATCTCCAACCCCCGGCACTGGCAGGACGCTTCGTCTATCAGTTCCGGCCTTGGCTACCGTCCCCTGCTGTGGACCCGCCGGGAGGTCAAGAAGCTGACAGTGGCCCAGGTATCGGATCTTCTGGGCTACGACGTGGAGATCGTCGCAGAGGACAAGATGCCCTGACCGGCGCGACCGGACGGAACTGGAGAGGAAGAACGACGTATGGATCACACCTTGAGCCTGGACATCGAGACATACAGTGAGACCGACATCACGCGGTGCGGCTCTTTCCGGTACATCGAGGACCCCGCCTTCCAGATCATGCTGCTGGCCTTTGCCTTCGACAACGACGAGGTGGAGGTGGTGGATCTGATGGCCGGAGAGCCGCTGCCCTGTCAGCTGGTGAGCGGGCTGTATGACCCACGGATTATCAAAACCGGCTGGAACAACGCCTTTGAGCGGTACGCCCTGTGGAAACACCTTGGCCGCTACTGCCCACCGGAACAGTGGGAGGACACCATGGTGTTGGCCACCCAATGCGGGCTCCCTGCCTCCCTGGACAACGTCGGAAAGGCGCTGGGCCTGTCGGAGGACCAGGCGAAAATGAAAGAGGGCAAAACCCTGATCCGTTACTTCTGCCTCCCCTGCCGACCGACCAAGACCAACGGCGGGCGGACGCGGAACCTCCCGGAGCACGCGCCGGAGAAGTGGGCGCGGTTCAAGGAATACAACGGCCAGGACGTGGTCGCCGAGCGCGGCATCCGCAACCGGCTGCTGCGGTGGAAGCCCAGCGAGCGGGAGCATCGCTTCTGGTGCCTGGACGCCCGCATCAATGAGAAGGGGATGCGGATAGACCGGCAGCTGGCGATCAACGCGGTCGCCATGGACCAGAAGTACAAGGAGGAGCTGACGGAGCGGGCCGTCGCCATCACCGGCCTGGAGAACCCCAAAAGCGTCAGCCAGATCAAATCCTGGCTGTTTGACCAGGAGGGGAAGGAATTCCCCTCCTTAAATAAAAAGGTGATCGCCGACGTGGTCTCCCAGCTCCAGACCACCCAGGCCCGGGACTTTATGGCCATCCGCTCCGAGCTGGCCAAGTCCTCCACCGCCAAGTACGAAGCGATGCTGCGGTCCGTGTGCCCGGACGGACACTGCAAAGGCTGTTTCCAGTTCTACGGCGCCAACCGGACGGGCCGCTTCGCCGGTCGCCTGGTCCAGCTGCAAAACCTCCCTCAGAACCACATGGAGGATCTGGCCGACGCCAGAGAGCTGGTCCGCCGCGGAAAGTACACCGCGCTGAAGGCCCTCTACGACGGGGTCAGCAAGCCTCTGAGCGAACTCATCCGCACCGCGCTGATCCCCGAGGAGGGCTGCAAGTTCCTGGTTTCGGATTTCTCAGCCATCGAAGCCCGCGTCATCGCATGGTTTGCCGGAGAGCAGTGGCGGCTGGACGTTTTCGAGAACGGCGGCGACATCTACTGCGCCTCGGCCTCCCAGATGTTTCACGTCCCCGTGGTCAAGCACGGCGAGAATGGACACCTGCGGCAGAAGGGAAAGATCGCCGAACTGGCTCTGGGGTACGGCGGCGGGATCAATGCCCTGAAAGCCTTCGGCGCGGACAAGATGGGCATGACGGAGGAGGAAATGCAGGAGACCGTGGACCTGTGGCGGGAATCCAGCCCCAGGATCGTGGCCCTGTGGAAGTCGCTGGAAAAGGCGGCCATCCGATCCGTCGTCCGCCGGGGGTCCACAGAGGCCAGCATGGGCGACGTTCGGTTCGACTATGAGGACGGCATCCTCTGGATGGTGCTCCCCAGCGGCAGGCGTATCGCCTACTACGAAGCCCGGTACGCCCCCAGCCAGTGGGATCAGAACCGCAAGGTCCTCAGCTACATGGGTGTGGACCAGCAGCGGAAGACTTGGGGCCGCGTGGAGACCTGGGGAGGGAAGCTGACGGAGAATCTGGTCCAGGCCACCGCCAGAGACTGCCTCCGGGAGTCCATGCTCCGGCTGGACGAGGCCGGGTATGACATCCGGGCCCACGTTCACGACGAGGTAATCGTATCTGAGCCTATCGGCGGCAGGAGCGTGGAGGAAATGTCTGATCTCATGGGACTGCCGGTGTCCTGGGCGCCGGGCCTGCCGCTCCGGGCCGACGGGTACGAGACCCCATGGTACAGGAAGGATTGAAAGGAGAGGTCCATGCAAAGGGAACTGACACGGGAGGAACGGCGGCAGATAGCCCGGGCCAACATGTGGTTTCTGATCGGCGTTTTCGCTCTGGCAATCGCAATTACGTTGATCCTGCTGCTGTTTTTCACCCCGGCCACCGAAGAAGCCGAGCAGCCGCAGGAAGATCCGGCCTACGTGGTTGAGCATCTGTCCCTGACGACCGGAGAGCGGCTTCCAGGGGACGACATCACAGCGGAGACCCGCTGCTGTCTTACGGACGAGGAGATCGAGCAGGCGGAAAATGAGCTGATTGCCGCCGCCCTGATCGCCAAGGCCAACCGGATCGACAACTGCACGGTGACCTGGTACACCGAGGACACCTGTGGGAAGGAGCCGGGCGACCCTGGGTACGGGATCACCGCCAGCGGACTCCCGGTCGTGGAGCACCTGACCTGCGCGGTGGACCCCACTGTGATCCCGCGGTACGCGGATGTGTTCGTCCAGTACGCGGACGGAACGATTGAGCAGCTTTGGGCCACGGATACCGGCGTCCGCGGTAACCACATCGACATCTACACGCCGGACTATGACTACGCCATCCAGTGCGGGCGGCAAACCCTGACCGTCTGGTGGCTGAAAGAGAGGGCGTGAGGATCTGTGCTGAGTGATTTTGACTACGACGTTTTGCAGAAGAAGCGCTTGTCCGCGTCGGCACGGAGACGGGTCTGCGGCAGCAAGAGCCACCGCTGCACACTCCCGTCTGACCGGCTCACCCCTGCACAACTGAAAAGGAGGAATGGACCTGTGAACACCTACAAGCTGGACGCTCCGATGGCTTGGGAGCAATTTCTGGCCATGCCGGAGGATCTTCAGCGGAAATACCTGACCGATCTGAGGGAACTGTACCACGTCACGGACGATATGCTGGGGCGAATGTTCCACGTCCACTCCTCCGCCGTGTGCAAGCGCCGGAACCTGCTGGGCATCACCGGGACAGCGCACCGCATGAGCGTCAGGGAGAAGAAGACCATAGAAGCCAAGTGGCAAGCGTTCTGCAACGGCGTTCTGGGCGGGACCCCCTGTGGGGAACCGATGCCACCGGAGACCACGGAGTCCCGGGAGGAGTGCCCCTCCCCTGCCGGTGTGGCCGCGGAGGTCGTTCCCGAGCCGCTGAACCTGACCGGACTACGGGCGGCCTTCACTGGGGAGTTCGACGCGGAGCAGTTCTTCCGCTGGGTGGCGAAGCTCCCAATCCCGGAGGGGCGCGTCCAGATCAGCGTCGAGGTGACCGCCCTTTGATCTACACCCCCATGAAACACCAGGCCATCGCCTTCAACTTCTGTATGGGGCACCCGCACGCGGGGCTTTTCATCGGCATGGGCCTGGGGAAAACCGCGATTTCCCTGTCCGCCTTCGTAGAGTACAAGAGCGAGCGGTTCACGGCCCGACGCTGCCTGGTGATCGCGCCGATCAACGTGGCCCGAACTGTCTGGGCACAGGAGTGCCTGAAGTGGGACCACACGCAGTTCATCCGGTGCAGCCGGATACTCGGGACCACCAAGCAGCGGCGGGCGGCTCTGGCGGCGGATGCGGACCTGTACATCATCAACCGGGAAAATGTGGTGTGGCTGATGAACGAGCTGAACGGAAGCCTGGCCCGCTTCGACATGGTCATCATCGACGAGCTGTCCTCTTTCAAGTCCACGAAGGCCAAGCGCTGGAAGGCGCTGAAGAAGGCGATCCAGGCTGTTCCCTACGTACTCGGCCTCACCGGCACCCCTGCCCCCAACGGATACCTGGACCTGTGGCCGCAGGTGTACCTGCTGGACGGAGGGAAGCGCCTGGGCCGTCGGATCGGGGATTACCGGGCCCGCTACTTCACCATGGGCGCCCACAAGGGGCATGTGGTCTATGAGTGGCGGCTGCGCATCGGTGCCCAGGACGCCATCAACCGGGAACTCCGGGACCTGTGCGTCAGTATGCGGTCGGAGGACTGGCTGACCCTGCCCCCGGTGATCTACAACCCGGTGCCGGTCCAGATGGACGAGGAGGGCCGCAGGCTCTACGAACAGTTTGAGCGGGACAAAGTGCTGCCCCTGCTGCGGGAGAACGACAACACCTGGATTCTGGATGCCAGCAAGGCGGAGGAACTGGAGCGGATGACCAATCTGGTGAAGGGGGATACCGCCGCCGTGGCCGCCGGGAAGCTGCTCCAGATGGCCAACGGGGCCGTTTACGACGACGGCGGCAACATCTTCCACATCCACGATGCCAAGCTGGACACCCTGGAGGAGATCGCGGAGGCCAACGCCGGGAACAGCCTGCTGGTGTTCTATGGATATCAACATGACCGGGACCGCATTCTTGCCCGGTTCCCGCAGGCGGTCGCGTTCTCCGGGGAGGAGAGCCTGGAGGAGGACTGGAACGCAGGGAAGATCCCAATGCTGGTCTGCCACCCCGCCAGCACCGGGCATGGGTTGAACCTCCAGTTCGGCGGGCACATCATCGTCTGGTTCGGGCTCACCTGGTCCCTGGAGCTGTATCAGCAAGCCAACTCCCGCCTCCCCCGACCGGGGCAAAAGGAGAGCGTCGTTATCCACCACCTAATCTGCCAGGGCACCGCCGACGAGCGGGTCATGGAGGCGTTACAGGGCAAGGACGCCAGTCAGCGGTCCCTGCTGAGCGCCCTACGCGGGTATTTGACTGAAAAAACGACTTGACGAGGAGGCGACGGCCATGCGCCTGACTGAGTTGGCGGAAGAGTACGACGAAGCAGTCCTACTGCTGCGGCAGCGGATCAGAGAGCTGGAGGACCGTCGCAAGAGCACCCAGGATGTTCTGGAACAGAACATCCTGGCCCAGCGGACGGCTGATCTGCGAGCGATTCTTCGGGACACCCGAACTCTGGCCGTGATCTGCCGCCGCTACTACGAAAGGAGCTTCTGGAGGGATGAACACTTCTGCTTTCAATATCCGGGCCAGCGAGCACCCGGGCGACATGGCGGCGTGGCTGCGGGCACACGCCGAAACCAACGACTCTCAGCTGCGGCGGGTACGCCGGAACCTGAAACGGGCGATCCGGGAGGACCTGACGGAGCGGCAGCGGACCATGCTGTTGATGCGATACTCACAGGGCTTCTCCATGGCACGGATCGCCAAAGAGCTCGGTGTAAACCGATCCACGGTATCGCGGACCCTGGCCCGGGCCAATAAGCGCCTGGAGCGGGCACTGAAATACTCGTTTTGAGGAGGACTGGACGTTCATGGGAAAACGGTCTCTTAGCGTTATAGCGGAAGAAGTAATCAACCAGCTCCAGGATCAGGTTATCATCCACCGGTATGACGCCTTCTCCACCAATAGCATCTACTTAAAATTTGACTACGGCCTTGCTTACAGCCTACGGATCAGCGACCACGCGGGCAAAAAGCACTTGGCCTATCGCTTCAACATTCTGGAGTCCATGGCCGGGGAGTCCAGCAAAAGAGAAACTATCAACCATGGTTGCAAGATGGTGTTCTACGGCCCACACATGGTATCCGCCTGCTGCCGAGACGTTTTGAAGGAAAAAGAGCGAAAGCGGCAGGAGGTCACGGACTACCAGGCTCTGCTGCTGTACAAAGCTAGAACCTGCGCCAATACGGGCTTCTGGGGTGGGGCTAGGCAAGTCAATTAAAGGAATGCTGATTATGTTTCTCTGGAATGTGTGGTACGCCGATGATGAGTGGTGCTGCTTCGTGATTGCGCCCACACGGAACCGCGTAAAGGCCCTCTTTCAAGACTACTGGCGGGAGGGAGAATTCACGAATATACGATGCCGGAAGGTAAAGCCCACCAGGGGCCAGGATGAGGGTGTGTACGATACCCCCTGCCCCATGCTGGAGGAACTGGGAATCCGGTATCCGACCGAGGAGGAAATGGACAAATTGGAGGCATTGGCATGGTAGAACTGATTGAGGCCGCAGATGCCTGCCTGTGGCTGGGGCTGGCGGTTATTGTCCTATGGAATGAGCGCAAGTGGAACCTAAAATTTGACGATCTGCACGAAGATCTAAAGTAGAAAATCGAGACATAGGAGGAAATGTATGGAAAAGAAAATCCTGGATGTAACCTGCGGATCACGCACGATGTGGTTCAACAAACAGCATCCCGCAGCGGTGTACTGTGACAAACGGCGTGAAGAATATCATCACCTGTGGAAAAACGCAGGAAACTGCACTCTTAACATTGACCCGGATGTTCTTTGCGACTTCACTGCACTTCCGTTTCCAGATAACTCTTTCCCACTGGTAGTGTTTGACCCGCCGCATCTAACAGAGGCGAAGGAAACGGCGTGGCTGGTGAAAAAGTACGGGAAGCTGGACGATAACTGGCCACAGATGATACATGAAGGATTTCTGGAGTGTATGCGAGTGCTCAAGCCTGATGGCGTGTTGATCTTTAAATGGAACGAGTACAACATTCCAGCGGAGAAGGTATGGAAAGCCATTGGGCAAAAGCCGCTGTTCGGGCACCATAGCGGAAAGCAGAGTCGAACGTTTTGGGCGTGCTTTATGAAACTGGAGGAGCAGTGAACGCTGCTTTGCTTTATATAATCGCCAGAACAACCTTTTTAGTCACCATTATAGGCGGGCTGATTTTCTACGCCATCTATCGTTTGATCGCGTCCATCTGGGCGCACACTTCTGCGGCGGCACGAAACACAAAGGGTTATCTGCGTAGCCGAAAAGGCTTTGACCTGTACAAGCAGAACGTGGCGCGATGGGACGAATACCAGAGACAGTGCATTGAAAAGTGCTCCCGGCGTGAGCACCTGTGGAAATCCGTAGTAAGGGGCAACCACGACAAATGAAGATACGATTACCCGCACTATGGAGAAACCCCACCGCGAGGTCCATATAGATGAAAGCAAGAAGGAGGTATCACCCGAATGACCGAAACCAGAAAGAAGGCCATGCTGTCCCAGCCCATGGCCGGGAAGACAGAGGCCGAGATCGCGGAGACCCGCAGCCGGGCCATCGTCGCCCTGGAGGCGCAGGGCTATGAGGTCGTGAACACCCTGTTCACGGATGCGTGGTACAGCCAGGAGAAGATGGAGGAGCGCGGCGTGGTGCAGATCCCCCTCTGTTTCCTGGCCAAGAGCCTGGAGAACATGTCCCTGTGCCACACAGCCTACTTCTGCAAGGGGTGGGAGAGCGCACGGGGATGCCGGATCGAACACGACGCAGCCGTCGCCTACGGGCTGACGGTGCTCTACGAGGAGGACGCCCAATGAAAAAGATCCCTACCCTGTTTGAACGCGAGTACGCCGGCCACAAGGTCGTCGGCATCAAGGACATCGTGACACCTGGCATGGAGTGGGTGCTGGACGGTGAGGGCGAGGCTACCGTAAAGATCGACGGCGCCTGCTGCGCCATTATCGGCGGCATGTTCTACAAGAGATATGACGCCAAGAGGGGTAAAACACCTCCCGCAAATGCGATCCCGTGTTGCGACCCGGACCCGGTGACGGGGCATTGGCCCCACTGGGTGCCTGTTGATCGAGATAATCCTGCCGACCGGTGGTTTGTTGTAGCCTATGACTACACGCCGTTCGCGAGTACTGTATTGGACGGCACGTTTGAGGCAGTCGGCCCGCATTTCCAAGGGAACCCGCACAAGCTCCCCCACGACATGCTCATTCCACATGGTATCGACAAGGTACTGGTCCCGCGCACGTTCGAGGGAATCCGGGACTACCTGAAGAATCACAACATCGAGGGCCTGGTGTTCTGGAAGGACGGGGAGCCTCAGTGCAAGATTAAGCGGAGTGACTTCGGCTTCCCCTGGCCGGTCAAAGCGGAGGAGGACACCGTATGAAATTCAAAAACCCGAAAACCGGAGCAATCTACGACGTGCAGTACAGCTGCGTGGACGCCGGGTTTTGCCGAGACATCCTTTCGTGCCGAGCCTGCCCGATTAACCTTGCCAAAAGTTGGGAGACGTGCTCCAACTGGGTCCTCGGCCACCCAGAGAAAGCCGCGGAGCTGATGGGCTACGAGATGATCCGCGAAGGCGAAGATACAGGCACGACTCCCATCAGCACAGAGAATCCAACCAGAGCCATCGCCATCGACTTCGACGGGACGCTGTTCAAAACCCGGTGGCCGGAGATCCTGGAGCCTAACCGGGAAGTGATCGACCGGGCTTTGGATGAGCAGCGCAACGGTGCCCAACTGATCCTGTGGACCTGCCGAGAGGGAAAGCTGCTGGAGGATGCCCTGGCCGCCTGCAAGCGGGAGGGGCTGCACTTCGATGCGGTAAACGACTCCCCCGAGGACTGGAAACGGATCTGGGGGACCTCTCCTCGAAAGGTCGGGGCCACGGAATACTGGGACGACCGGGCGGTAAATCCCAAAGACTGGAAGATGTGCTCCGGGGATGAGACCGTTGCCGCAGATACGCCGCAGACGGATTGCTTTGAGGAGTACGAGGGCGAAGCCGAGCCGGACCCCCGCTCCCGGCGGGGCATCCTGCTCCAGGCGACCCGGTGTGTCTGCGGTGACCGGGACCAGGACTACGGAAGCCCGGAAAACAGCCTCTCCGCCATCGCTTCGCTCTGGGCGGACTACATCAAAGCCAAGTACGGCGTCTCCGCTCCGCTGACCGGGGTGGATGCCTCCGCCATGATGGTGCTGTTCAAGATCGCCCGGGTGGCTACCGGCCACGGGAAAGCGGACAACTGGGTGGGCGCCGCCGGATACGCCGCCTGCGGGGGCGAAATCGAGGCACAGAAATGCTGACCGCACCGGACCTGACGGAGGCTCAGTGGCAGTGGGTGATTGACCGGTATCGGGAGGGATACCCGCAGACCGAGCTTTGTAAGTTCCTTGGCATGTGGCGCAACTCCCTTTTCCGGAATCTGCAACGGCGCGGCGTGATACCCTACGGAATTGACGAACTTGAGCCGTTGGAAAGCCGAAGAGCGGAATTCGAGGCACTGGGGAAGGAAAAGACAGAGCCGAAAAAGCCGAACAACAAATTCAGATACTGAGAGGGCGGAATGACGTATGAAAACGGAACTGCTGAAAATCAAAGGAGACTGGCGGGAGGTAGTTGACGATTGCCGATCCACCATGGGTAAGGAGGAACTGGGGCATGAGCCCAGCCAGAAGTTCAAGCGTGAAATCCTGATCGCCGAGCACAGCCCCATCCGGGACCTGATCTTCAAATGGCGGTGGCCGGATATGCCCCACTGGGTCACGGTTCACTGGGTCCGCCACAAATGGGAGAAGTTCGTACGGACCCAGCGCTCTGACCGCACCGGGATTCCACGGGAGAAGCTGCCCCAGGATGAGCCGCAGACCTTTACCGGCGAGGCCAACGCCCAGCACCTGATCGACACGATGCGCAAGCGTCTTTGCGGACAGGCGTCCCCGGAGACCCGCGCCTACGCCGAAGATCTGAAACGGACCATCGCCGAGGTGGAGCCGGAGGTCGCCGGGGTCCTGGTCCCCAACTGCGTGTATCGGTGCGGATGCCCGGAGAAAAACTGCTGCGGCTACTGGCAGGAGCTGAAGCGCAGGACCGACGGCGACATCGTCAGCGAGGACATCCAGGAACGGTATGACCTCTATAACGCAGTGTTCCGAGAGGACCATCCGAAGGAGGGCACCGTATGAGCAACGCAGCGCTGTCGAAGCTCCTGAAGGAGCGTACCTGGCAGGCCCAGTACGGACCCATCAATCAGGCTGAGTGTCACGACACTCAGCCTGGCCCCGGTTCTAACGGGGAAAAACGGCCTCCCGTCTATCATCTGACCTATGAGCAGATCGAGGGCATCAAGCGGCAGGCGGCCCGGCGGGCCACCTACACCGCCTTCCTGCTGATGATGTCGCTGCCCTGCATGGCCCTGCGAGACGGCTTCGGGTTCGGGGCCGAACGCCTGGGCCGGTTCCAGGACCGGCTGGTGCGGCTGTACGAGGAATACGAGGAGGGCCGGATCACATTGGAGGACTGCCGGGACACCTTGAAGGCGGAGACCGGCTTCTCCGTGGGGAGGGTGCGGAAATGACGGTCATGGTATGGAAGGCCATGGGCCTTGTGTCCCTGTACATCGGCGGCTTCATTGCGGCGTCGCTGATCCTGGCACGGACGGAAGCGGGCAAACAGGAGACACCGGATGACGGCGACATTACGGCGGCTCTCCTCTGGCCTCTGATGTTGGCAATCATCTTGGTCACCTCCCCCTTCAAGGGCGCCGCGTGGCTGCAAAGGCGGATCTGGGCGGATGTTAGGCAGAAGGCCGATGCGGACGAGAAGCCGGACAGCCTGGATGAACTGAGGGGGGCCGGGGACTGTCTGCGTCGCATTGTTTATGAGAACCCAAGCAACATCGCATATATCGCCGTCTCCCCGGCGATCTGGGACATTCTGATACGCAGCGAAGGCTTGGCCGTAGGGGTCCTCCGGCACGAGGGCCAGACCGAAGCGGAGGTCCTGTTCCAGGGGGTCCCCATACGCCGGGACGAGCAGCTGAAGGGGTTTAGTTTCTACTGGAAGGAGGCGTTCTGATATGCGGGACTACACGTCCATCCCGAAGTACGCCGGGATAACGAAGCCGTCAGCCCGATACAACTACCTGCACGATCTTCTGGAGGAATACCAGGGACGTGATCCCGGACCCCAGGCACCCGTCTGGAGCTGCTCCCGCCGGGCGGCCCTCCCGAAAAATGACTGCCGGTACTGCACCCTGTCCGTCTTCCTGGGCGGAGACCCGGAGATCTGCTGCAACTGGCGGGCCGAGGCGGACCCAGACCGGGCAATCTCCATTCTGGAGAGCCTGCTGGAAAAGACGGGCCAGATAAAATCTGTCCCGTTGAGCCGGGAAGAGAAGATTCAATACATAGCGGATCACTATGGTTTGGCCGCGCAGCTGGCGCAGACCCGCGAGGAGTGCGCAGAGCTGATCGTGGCGACCAGCAAGTTCGACCGGGCGAAAACAGACGCCGAACGCCGTCAGGCCAGGGATCATGTCACAGAGGAAATGGCGGACGTGGCGATCATGCTGCGGCAGCTTCGGTATCTGCTGGACAACAACACCGCGCTCCAGCTCCTGACGGAGCAGAAGCTGAACCGGCAGATCCAGAGAATCCGGGAAGAAGGTGGTTCGGATGCACAAGACTGAACCGGAGCGTCCCCTGGAGCCGAGGGACAACCCCCTCCCCCGCTGTCCCGTGTGCGGCGCGGAAGGACCGGAGAAGATCATTCGGGAGCCCGGCGGGCTGGTGTTGGGGTGCGACTTGTGTCTGTGCCTGTATGACGCATGGGCCTATTTCGACGGGCAGGAGGACGGCGATGGGAGATAGAAAGAGGGCCTACCAGCTGCTTTGCAGTGAGCCCCTGACAGACTTTGACAACCAAGTGCTGCGGATGCTCCAGTACCTGGCGGACCGGGGCTTTCATCCAGGCGGAGGGGTGTTTGTGCTGCTGGACGCCGAGTCCGATCAGGTGACCACCTACTACCATAATGCCTCCATACGGGACCGGATTCTGGCCAAGGGATTTATTGACCTGGACATCCAGGCGGACAACATTGCGGCGGCCCAGGGGGGCCTGGTACTCCGCAGGAGAGAAGAGTTTAAACTTCCCCTGGACGACGAAGATCCGGATAACTGGCCCGTATTCGGTCAGGACGACGAAGAAGACGAAGAAGACGACGATGCAGAGGAGGCGGACACCGATGGAAACGAAACATGACCCCGCCAGGGCCTTCCTGGAATCCGTACGGGAGGCTCGGGTGACCCTGGCCAGGTGCCGCTGGAAGCTCCAGCAGGCCAAGGCCCAATGCGACCAGATCACTGCACAAATCACCGTGTCCGGCGTTTCCGGCCACAGCGGGGACGGGCACAAGGACGCTCGCTGGGCCGCGCTGGCGGACCTGCGGGACCTCCTGGAGGAACAGTACAACCGGGCACTCCGGGCGGAGATCGAAGTGGAACGGTTCCTCTCCAGGGTCGAGGACTCCAACCAGCGAGCTGTCCTGCGGATGCGCTACGCCGACTGTCTCCCCTGGACGGCGGTCCAGGAGCGCCTTCAGGCCAGCGGCATCTATTATTCCGAGCGACAGATTTTCCGGCTGCATGGTGAAGCACTCCAGACGGCGCGGCGGCTCCACCGGGAGCTGTACCCAGAGCAATACGAACAGGAGGGCGAACCATGAAGATCGCAACAGCACGGCAAAAGACCTCGAAACGCTGGAGGACCCAGGAGATCACCTGGGAGCAGATGCTGGACCGGCTGCGTAAGCCCCTCTACACCGGGGAGACCGTGCGTGAGTACCGGGCCATGAGTAAGGAAGACCGGGACCGGGCCAAGGAGGCCGCCGGGGGATTCGTGGGCGGAGCACTGTCCTGCGGGCAGCGCAAGACGGAGTTCGTGACGGAGAGATCCCTGCTGACCCTGGACGCGGACAACGGCAAAAAAGGGGCCTGGAAACGGGTGACCGCCATTTTGGACTTCAAAATGGCGGTGTACTCCACGCACTCCCACACGGAGGACGCCCCGCGGCTGCGCTGGATCATTCCCACGGACCGACCGATGACCCCGGACGAATATCCGGCGGTGGCCCGCCGGGTGGCGGAGTGGCTGGGGATCGAGACCATGGACCCCACCACCTACGAGGTAGCCCGGCTCATGTACTGGCCCACCTGCTCCAGCGACGGCACCTACGTATTCCGGGCCCAGGAGGGACCGGTGCTTCGGGTGCGGGACGTACTGGACACCTACGGCTGCGGGGACGCCTGGAGGGACTCCACCCTCTGGCCCATTTCCAAGACCGAGAACGAGATCCGGCTGCGGTCCATGCGGAAGGCCGGGGAACCCACGGAAAAGCCGGGCATGGTGGGCCTGTTCTGCCGGACCTTCGATGTGCCCAGCGCCATCGACGCCTTCCTCCAGGACGTGTACCTCCCGACCGACAAGCCGGACCGCTATACCTTCGCCCGGGGGTCCACCTCCGCGGGCGCCATTCTCTACAACGACGGGGCCTTCCTGTTCTCCAACCACGCCACGGACCCCTGCGGGGGCCAGAGCGTCAACGCCTTTGACCTGGTCCGCATCCACAAGTTCGGAGACCTGGACGCCGACACGGCGGTGGACACGCCGGTGACCAAGCGGCCCAGCTACGCCGCCATGTGCCGGTGGGCGGTCACCCTGCCGGAGATCAAGCACCAGCTGGTGGAGGAGCGCCGGGCGAGCGCGGACGCGGACTTCGGCGATATGCAGGGTCAGGGCGGCGAGGCGCCTGCGGCGGAAAGCGGCGGAAAGACCGACGAGGACCGGGACTGGGAGAGCCGCCTGGAGCTGAACCACAAGACTGGAGAGTGCGAGCCCACGGTCAACAACGCCCTGCTGATCCTGCTTCACGACCCAGGCCTGAAGGGGACCTTCGGATATGACCTGTTCGCGGAGAAGCCCCGGCTGCGGGGAGACGTTCCATGGCGACTCAAGGGCAGCGTGCGGTCGGACACGGGCCGGGGGACGGAGTGGACCGACCAGGACGAGGCCGGTCTGCGGTGGTATCTCCAGCTGCGGTGGAAGTACAAGTCCGAAAAGGACTTACAGAATGCCCTGGAACTGGCCATGCGAGCCAACGGATTTCACCCGGTCCAGGAATATCTGCGCGGCCTGACCTGGGACGGGGTCCCACGGCTGGAGACGCTGTTCGTGGACTACCTGGGCGCGGAGGATACCCACCTCACCCGGACCATTACCCGCAAGTGGTTCAGCGCGGCGGTGGCCAGGGTCATGCGCCCGGGCTGCAAGTTCGACAACTGTCTGGTGCTCTGCGGCCCGCAGAACCTGGGCAAATCCAGCTTCGCCGACGTGATGAGCCGGGGCTGGTTCCAGGACTCCCTGGTGGACATGAACGGGAAGGACGGATACGAGGCCCTGCACGGCAGCTGGATCATCGAGCTGGCGGAGCTGGCCTCCACCAAGCGCAGCGATGTGGAAACGGTCAAGACCTTCCTCTCCAAACGGGAGGACACCTACCGCCCCGCCTACGCAAGACGCGCGGCCACCTTCCCCCGCCAGTGCGTGTTCTTCGGCACCACCAACGAGGCCGAATGGCTCAAGGACCGGACCGGAAACCGCCGGTTCTGGCCGATCACCGTCACCCGCCGCATGGACCGGGCGGCCCTGGAGCGGGTGGCCGACCAGGTGTGGGCCGAGGCCAAGGTCTGCTGGGAGAAGGGCGAGATCCTTTGGCTGGACGACCCGGAGCTGGAGGCCGAGCTGCGGGAGACCCAGGGGGGCAGCATGGTCCAGGACGAGCTGGAGGGCCTGCTGGGGGAGTATCTGGACACCCCCCTCCCCGACAACTGGGACGACCTGTCCCCGGAGGCCCGGCGCGACTACATCCAGGGCGACCTCCCCGGCGTGGACCCGTCCGCCTGCACCCGTCGCCGCGACCAGGTCTGCATCACGGAGATCCGCGTGGAGCTGCTCTCCGAGGACCGCCGCAAGTTCGGAGGCAGCGACCTGACGAGCCGCCGTCTGGCCAATCTGATGAACAACCTCCCCGGATGGGAGAAGGAGCGCAGAAAGCGCCGCCTCCCCGGATACGGACCCCAGTGGTGTTACGTGCGAACCCCCTAAACCGCCGCCGGAATCCGGCTTGTGGGCCAAAGGGCTGTCCGCGAATGGCGGACAATTTGGCCAGAGCAGACCGAAAAAAGGCGGTTCCATCTGGAACACGTCAGCCAGGCGAACACACTGAAACCGGACTGAACAATCCAACGTGGGGCCGCCTTTCAGGCAGGGGATCAGGAATATACAGTCACCCGGCCACTGGAACACGTATAGGAACGGCCATTGGAACAGTCAAAGGAACACCCTCAATCCATTGGGAGAGTAAGGTTATATAGTATACTGTTCCATTGTTCCATTGTTTTTAATAAAAACATCTGTAAAAAAAATTCCTACGCAAAATTTCATTTTTCTAGTTGTGTAATATACTATATAGGGAAAACCATTTCATTGGAACCGTGGACACTCGAAACCATTGCGGCTCTATGGGTTGGAGGGTGTTCCAGTTCTGGAACGCGAACAAATTGCCGAACAGGGGGTGTTTTTGTGGGTCTGCAAAAGGTTCTGGAGACAGAGGTAGAGAGCTATCTCCGTCGGCGTGTGGAGGCGAATGGCGGGCTGTGTGTGAAATTCATCCCCGATTATGCCAGAGGGTTTCCGGACCGGGTCCTGATGCTGCCCGGTGGTACGCTGGTATGGGTGGAAACAAAAAGGCCGGAGGGCGGAAGGCTCTCCCCCACCCAAAACGTAGTCCACGTTTTGCTGCGTCGGTTGGGACAGCGGGTGGAGGTTGCCTGGACCAAAGAGCAGGTCGATCAACTCATAGGTGAGTTGGTCGGATCTGCCCCCGACGCATGAACTCTGTGTGGTCCCGTGACCCCCGTGTTCCCCGTGTCCCTGCATACTCGCGTCCCCGCGTGCGAGGGAAAGAGAAATCCCCTGGAACTGGAGCACAGTTCCAGGGGATCACGGTTTTAGGGGAACAGTTGTTTTCCTTCTTCGTCGCGGCAGGTTATCTCGAGTCCGTAGCGGTTCTCCAGGTCTCCGATGATCGCCAACCACAGGGATAACCGGTCCTCGTAGTCGTCGGTACTGACGAGAAGTTCTGTCTCCACGTCAAAGCTGGCTTTGGCGTGGTACGTTATGGTCCTCGCTGCTCTCTCGTTTGGATTGCCGCCCATTGCTCCCTTCCTCCCCTCATCGCTGCGGTCTGCCGTCCACGTACAGCCGGTAGCCCGCTGCCTTCATGCTGCGCAGGACTTCCCGGGGGTAGGTGAGGCCCGGGTCGTCCCAGGCCATACACACCTTCCCGTCCTTGCGGATGCTGAACTTGTGCTGCCGTTCATAAAACGGCGTTTGCTGCCGGCGCATGGGTCAGCTTTCCATGTACCGCCCCAGGAAGGCGGCAGTAGTTTGGGCCAACTTGTACTCTGCGTCGCTGGAGGGAATGCGTTCCTGGTCGCAGTACAAGACTAGGCCGATTACCTCTCCTTCAGAGAGGATAGGGGCGGCCATGGAAGCCAGCGCTTCCTCGCTTTCGGAGCAGATTTTGATTGGCCTCCCCTCTCCGTCGAACGGGTAAGCACGGCGGCTTTCCATGATTTGCTCCAGGCCCGGCGTAATTCGCTTGTCCAGGATGCCGCGCTTTCTCTCCCCTGCTGCCGCAATCACTGTATCCCGGTCGGTGACGGCCCACGTTCCTCCGGACACCCGCCGCATTGCCTCGCAGAGGCCCGTGGCCATGTCTTTGGCTCCGCTCATAAAGGAGTATTTCTTGAAGATCACCGAACCGTCCTGGTCGGTAAAGATTTCCAGCGGATCGCCCTCCTTGATGTGGAGGCTCCTGCGGATTTCCCGGGGTATGGCCACCCGGCCAAGGTCGTCAATGCGCCGTACAATTCCAGTAGCTCTCATAATTCGTCCTCCTTTGCACTGTTCGGTTTTCAAGGTCGGGCCGTAGGCCCGGTGGTTTCCCACGACGGGAGTGAAACTCCCGTTTCGGCTGGTCACCGTCCAGCTCTCGTCAGGTGGGCGGGATTGGTGATACCGAAGGTATCCAGCAGATAGTTTAGCTCTGCCCGTCGGTCCGCCTGTTTCTCCTGGCACCAGGAAAAGGTCTTTTCCAGGTGCCAGGTGTTGCAGCCTCCCCTGCGGGGGTGCCGCCGGCGCTTCCCGCTCATTTGTGCTTGCCCCGCCGGGGCTGCTCAATGGCGTCCACGACCCGCAGCAGACCGGACGCCAGGGTGCTGGCTCCCAGGATCAGCAGCAGCAGTGTGTAAAGGTCCATGGTCAGCCCTCCTTTCACCGGGACAGCAGGTCGTACTGTGCCTGGGTCTCGTAGCGGTCGTGAACGGGGATGGGATAGTCCGACGGGAAACGGCTGTCGCTGGTGGAAACGTAGTTTCCGCCGAACATGGGCCCCAGGACTTTCTCGCCCCGGTCCGGGTTCACCGGCTCCGCGTGGAGGTAGGTGCCGCCCCCGAACTCGCGCTTTACCAGGCGCAGGAGTGTGGGGTCGTCCGTCCTGGCGTCTACATATCCGTCCTCGCAGATCAGCAGCAGCCGGTCGGACGATGCGCTGACTCCCCCGTTCGTGCAGTCCTCCAGGCGGGGGCACCGGTACACATAGACCGGCAGTGCCTTAACGGTGTTCTGTTTTTCCATGAACTCAGCTCCTTTCGGTTTGTCGTGTGGTGCCGTGGTTTCCCACGACGGGAGCATAGCTCCCGTTTCGGCTGGTTACCGTCCAGCTCTCGTCAGGTGGGTCACATTTCCACGGTCGTCCCGTACACCACGGGCACAAGCTCCGTGCTGTCGCTGTCGTAGTCGTACTGTTTGGGGGTGCCGTTGGCGGTGTACGCCATTGCCCCGGAGACCCGGATGGCAGCGTCCTTCTGGTAGTCATAGCGCCATACTCCGTTGCACTCGTCGATCAGGAAGTCCTCGTTTTCCATTAGGCCGCCGCCGGAGAGTCGGACGAACTCGCCCTCGTCCAGCCACTGGAGCACCTCGCAGTCCCCGGCGTCCACAGCGTCCGTAGACCAGGGCGCCTCGTCCAGGTATTTGTCCCAGTCTGCGTAGCAGTTCCAGCCGCCCAGATTGCGGTAGTGGTAGTAGGATTTCTGGTAAGACCCGTTGGAGTACAGGACCCCTTTATCTTCGATAAAGTCGCCGATGGTGTAGATCTTGCCTTCCTTGGTAAGGAAGGCCATTTTGCTCTCGATGGCGTTCTTTACCAGAAGCATGGCGTCCTTGTTGGTGTAGAAGCGCGGGAGCGCCCGTTTCAGGGGTGCAAGCTGGGTGGCGATGTACTCCATGGTGTCGGAGATCCCCTTGCGGGGGGACACAGAGGTGATGATGCCGTTGTGAGCGACACCGACATCCGCATAGCTCTTGAGCTTTTTCAAAGCTCCAATGCTGTCGGTGATGGGGAAGGGATGGGTGTTCTCCGGCTTCGTGCCCCCGTGGGTGGTGATGCGGAAGTGCATGACCAGGGGCGTGGCGGTCAGGTCCAGCCGCCGCTCCAGCTCGTCCAGCTTCTTGGCAAAGGATTTATACTTCATAAATCCTTTTTCGATGCGGACCTTGTTGTTCTCCACATACATGATACCGGCGCCGTCGCTGTTGACGTTCCACATGTTGCGGATGGTGTCACGGGTGGGCATGGCCACACCGGAGGGTTTTGCAGCGATAATGCACATAGACACGTCCTCCTTTGCACTGTTCGGTTTTCAAGGTCGGGCCGTAGGCCCGGTGGTTTCCCACGACGGGAGCTTTGCTCCCGTTTCGGCTGGTTACCATCCAGCTCTCGTCAGGTGGGGGCCGGGGCTCACAGGCCCCGGCTCTGGCAGTAGGCGTTCAGTTCTTTGAACTGCTCGATGCCGACCACATCAGCCCATTCGGCGTGGATGCACTCCGTAGGAGTGTGGGTCATGGCGAACTTGGTCAGGTTGCTCGCCAGCTGCAAGCTGGCGATGATGGTGTCGCGTTTCAGGGTTCCCCTGAAAAACCGCAGCTCGACGGTCTCGCTGTTGCACAGGTTCACGGCCTGGTAGCGTCCGTAGTTGCAGGTGCTCAGGGCGAACTCGGTGAGTTCGATGTCGCGGTAGCTGCACTCGGAGCGGTAGCCGCGGCCCATCAGGTCCGGCATCCGGGCCCAATCGTCCAACTGCTCCTTGGTCCGGCGGGAGAACTCGGTCAGCTGCTTTCGCAACTGATAGGCCAGCAGGACCAGGTTCCCGGCGGTCCGCCGCTGGGCCTCGTAGTCCTCGCCCATCTGTCTGCGGCCGATGTGGATGTGGAGCCCGCAGGTCCCGGCCTCGTGGCTGGTGTAGCCCAGGTGACGGCACTGGCGGCTGATCTCCGCCCAGCGGAGATCGTACTGGTGGTACGCCAGGGAGCAGGGATGGGTGACGATCTCCACGCCCTCCTCGCCCAGGGAGCCGTCGTGCTTCATGTAGATGGGCTGTCCGAGCTTTGCAAGCTCGTTGGTGAGCGCCAGGTGGTCCCGCCCTTTGTCAACCTCCAGCTCCACACCAAAGGTGAGCAGCGTGGTCCGGTGGTCCTCCCGGCGGGCCTCGCCGGAGCGGTACTTGAACTCGGGGTCCGGCTTATAGCCGTAGTTGTGGAACTCTGTTGACCGGCGGTTACTCATGCAGTCGGCGCAGAAATACTCACCCTCGTCATCGTCCCAGTATGCCTCGTCGCCCTGGATCAGCCGACCGCAGCTTTCGCAGGTGTACCAGTGGCGGTCGTAACAGTCGTCACAGACGACGTTGCCGAAGTCGTCCTGGTGGGTGTACATGGAGGAGTAGTAGCTTTCGCAATCGTCGCAGCGGTAGTAGTTGTCATCGGCACAGCTTTCGCAGACGTATGCCTCCTGGCGTGTTCCCGAGTTCACGGTCACGGCGTCGTCCAGGGGGAACAGCTCGCCGCAATCATCGCAGAGGAAGTAGTCGCTGTCAGCGCAGCTGTCGCACACCATGTCCCCGTCGTGGGTCTCGTGCATGTGGCTCTCGTGGTGCCACTCGCCGCAGTCCTCGCAGCGGTAGTAGCCCAGGTTGTGCAGGCAGTCGGCACAGAGGACCTTGTCCTCGCCGTCGATGCAGACCTCGAAGAGGTCCTCGTCAACACAGCCGCAATCCATACAGGTACGCTCGTTCATGTTCTCGCTCATACGTGTCCTTTCTCGGGGCTCTGCCCCGTGCCTGGCTTGTGCCCCAGGCGGCAGATTTACACGGGCTGATGTGTTCGGTTTTCGAGGTGCCCAGCGGCGTCCCGTCGGACTGCCGGAGCCGTTTGGCCCGTCGGCCTTGCGGCAACACCACCTCAAGGCCCCCTAAGTACGTATGTCAAGGTGGAGATTTCCTACGGAAATACAACCTTGACATACGTACGTAAGGGGGTCTAACGACCCCCCGGCGGCCCGGCTCCACCACCTCCCGACGGCAGGAATGCCGCATCCCTACGGGATGCGAGAGCCGGGAGAACCAGATCGGGGCCGGACGACTGTACCGCCTCCGCAGGAGGCGAGGGACGGCCAAAGTTGTCAGTGAATGTCAGTACCACTCTGTGGTACTGTGTAAGCTGACAGGAAGCACGAGGGGAGGTGAGAGCGTGCCGCGTGGAACTCCTGAAAACCTGGTACAGAACCGGGATTTTTCGCCGGAGCAACGCCGGGAGTGGAGCAGGAAGGCGGGCCTTGCGCGAGGCGCTCAGCTCCACCGGCAAAAGCGGCAGCGAGAGATTCTCAAAGAGATTCTCTCACTGACCTGCGATGACCCGGCGACGGAGCGCAAGCTGGAACAGCTTGGCCTGGACCCCACGTTTGCCGGGGCCATGAACATGGCCGTCGTCCAGCGGGCGATGCACGGGGACGTGGAGGCTGTGCGCTACATCCGCGACACCCTGGGCGAGAAGCCCTCCGAGTCCATCAACCTCGGAGTGTTTGACACTCCGGTGAAGTCGCTGGACCTGACGAAACTCTCCGATGCAGAGCTGGAAGCTCTGGCGGATCGGGCCGACAGCGAGACGGAATAAGTGCAAAAGGGACATCAGGTGCTACCTGATGTCCCTTCTTTGTTGCCGATTGGTTTCCTCCTTTGCTCTGGCATCTCCTGTATCCCTTGTGCTGCAAGGGATACAGGAGCCCAGAGCACCAGCTTAAACGGCTGGTTGCTCCTGCTTGCAGGAGCAAAAGGTCTCCCCTGCGGGGCCGCAGCACATGCCTCCCCCGCGCCGGGCCGTGGGGCCACGGCGCAGCCGTGGTGCGCAGCATACCCCCACCCCCGGATGATGCGCATATACCTGGGCACACCCCCGCCCCCGGTCGCACCCGATGCCACCCCCCACCCCACAAACATAATGGCCCCGCGCAAAATTTTGGGGCGGAAAAGGGTTTTTCAAATGGCGAATAAAACCGTCAAAAAGCGAAAACCGGAGACTCCGACATCCGAAACTCCGATTGTCTCTGCCCCGGAGGATCAGGGCTTCCTGGACCAGGAGTCCCTCTCCGACCGGGAATACCTGACCCGGGAACTCAGCCGTCGGGAGCTGGCTCGCCGGTCCTACCGGCGATACCTGTACTACGTCCACGGGCAGGCCTGGCGCCGGACCCGGATGTCCGACTATCTGGCCGACGAGGTCCAGCGGTTCGTGGAGGCCGATACCGGGCACCCGTATGACATTCTTCTGATCGAGACGCCGCCGCAGCACGGCAAGTCCATCACCATCACAGAGAGCTTTCCCAGCTGGTACCTCGGCAAATATCCGAAAAACCGGGTCATCGAGGCCAGTTACAACGACGATACCGCAAAGCGGTTTGGCCGGAAGAACCTGGAGAAGGTCGAGACGTTCGGCGTCTCCCTGTTTTCCTTTGGAAAAGGGTCCATCTGGACCAACACCGAGTTCGAGCTGAGCAACGGATGGGGCCGCATGATCTCCAGAGGCGTGATGTCCGGCATCACCGGCAACCCCGCCAACCTGCTGCTGATCGACGACCCCATCAAGAACCGTGAGGAGGCCGATTCGGCTACCTACCGGGACAAGCTGTGGGGCGAGTGGCAGAACACGCTGAAGTCCCGTCTGGCCGCCGGAGCGAAGGTGATCGTCATTATGACCCCTTGGCACGAGGACGACCTGGCATCCCGGCTACTGGCCAACGAGCCACACATCCGTCTGCTCCGGCTTCCGGTGGAGGCCGAGGAGCATGATCCCCTTGGCCGCGCCGTCGGTGACGCCCTGGCCCCGGAACTCGGGAAGGACAACACCTGGCTCCGGCAGTTCAAGGGCAGCTACGTCAATGACCCCAGCAAAGGCGGACTACGGGCCTGGCAGGCCCTGTATCAGTGCTCCCCTCGCGTGGAGGGCGGTAATCTGGTCCGCCGGGAGTGGTGGAAATATTACGACCCGAAGGAGGTTTCCTTCTTCCCGACCACCGTCATCAGTGTGGATGCGGCCTTCAAGGACAAGGAGACCAGCGACTACGTGGCGATCCAGGTGTGGGGCAAGCGGGGGATCGACTACTACCTCCGGTATTCCATGAACAAGCACCTGGACTTCCCCGGGACGGTCCAGAACATCCGGCTTTTGAAGCGGTTGTTCCCGGAGACGACCTACATCCTGGTGGAGGACAAAGCGAACGGCTCGGCAGTCATTCAGACCCTTCAGCACGAGTTTGTCGGCGTTATCGGCATCACGCCGAAGGGCGGTAAGGTCTCCCGGGTGAACGCCGTCTCCCCCGCCATTGAGAGCGGGCACGTATTCCTTCCGTCCGGAGAGCTGTGGACCGAGGAGTTCATCGACCAGTTCACGGCCTTTCCTGCGGGGCAGCACGACGACATGGTGGACGCTTGCAGCCAGTGCCTGGGATTTCTGCTGTACAGCAGCGGAACCACCGGCGTCCTGCCGGACCGGAGGCAGCAGCTGCTGGAGGAGCAGCTTCAGCAGGAGCAGGAGGCCTTTCTGGACGGCAGCATCTATGACGTATATGGCCCGGTCGGCGGGCCGTACTGAATTACCGGTAGCCGGACTCTGACGGGTCCGGTGCGAAATACACGCGGGGCGTCGGGCTGCGGAGGTGGGCCCGGCGCCTCCTTATGCCCACGAGGCGGTAGCGGCAACTCGCGGGGGAGGCTGCACACCCCTCCCCTGCTGATCGGCCCGCAGGGGCTGTGAGGCGTCCGGGTTCAAGTCCCGGCGTGGGCGTCAATATTGGCCCGTAGCTCAGTTGGCAGAGCGCCTGACTGTTAATCAGGACGCCGCAGGTTCAAGTCCTGCCGGGTCAGCCATACAGGGGTGTAGCCAAGAGGCAAGGCAAGGGACTTTGACTCCCTCATTCGCTGGTTCGAGCCCAGCCATCCCTGCCAGCCCGAATGGGCGAATACATACCCGGCGGCCATCCCTTTTGGGGACCGCCACGGGACTTTGAAGAACGGAGAGGTGCGAACATGAAGAAGAAAACGACACTGACTGTGGCTCTGGACGCCGTGGGCCGTTTGGACGGAGATCTGGACAGCCTTATTGTGGAGAAAGAGAACGCGGTCAGTTCCTTCCGCGAAATGGCGGATCATCTGAGCGCTATCAATGAGGCCATCGAGGAAAAAAGTACCCTCTGTACCAGCCTGATCGAATCGTTGAAGCGGATTCGTGAGGAGCTGGAGGTGCAGAGCTCCGACAATGAGTGCATCCGCGGAAAGATCCTCGACTTGCTGGGTTGCGCTCCGGCGGAGGTCGTCCTGGATGACCAGTCTGCTGTTACCAACGATCCCGAGGCCGATTCTCCGGAAGTCAACTGATTACACCGCCCCCGGGCATCCAAGTCTGTCCGGGGGCGCACATACAGGGGCGAATGTCCCAAGGTGGGCGAGGCGGTCTCCAAAACCGCTTGGGTGGGTTCGATTCCCAACCGTCCCTGCCACCGGCGTCTCTAAACGCCGGGCATCTCCTTTTCTTCTGGCAGCCCGTGGGGTTCATGATCCTTCTCCCTCTCGGGCTGCCACCCACGGCGGGCTGGTGTAATGGCAGCACAGTGGGTCCATACCCCACATATCCGGGTTCGAGTCCCGGGCCCGCAACCAACCTGTTCTGGAGGTTTATATGGATTTTTTATTTGGATTTTTGGGTGCCCTGCTGGGCGTGCTTCTGCTCTCCGGCGGGGCCGCGGCGGGCTGGTATGTCCGTGGGATCTATACGGAGCACACGAAGGAAGTGCTTGCGCAGGAACTCTCCGAGGCGGAGAAGAAGCGCCTTCAGGAGGAGCAGGAAGCGTTCAGCGCACTTCAGAATTACAGCGTAGAGCAGGCGTACGGCATCCGCGGTAAGGAGGACTTTCCGGGAGGCGATAAGTAATGAAAGAAAACAACATGCCCCTGGCCTGGAAGTTGTACGAGGATGGCCGGAACTACAATAACCGTCTGGTCCCAAGCCAGTATGATCTGGTGGAGACCAACACGGAGTTCTTTATCGGAAATCAATGGCTGCATCTGCCGGACACCCCGGCCATGCGAGGTCTGCCCAAACCCACCTTCAATATCCTCAAGCGGATCGCCAGTCTGTTCATCGCCTCCCTGACCAGCTCCGGCGTGGCGCTTCGGTTTGATCCGCTGGCCTATTACGACGGCAGCAATATCGCGGACCCCGATCACGACGCCGCCGCCATCGCCAACGCGGAGGTTGCGAACCTCCTTGATAAGTTCAAGATGGAATACCGGGTTCGGGACGCCCTTTTTGACGGCGCTCAGACCGGCGACTACTGCGCTCACTTCTGGTTTGACCCGGATGCCAGACCGTACGGCGGCGCTTTTGGCGCCCATCGCGGAGAGATCCAGATGGAGCTGGTGGACGGTATTAACGTGATGTTCGGCAACCCCAATGACCGGCGGACCGAGTCGCAGCCTTACATCCTGCTCGTTGGCCGGGATACCGTGGAGCACCTGCGCTGGGAGGCGGAGCGGTTCCAGAAAAACAAGTCCCTATACAAGTCTGGGGAGGTAAATTCCTCCAAGGGTGGTCTGCTGGAGGCCAGTTTTCAGCCGGATGCCGAGTATCAGTGGTTCACCGGAATCGGTGGCCGCACGGAGATCACCAGCGACGACGGAAACGGCAAGGCCCTGTACGTCCTGTTATATACCAAGGTAACCAAGGAAGTCGACCAGCTCGACGCCAACGGCGACCCGGTGTATGAGGATGTCCTGGACAAGGACGGCAACGCGGTCTACGAGAAGGACGACGACGGCAATGATGTCCTCGACGCCTACGGCAACCCGGTTCCCGAGCGCCGTAAGGTCAAGACCCTGGAGACCTCTGTCCACGCCACCAAGGCCACCCGCTCCGCGGAGATCTTCAGCGATGTGGACACCGGTCTATCTCACTACCCCATCGCCTGGGGCAACTGGGAGAAGCAGAAGAACCAGTACCATGGCCGGGCTTTGGTCACTGGCCTCATCAATAACCAGATCTTCATTAACTCCATCTTCGCCACCAGTATGCGGCAGCTTCAGCTGATGGCGTTTTCCAAAACAGTTTACAACGCCGATCTGATCCCCCGGTGGGATAACACCGTGGGGCAGGCCATTGGCGTTCACGGGCTTCAGCCCGGGCAGTCCATTTCCCAGGTGGCCTATAATCTCCAACCCGCCGAAATGAGCAACCAGGTGTTCTCCCTGATCGACAAGGTCATGGCCTATACGAAGGAGTGCCTCGGCGCTACCGACGCCCAGATGGGCAACGTGAAGCCCGACAACACCTCCGCGCTGATGGTCCTGCAAACCAACGCAGAGGTCCCGCTTGAGAACATTCGTTCCGGCCTGTATGAGTGGATCGAGGACATCGGCGCCATTTTGCTGGACTTCATGGGGACCTACTACGGGAAGCGGCCTGTCGTAGTGGACAAGGAGTTCCGGGAGCCGGTTATGGGTCCGGATGGGGTGACTCCCGCCATCGATCCCATGACTGGCCAGATCCAGACGCAGACTCTTGTCCGAAAGACGGTGGTCGATTTTGACTTTGACCAGTTCAAGCACCTGTGGCTGAATATGCGGGTGGACGTGGGCGCGACGACCTACTTCTCTGAGATTGCCATGACCCAGACCCTGGACAACCTGCGCCGGGACGGCACGCTGGATGTGATCCAGTACCTGGAGCGCATCCCAGACAAACTGATTCCCAAGAAGCAAGAACTGTTGGATGAGCTGAAGGGCCGAATTGCTGTCGGGGCACAGCCCAATGCGGCTCCCGGAGCGGCAATTCCTCAGCCGGGTTCTCCGCTCCAGGGCCCCAACTCCGGGATGGAAGGGCAGCCCGGCCCTGTGCAGGGTGGTGCCCTGGATCTGAACAAGGCTGTGGCGGGACTTCCTGGTATGTCGGAAGCCCAGTTTGACAGCCTCCCCAACATCGCTAAAAAGACTGCTGCGGCCCAGGGGGCCCTGCGGTCCCAATAACGCGCAAACGCCGTCCCCGGAGCCTTGCGGCTGTGGGGGCGGCTTTGTAGATAGACATTCTTTCTCACCATGAAAGGAGAATTTCCATGCACGAAGACGAACTGACGACCACCGGTATCGGTGAAGATGAGGACGCCATCCTCCCCAGCGGCTGGAAAGAGGGCGACGACATCTTCGCGGACTCTGATTCCTGGAGTGGGGAGCCTGAGCAGACTGACGAGCCTGCCGAGGACACCGCTGTGGGAGAGCATTCGACCGACCCGGATCTTACATCTGAGGATGCCCCTACCACGGGCGAGACCGAGGATGAGCAAGATGGTCCAAGCGCCGACAATGAGGCGGAGAATCCTGCACCCGGCCAGGTGGAGGAACCTGCCAAACGGTCGAGAATCCTGAAGCTGAAAGTGAACCACCAGGCCCAAGAGGTGGATGTTGAGCGTCTCACTGACGACGAGCTGATCGAGCGGCTGCAAAAGGCGGCTGCGTTTGACGCTCTGAGAGACGACCAACTAAAGGAGAAATATCGGAAGGTTTACCAGGACCAGATCTACAACGGCATGACGGAAGCCGCCGCCCGTATGGTAGCGGCCCACGAGTGCGGAGGGCGGGATTTCCCTTTGGAAGATGCCGACGACGCCTCCCCCGTTGAGCCCAAGACCGGTGTTTCTCAGACTGCCAGTCCCGAGCGGGACTTTGAGGCCGAGGTTCGCCAGTTGAAGGCTCTGTACCCCGATTTCAGCGTGATGCCCGATGAAGTAGCCCACGCGGTTGCGAATGGTGCACCCCTTCTGAGCGCCTATGTGGCATATCGGGAGCAACAGACCCGCAAAGCCGCCGACTCCCTGCGGCGGGAGAACGAAGTCCTGAAACACAATGCGGCTTCGGCGGCCAAGGCCCCCGTAAAGGGCGTAACTGGCGGAGGGGCCACGAATACTCGTCCCAAGAGCGACTTCCTCAGAGGATTTGATTCTGAGGACTATTGACCCCTGCGCAAAAAACTAGCCGCCGAGCCATGATCGAAAGGAAGGTAATTTCTCATGGCAGGTGGTAAGAACCTCGCTGTTCTGTACTCCGATAAGGTCGATGAGCGTTTCCATCGTGAGTCTCAGGCCATGATGGCTCTGAACAACGACTACAAGTTCACCGGCTACAAGACGGTCAACGTCTACTCTATCCCCGTGGTCCCCATGGGC
The DNA here is from genome assembly GCA_900551885.1 of uncultured Oscillibacter sp. Classification (GTDB taxonomy): domain Bacteria; phylum Bacillota; class Clostridia; order Oscillospirales; family Oscillospiraceae; genus Oscillibacter. The sequence goes on from URXS01000003.1 coordinate 33,790, forward strand.
GACTATAACCGCAGCGGCTCCAACCGTTACGGTGTCCCCCGTGATCTGACCCGCAACATCCAGTCTCTGACTGTCACCCGCGACCGGTCCTGGACCGGCATCATTGACCGTGGTGATAAGACCCAGTCCATGATGGTCATGGACGCAGGCAAGGCCCTGGCACGGCAGTTGCGTGAGGTCGTGGTGCCCGAGTTCGACACTTATGTGTTCAAGACCCTGGCTGCCGAGGCTACCAAGCGCGGCAACTTCTCCACCGAGACGATCACCAAGTCCAATGCCTACGAGCGGTTCCTGGCGGGCATGGAGGCCCTGGGCAATAAGAACGTGCCTGATAAGGGCCGCGTCTGCTTCTGCTCCTACAAGTTCGCCAACTTCCTGAAGCAGGACAGCGCCTTCATGCGTTATGGCGACGCCACGCAGGAAATGCTCATCAAGGGCGTGATCGGCGAAGTGGACGGCTGCAAGATCGTCAAGGTCCCCGCTTCCCGTCTGCCTGCCGGTGCTGCTTTCCTGCTGACCCACCCTGTGGCGGCCACCGCGCCCAAGCAGCTGGAGGACTACAAGATCCACGACAATCCTCCCGGTATCTCCGGCTGGCTGCTGGAGGGCCGTGTGATCTACGACTGCTTCGTGCTGAACGAGAAGGCCGACGCTATCTACTACCACGGTTCTCAGCCCGTGATGAAGCCTCTGAATGTGACTACTGCTGCCTCTGACACCAGCAAGTCCACCATTCTGGTTGAGCCCGGTGCTCCCGAAGCTGGCAACAGTTGGAAGTATCAGACCGCTGAGGCTGACGCGGATCTGGATGCCGTGACCTACGGCACCGCCATTACTTCCGTCAACTGGACTGCTCTCTCCAGCAACGGTCTGGAGATCACTCCCACCAGCGGTGACACTGTGGTTGCCGTGGTTGAGGTCGACTCTGCCGATAAGCCTGTCGGCTACGGCAAGGCCGTTCTCAACATTGGCTGATTCCGGCTTGACAGCCACACCCGAGACCCCTGGCAGATCAGCTCTGCCAGGGGTCTTCCCCTATATTGGCCAGAGCGTTGCGAACAACGAGCCACCTCAAGTGGGGAGGGGCTTACCCGCAGGTAGTTCGGGTGGCTGGCAGGTCACCCCTGCCCTCTGGCTCCTTTGATTTAGACAGGAGGGAAGTCCATGCTTTACAGGGACATTAAAAGAGAAGTCCTGGGGCACATCAATCAGTACAGCATTGCCGGTGCTCAGGTGTCCCCCTCTTACAACAATCAAGCCGATTACCTGGCCCGTATTCCGCAGCTTATTAACGAGGGTCTCGTCAACGTCCGAACGTTGGTGAAGCCTGAGCCGGTCGTCCTCCAGCTCGACCCGGAGACAATGGCCCCGGAGCGGCTCGGCGATCTTCTCCGTTTCAAGCTGCCGGATGACTTCTGGTCTTTGCGGACCGGAGGATTCTCCGTCGTCGAAGACGGAAGGTTCAAAAAGACAGCGCAGTATCGACTCCAGGGTAAGCAGTATGTCCTTGTTCCGGCCAAGTCCGGCGTCATCTATATCCTGGAGTATTACAAGTACCCCGAACAGCTCCCGCTCAACCCGGAAGATACGTATGAGCTCCAGGAGGACCTGGAGGTTATTCAGGCTGCCACCTATTATGCAGCGGCGAACCTGGTGATGCTGGAGGATGAGTTTGCGTATGCAAGCCTCTACAACGATTACGAATCCAGGCTGACCAGGATTTCCCCGGGCATCACCGCTGAGCTTCAGCCGGTCGAGGATGTGTATGCCTTCGGGCATGAGTGCGGAGGGTATCTGGTATGAAGATCTCTCTTTCCGCCATGCCCGATCAGCACGCCACCAAGTTGGTCGATTTCCCCCGTCTGGACGGTGGTCTGAACCTGTGGGAACTGGACTACCGGTTGGACCGGAATCAGAGTCCGGAAATGAAAAACCTTTGGTGGCAAGACGGCGTTCTGCAATGCCGGGATGGGCAGGCCTACGTATACGGTCCAAGCGCTGAGCAGATGAGCGATCCTCTCCCCGAAGAAACAGACCCCTGGGTGGACCTCGGAGTAGGGTATGCCTGTGCAGCGGACCTGTTCTGGGACCACGCCTTTTTCCACATTGGAGATAAGCTGTACTATCTGGACCCTGCCGCGGAGTTGCCGCAGATGCAAGAGCTTGCCTCTGATATTCCGGAAAACCGGGGCACATTCTTCCGCTACAACGATTGGCTGATGTACAAGAATCGGGGCTGCTTCATTAAGATCAAGTATGATCCGGACGCCGATTCCCATTTTTCGGCGGTCAATTTGGCCGAAGATGCGTACATTCCGATCATTATTATGAACGCTGCGCCTTCCACCGGCAGCGGCGACACCTATCAGCCGGAGAATCGTCTGAATCCAAAGAAGATTGTGCAGTACAATGCCGCGGAGGAAACTCAGCTCGTGACCAAAACGGGAAACGGCAGCACGAAGGCGTTTAGTTTAGGCCTGACGGCAGCGAACGATCATCTGACCGGTCTGGAGGCCGTATATTTTGGCGCCACCCTGGTGAGCGAGACACTGTACTCAGTAAACACCGATACCGGAAAGGTGACCTTTACGGTTGCCCCGGCATCGGATGTCACGATCACCTTTGTGGTTAAAAAGGGGGTATACGTCTACCAAGTTCCTATCCAGCTTCAAGACACGGAGGAGTGGAAGGAGGAACAGGACGGAGACGGGACCACGACCGTTTTCACCCTGACGACGGACCGGAAGCTCCGGTCCGTGGATAAGGTTGTGGTTGGCGGAGTGCTCCAGGAGTCTTCCGCTTATTCTGTGGATACTACCGAGAAGACGGTAACATTTACCACCGCTCCCGCTGCGGAGGCCAAGATCGAGTTTACCGCCACCGTCGTAACCCTGGAGGGTGCTATCACGGAGGTTAAGGTGGACGGTGCCGTACAGGAGGAGGGAACCGATTACGCGGTCAATCTGGAGAAGAGCCAAATTGTTTTCGTGAAAGCGCCTCCGGTCATGGACCCACCCATAAACAACACAGTAGAGGTCACTCTGTCCAAGGAGAATGCGGACGCCATGAACGCCATTCTTGACTGCCCCTACGCCACGGTCTTTGGCGGCAGCCAGAATGTGTGCATCGTGTTGGGCGGCTGTGAGGCCCAGCCCAATGCCTTCTTCTGGAGCGGAAACGACTCCGTCGGGATGAATGCCGGGTACTGGCCCATGAGTTTCTACAACCTCGCGGGTGACAGCGAGGACGGTATTACCGGATTTGGCAAGCAGTACGGCACCCTCATTATCCTGAAAGAGCGGAGTATCGGCAAAAGCTCCTATGGCGTGGAAAACGTGGATGATCGGGACTCCATTTCGCTTACCTACACAAATGTCAACAGCAAGATCGGGTGCGACCTGCCCTGGACGATCCAGTTGATTGAGAACAATATTGTCTTCTGCAACACCAAGGGCGGCGTGCATATTGTGCGAGACAGCACCTCCGCTTTGGAAAACAACATTGAGTGCCTCTCTCGGAATGTGAACGGGACTCAGCAGCGTCCGGGTCTTCTGGAGGATGTGCGCGCGGCTGGGGCTGAATTGACATGTAGCTTCGACGATGACAACCGGTACTGGGTCTGCGCCAACGGTCATGTGTACCTGTGGGATTACTTACTGTCCGATTGGAAAGACCCCAGTTGGTTTTACTTCTCCAACATTCAGGGAATCTCCTATTTCCGAACTGTGGATAAAAGCTACCATTTGGATCGCCATGGCCGGGTAACCGTTTTTACCCGTAGCTTTCTGGACTATAACGGGGCCATCGAGAAGCTGTACCAGTTTCCCCCGCAGTTTTTTGACACGTATGATCGGTTAAAGGACATCCTCTACTGCATCTTCACCATTCGTTCCGACACGGACAGTGAGGTTCAGATTTTGTATCAGTCCGATTATGAGGACCGGTATGACCTTACTATCATCCGAAGCCTTAGCTGGCGGCTGAGCCCGAGAAACCTGGCCTACCGTTGTTTGAGTTCTCAAAAATTTGCGCACGTAGCCCGCCGGAAGCCAGGGTGCCGGCACGTCCGTCATTTCTCCATGCGCCTGTCCAACAATGAGCCGGCGCAGGATCTGGCGATTCTTTCCGCTCAGATTTATTTCCGATACCTGGGGAGGGACAGATAATGGCAGAAAAATTTGAATACACCCGGACTTGGTTGGACGCGGATGCCTTTCCAATGCTGGGCTTTACTCGAAATTGGGAGAATCCCGAAGATTACCCCACGGTAGAGCTGGAGGAAGCCAAAGTCCGGCAGGATATGCAAAGTCTCCATGATGAGACCAAAGACTATATCAATGAAAAACTGATTCCCGCCGTCCTGGCCTCTGACGCAACGGAGGCTGCCCGTACAGCGGCAGAGGAAGCCAGAGCTTCTGCGGAGGAATTGCGCTCCGAGGCAGAACAGGCTCGGGTCTCTTCGGAGGCTTCCCGCGCGGAGGCCGAGGAAACTCGTGAGGACGCGGAGTCCTCCCGCGCGGAGGCTGAGTCGTCCCGTGCGTCCGCAGAATCGGCCAGGGTATCGGCTGAGAGCCAACGGGCGTCGGCAGAAGGGACCCGGGTTGAGGCGGAGAGCGGCAGGGCCTCTGCTGAGCAAGGTCGCGTTAGTGCAGAAACGGCCAGAGCCCAGGCCGAATCGGTAAGAGCGGACGCCGAACTAACCCGTGCTTCCGCTGAAGCCGCTCGCGTATTGGCCGAGCAGTCAAGAGCTTCCGCTGAACAGGCCCGTTCTCAGGCAGAAAATCTTCGTTTAATCAAGGAGTCGGAGCGCGTGAGCGCCGAAGATGCCCGGATTGCGGCAGAAAATGCCAGAGAGGTTGCTGAGGATGATCGCTCTACTGCGGAGGGCCTACGGGTCGAGGCTGAATCGTCCCGTGCCTCCGCGGAACAGGCTCGCTCTGGCGCCGAAGTAACACGGGGTGCGCAGGAGGCAGCTCGTTCTCAAGCGGAGGCGAACAGGGTCTCCGCCGAGCAGGCCAGGGCCGCCGCAGAGTCTACCCGGCTTGTCTCTGAGCAGGCAAGATCTACCGCCGAGCAACAGCGCGAGATCGCCGAGGCAGCCCGCATCGCTGCCGACAGTGCCAGAAATAAATGGGAGGACTATGACCCTTCTCACGATTACGTTCCTGGAAACAAGGTGGCGCATAATGGTTCTTCCTATTTGAACATTTCCTCCTGCCGCGGGATTGCTCCGCCAAATACCGGGCACTGGCTCCTCATTGCTGAGCGTGGCCAAGATGGTACCGGCGTCGGCGATTTTCTTGCGGATGGCTCTGTCCCGATGACCGGTCCTTTAACTTTGAGCGGAAATCCAACTGCACCACTTCATGCAACCCCCAAATCATACGTGGACAGTCTGGTTCCTCTTGTGGTGACTATCACTGAAAGCGGCAGCGTGTTTTCGTCATCCAGTTCCGCCACTGAAATTTACGGTGCGATTTTGGCAGGACGGGAGGCTTTCGCCCGATTCAATGAAGAAGTTCTTACCCTGGATTCCGTGGGTTTGTCTGAGGGCGTGTATACCGCGGAGTTCTATCGGCCAGCCAAAAGCATTGCGTCTGGGCAATCACATTTTTTCCTGGTTCAGACGCAAAACAATAGCACGACTGTCGCAGAGCGGATTCTGTTGCCGAAAATCCCGGTGCTATCGCAGAACCCGACTTCCGCTGAGGACGGACAGCTTTGGATCGTTGTCGCCGAAGAAGGAGGTTGACAAATGGCCGTTATCGTGACCGCACCTCAATCCCGGGTCCTCAGTAGAGGCGCGTGCGTTGTTTCCTGGCAACCGGAGTTTCCGCAAAGCCGATATGAAATCCAATATCGGAAGAAAGGGGTAGATTCTTGGTCCACGTTGGGCGTTGTCACTTCTGGTGAGACGAGCGCTCAGTTGGACCTGGATACCTTTGAAGATTTCCAGGAATACCACTATCGGGTGATTTGCTATTCGGACAGTGCGCAAAGCGGGGACAGCTTTTATTCTGGAAGCGACGCCAGCCCTGCATACAGCCTAGTCGTGTGCCCCGCAGAGGCCGTTCATATTATGCGGGTCAAATATGGAGACGGGATGGTGGAGGTTCCTTTGTATGAAAGTGCTGGTCGCGCTCCCCGTCTTCGGCAAGAAACCGAAAACGGTGTCTGCGAGACCTCTCTTATTGACCCTGGGGATTTGATGGCCTCCGAACTTAGATTTCGGGTGCGCGACAGGGTTTTTGCTGCGCCAAAGAAAAGCGCAACCCCACCGGACCCTGGTGTTCCTGGGGCTGAGGATTTAACCGTGGATGTAAAAACTCCAACATCCTATAATTACAATTACCTGTCTTCATATTCAGCATATCAATATTACACTTATCGTGCCTATAACTATAAGTACCTATCGTCTTACTCCGCATACTACTACTACCAAGGCACCTCGTATACCTATTTCACATACAAAACCAGATATTTTAATGGATACTACGCCCGTTATGCTTACCTTGGGACATACAGATACCTCGCATGGTATGGTGCGTATTCATACAAATATTTTGAGAGCACCCCGCATTCCGACACCTATTACACTCGTAAAACCGGGTATACAGCCAATTACGCTTACACTACGGGATACTATTCTACTGCGGAAACCGGGTACAAAGCTAATTATGCCGGCGGAACTGGTTATTATTACAGCTACTATCGGTACTATGTTAAAAGTTGAGGAGGATCAAAATGCCGAACATCGCTATTACGAACTACTGCAATCTCCGGTGTCCTTATTGTTTCGCGGACGATATGATCGCCGAGGAAAAGCAGAACATTTCAATCGAGCAGTTTCGCTCAATTTTGTGTTGGCTGGCCAGGACCAGGACTCCGCATTTCGGTATTATCGGAGGAGAACCTACCATGCACCCGCATTTCGATAAGATTATGGAAGAGGTCAACCGATACTGCCAGGAGATGGACGCCGGGGCTACCCTATTTACAAACGGTATCCACCTAGATCAGTGGCTGCCGGTAATCGGCAACGGGGTTGGCATCCTGCTGAACTGCAATTCCGATCTCAATATGAAACCGGAGCAGTGGAAAGCAATGAACTCGACATTGGATCACCTCTCTCTCATGGGGTGGTTTTTGCCAGGCCGGGAGCGCTGTACTGTGGGCTGTAACCTGTATGCGGAGCGGGAGGACTACGATTATCTGTGGGAGATCGTGGACCGGTTGCATCTTCAGCAAATTCGCACTTCTGTTACCGCACCTATCTCAAACCGATGGAAACGAGATAAGGAGGGCTACTACGAGAAGATGAAGCCGATCTTCCTTTCTTTCTGCCGCAGGGCTCAGGAGCGCAGTGTGAGGCTGAACATTGACTGTAATCATATTCCTGTCTGCTACTATACTCCCGCCGAACGGGATCTGGTCGCAGAGGTCTCCGAGCAAGTTCCCGATGCAATGTGTGTCCCGGTAGTGGACATTACCCCGGACTTCCGCGCCACAGCTTGCTTTGGAGCCTACGATCCGGTCTCCTGCGCTGACTTTGAAACGCTCCCCGACCTGGAGCGTTTTTTGTTGTTCAGAAAGACGTATCCACGGGTTCAGTCAAATTGCTCCGGCAAATGTAACGGGTGCAAACAGCACGATCTATTGCTCTGCCAGGGCGGATGCCTAGCTTTTGCGGATATATCGGGGGAGGGCTGATGTATGCACCTTCTAATGTGCGGGGACTGTGGTGTTCTTGCGGGAATGGAAGTCGTGATTTACTCAGCAACGTATTATACCCCAGGGATTCACTGGCACATCATGACCATGGACGTGGAGGTGTCCCACTCAGACGGATCTACGAACGGTTACATGGCGCTTACGCCAGACATGAAAGCCTGGTTGTCGCACCTAGTCCATTTCCTTGATCGAAGCGCATCTATCGACTTCTACCAGTGCGAGACGACCTATCAAGAGCATCTGGCGGACTCCGTAAACCGAGACACAAATTTCACCCCTTACGCCGCGCTTCGGCTTTTAGCAGACCTCGTTCTACCGGTGGAGCACTGCCTGTACCTGGATGCGGATGTTGTCGTTACCGAAGATCTTCGCCCTATGTATTCGGACTATTTATCTAGGGATTCAGATTATGCTGCTTCCTATGCCTACGAGGCTTTGGACGATTGGGGTGAAATGGTATCCGGCGTGATGTTTTTGAACCTTGCGCGGATGCGTCACAGTGGTTCTTTAGCCAGAGCCCGGCGCCTCTATAACACGCGGCGGTTTCGCTACCCGGACCAGGCCGCGCTTTTTTATGCGCAGGAACCCGGTCGTATGCACAGTTCCCATGTCTCTGAGCGCAACTGGAAAGAGCTGGCGGACAAGCCAACCATCATCCACCTGACCAGTGAGAATTACGGAAAGCCATATACCCTTACGTCCGGTTTGTTTTACCGATATTACCCCGAGTTCAAGTTCATTTTCGATGGATTGGAAAAGGCCAGGGAGTGTTATCGGGGGGCATGTGATTGGTACCGCCCGCCCAGGCCAGTTTGATTACTGAGGAGGTAGTTCAGTGACAGAAAGTGTTATATCTGCGTTGATTACCGGTGGTCTGACATTGCTGGGGGTCATTATCTCAAACAACCGCCGCCAGGCGGTAGCGGATACCAAAATCGACGAGTTGACAAGGGAGGTACGAGAGCACAACAACTTCGCTCGTCGAGTTCCTGTTGTGGAGGAGCAGATTAAGGTCATCAACCACCGGATCAGCGACCTGGAAGAATTCCACAAACCTGAGAAATAAAACCGGCAAAGCCGGAATTTGAAAGGAGTATTTTTATGCAGAAGGTTTTCGACATCATTAAGGAGGGCCAGAAGGCCGGTAAAAGCTGTGCGGAGATCAGTGCGACCTTGGCGGAAGCGGGCTACAACACCAATGTCAACGGCAAAAAGGATGGTAATGCTTTCGTTTATATGGACGAGAGCAACCGAGAGCCCTGTATGGTCAGCGATGGCAAGATCGTGGTGGGCACTGTAAACCCCATGTATACCGTCCTGTATAAGGGCGAGGAATACCACACCGCTGAGGACCATGTGACCCTTTTGGAGGGCCCCGGTGTCCCGGATATCCAGGAGCGAGAGAAGTTGCCCCGGGAGGTGGACAAGAGCCGGAGAATGGACCTGGCTGGCAAGTCTGAGAAGGACCGCACCGGCATTGTGCAGCACACAGCCATCGGGGACTTCAAGTGCGACTACAACGAGGACGGCTACTTTGTCCGGGGCATCCGGGCGTAAGGAGGGGTCTTCATGAGTGACAAGGCAAAGAAATGGACCAAAGCCGCCGGGGTCCGGGCAGTCAAGACCGTAGCACAAACTGCCGTGGCCACCATCGGCACAGCCGCCGTGCTGGGAGACGTAAACTGGATCGCCGTGGCGTCCGCGTCTATTCTGGCAGGAATTCTGTCTCTGCTGACCAGCGTGGCGGGCCTGCCGGAGGTCAATAATGGCAACGGCTAAAGAGCTGCTGGCTATTGCTGTGGGAGAACTGGGGACCAAGGAGGCCCCGGCTGGCTCCAACAAGGTCAAGTACGCCAGCTGGTTCGGTCTTAACGGTTACCCCTGGTGCGCCATGTTCGTGGCTTGGGTGTTCGCTCAGGCAGACGTGGCTTTGCCTGCGAGGACAAGCTCCTGCGGCATTCTGCGCAACTATGCCATCAAAGCAGGGATGTGGGTCACATCCGGCTACCAACCGGGCGATGTGGTAATCTATGACTTCCCCGGAGGCGCTGCCACGGACCACTGTGGGATCGTGGAGACCGCTACCAGCAGCTCTGTGACGGCCATCGAAGGCAATACCGCCGTAGGCAACGACAGCAACGGCGGAATGGTCATGCGGCGGACGCGCCCTCTTAAACAGGTAGTAGGAGCCGTCCGCCCCCAGTATGAGGAAGAGGAGGACGAGGACGTGGACGTGGACGTGGTGCGATATAAGTATCTGGCGGACATCCCGGCCAAATTCCATCCGGTGGTCGAAACGCTGATGAACGCCGGGATTATCCAGGGTGACGGCAGCGACCCCGCCGGCAATGGTGATGTCATCGACCTGAGTCACGATCAGGTCCGTCTGCTGGTGTTCGCCTACCGTGGCGGTGCCTTTGACGCCAAACTGAAAGCCGCCGGACTGAAACCGGCGGTGAGGTAGAAACAAGCCTGAGCAGGAGGCTCCCATATCTGGGAGCCTCCTTTTTATATTAGAGAGGAGTGACCTTCCGCCCCATGGCAAAGTCGTTCAACGAATTAGTAAAGGAGCATGGCTCTGTGTCAGCCGCCTTGAAGGCGCAGGGATACGAAAAGACGGATTCCGGTGGCTGGAAGAAAGACAGCTCCTCCGGTAGTTCAAGTTCGAGTTCCAAGGCCAGCACTGGCACAAGCACAAGCTCGAGTTCAAGTTCAAGTTCCAAGGCCAGCTCCGGAACAAGTTCCGGTAAATCCAGTTCGAGTTCCTCCAGTGGTAAGAGCACATCTACGATTTCCGCAACGAAGGTGTCGGGTTCCAGTTCTTCCCCGACCTCTGGTTCCTCCGCGGTAGCCCTTGACCGGGACTATCATCAGGAAGCCATCGACGCCGCCGCACGGGGTGACTGGGCGGCGGTCAACCAAGCCCTGGCGGCCCGGCAGCAGAAGATCAATGCCCAGGGGGGCAACGACCGCGGCACATCGAATCAGTCCATTTATCAGCAGCTGATCTCTCAATACGGCGGCTCTTCTAGCTCCGGGAAAGCAACTTCCTCCGGCGGTTCTACTTCTACCGGAAGCACAGGGAAAGTATCTTCCGCTACACAGGGCACCCCCACGGCGGTGGACGCCAATAGAAACTACCATCAGGAGGCTATCGACGCCGCAGCACGAGGTGATTGGGCCGCCGTCAACCAAGCTCTGGCAGCCCGGCAGCAGAAGATCAACGCACAAGGCGGCAACGATAGAGGGACTTCCACTCAGCAGATTTACCAGCAGCTTTTGGCGCAGTATGGCAGTTCCCCAAGCGGTTCCCCCAGCAAGGGCACTATGACGCAGGACGAAATGGTGGCCCATTTGTACGCCGGAAACTACGTAGGGGACACCGGCAACCATCTTGGAAAAGGGTGGGAAGAAGGGCGAGACTATTTGGCGGAAGCCATGGAGTTCGCAAAAGCCGGAAACCTGACCGACGCCTATACCGCTTTAGCTAAGCGCGGTTATAAGATGGCCGATACCGGGAGCACCGGGAATGGTACTTCGCAGGCACAGGCGTACCAAATCATCCACCAACTGTTTAATCAGAGCGGCGAGTTGGAACGGCAGTACGGAATCCAGCGTGATAACAATACCAAATGGCTGGAGGAGTCCGGAGCAACCGCCGGTAATCCGAGCAACGCCTATAAAACTTTGCTTAAAAACGGCTTTTGGGTGACCTATGACGGGGAGGGCAATCCGGTTATGGCCTCCCACGCTATGAGCAGTCTTGAGAAGCCGAAATACACAAAGGAAGAAATCGATCTGACTTCCTCATATTTGAAGAACGGTTTCGACCTGGACACTTATCTCGCCCTTCATAATATGGCTGTGGACCGCACGGGAATCGGCACGAAGTATGGCGATGATGGGGTTCTCCAACTGGATGAAGGCGATTTTACCCCGCAAAGTCTTTGGAAAAACGGTGTTATCGCCCCCGGCAACGGGCTATACGATACCCCCTCCTCCGGTACTGGAGCTTCCGAAACAACGGGCAGCACTGGGGGGCTTGGCACGGGAACCATTGGCGGCCTACCTACCTGGACTGGGTCCGGCTCTGGGTCCGGGTCTGTATCCGGGGGCGGAGGGTCCTTCACACCGGGTTCCCTTGGCGACTACCTGGACCAGTGGCTTCAGGCTGCCCAGCAACAGCAGACCAACACCATCGATTGGGGGACATCCCAAGCGGTAAACGAGTTGGTCCGCGCTCAGCAAGAAGCTGAGGAGCAGTATCAGACCCAGCGGAACCAAATCGCCATTGACGAGGCGAAGGCCAAGGACAATCAGGCACTGTACGCCGAGGCCCGGGGCGACAAGGGTGGTATCGGAGCGGCACAGTATGACACCATTATGAATACGGCAGCGCAGAACCGGCTGTCCGTGAACAGTGCCCAGACCAAGCTGGCCAGTGATACCGCCCGCCAGATTGCAGACCTCCGGGCCCAGGGTGAGTATGAAAAGGCCGACGCGCTGTTGCAGTTGACCCAGACCTACCTTTCCCAACTTATCAGCCTGGAGCAGTGGAGCATGGAATACAACCTGTCTGTGGCCCAGTTCAATGCCAGTCTGGAACAGTGGGCGAAGGAGTATGATCTGAAGGTCGCTGATCTGATGGGCAGTTACAATGGCCAACCCACCCTCAGCGGACAGCAGTTTGCCTTTACCCAGCAGCAGTACCAGGATGAACTGAACGCCCAGAATAAGGACCGTTTGGCCAGCGCAGGCGAGACTCTGCTGGCCGCCGGCATCATGCCTTCCGATTCTCAGTTGGACGCCCTGGGCCTGACCAAGGATCAGGCGCAGACCTTTATTTCGGCCATGAAAGCCGAACAGGCGGCCTCCGCGAGCAAGGGGAGCAGCAGCGGCAGCGGTAGTGGTAGCGGTTCTTCTTCCAGCCAGGATTACGACGGCCTGTTTGCAGCAGCAAAGAACGCCGGCAGCAACGCCCGCAGTTTTATTTCCAACAACTACAAGAAATACGGGTTCACCAGTTCTACTGGTCTGTGGGACGAATATCAGGAGTGGCTCGAAGGCACTAAGGGAACGGAGAGCCTTGGATCTGCCGCTCGTGGACTTTGGAATATCATTCGGCAGCTTGGCGACAGCCCTGCGACTGCGCAAAAGCGGATCGAGTCTTATGCCAGTGACGGCAGAATTACGGAGGAAGAAGAAGCTATTCTTCTCCGCATGATACTGGCTCTTGCCGGTGAGTAAAGGAGGGATTGAGCGGCTATGACGCTTGAGGAACTGAGAGAAAAAGCCAAGAAGAACACAACTGCCACGACTTCCATCCGGGAGGAGCGTAAGAAGACAGGATCTTCTGGGAACAGTGTTAAATCGGTCAGCACCGCCAGTACCTCCTCGACGAAGAAATCTAGTTCTTCCTTGGCAGGACTGTCTCTGGACGAGCTCCGTGAGCGGGCGAAGAAGAATACGACGAAAACAGGGACGGCAAAGACTCCCTCTGTCTCAGCGTCCTGGAATAGCGATCCCGGGAAGGCCGGGACATCACGCAAGGTGTCGGACAGCCAAGCAGAACGGTATCGCCAGGTCAGAGAGCGGAATGCGGCAAAAGCTCAGGAGGCTATGTCTGCGGGGTCTTTCAGCACCGAAGTTCAGCCCGCGGGTTCTACCCGGACCGATGAATCCCCGACAGAAAAAACCAGCACAAGTGGAAAGTTCTCTCTGCCGAAATTCGCTGGAGGCCTTCTTCTGAAGGGTACCGACGAGTTCGCTACCTCTCTTACCTCCTCCGCCGCATGGCTGGAGGGCCTATTTACCAAATCCGCAGGGTTCCTGCTGGGTGACGATGAAATGTATACGCGGGGCCCGCTCTATCAATACAACCAGCACATGCAGGCCGCTAAACAGCAGAACCAGGAGTATTTCCAGCGGAATGTGGAAAGCGGCGGTAAAGCGGCGGAATTGGTTGACCGGTACGGAACTGCAACCGTAGCAGCGGTACCCCAGGCAGTTCTTGCCATCGCAACCGCCGGAAGCAGCCTTGCCGCGCAAGGAACGACAGCCGGGCTGCAAACGGCGTCCTCTGCGGCCTCCGCCTCCGCTGCAACTGGCGCGATTTCCTCCACCCTGAAATCAGCTGTGGCTCGGCTGGCGAAGGACCCCAAGTATTGGGCTTCCTTCGCGCAGGTTGTCGGCCCCAGCTATGACCAGGCCAAGGCCGACGGTGCGTCAGAACTGGAGGCCAACGTCAATGCCATCGCCAACGGCCTGTTCAACGCGGCTGTGGAGGTTGGCGGAGGCATCGAAACTTTGCCGGAGGAGCTTCAGAAAGCCGGGGAGTCCGGACTTAAAACCTGGGTCAAGTCCTCCCTGGACGAAGGTAAAGAGGAAGTGGTCCAGGGCGTGCTGGAGCGGGGTATCCAGAACCTCGTCTACGGCAAAGGAAATCCCCTCGCCTCCACTACGGATGAAAACGCCATCTTTAACCCGGTAACCGCTGCGGATGAGTTTATCGGCGGCGCCGTTGTGGGCGGTGTTCTGGGCGGCGGACAGATTGCGCTGGACTCTGCTCTGCAAAACTCCGTCCGTCGCCGGGCGGCGAGAGCCATTGACAATAGCCGGTCGCGCACGTATACTTCGGACAAGGCTTCTGTCTCCCCTGCCGCTGTGCCTCAAGTTCAAGCGATCAGCGAGCAGCAAGCGGTTACCCAATCCGCGGAACCCGGTGCGACGGTACTGGACACCTACACTACTTACATCATGGAGCAGCAGGGTGTCTCCCGGAAGGTCGCGGAAAAGCGGGCCTCCGTCGTGCAGCGCCTTGTGAACGGCGATACAAGTGTGACTCCCAAAGACCTGAACGTCCTGGAGCCTACCCACCCGAAGACCCGTGAGGTGTTTTCCGCACTGACCGGCGTTCAGTTCCCCGAGGGCAAGTTGTCTTCGGAGCAGCTGTTCAATGTGTACAAGAGCGCCGGAGACGTGGCCATCCAGGCCCGCGTGCAGCAGGAGGCCGAGCTTCAGGCAGCCCAAGATCAGGCGGACATGCAGGAAGCCGTGGCTCAGGCGAAGGCGCTCGCAGATGCCGCGCAGGTGCGGCAACGGTCCATCCAGGACGAGCAGCTGTCGTCCATGCAGGTGAACGCGGAGACACAGGACCGTATCGACGATGCGGTTGCGGATCTGATGTCTAAGGTCAACGGCCTGAATATCGGTCCGGACGGTAACCCGCTGCCCAGCCTCTCTGATTTTGCGGCACGGTATAAGGCGGTTTTCCCCCAGGCCACGGACGCGGAGGTGCGCCAGCAGTATCAGGCCTTCCGAAACGACAGCCAAACCCTTAATTTCGGTGGCCGTAACCTGACCCGGCAGCAGTTCCGGGATCTGATCCAGACTCAGTCGAAGGCTGGCGCCGAAATGACCAATGAGCAAGTGGACGCTCTGTTCAATCAGGCCCTTCTGGATTCTCTCGGTAATGACGCCGCGCTCCAGCTTCTGGGCACGGCGGAGGAAAAATCTGCCGCTGCGGAGGCCCGCAAGGCCAAACAGTCCGAAGGCCGCACCCGGAAGTCCAGGAACACTTTGAAGCTGGATAACGGTGCTGAAATCACCCGGGATCAGTTCAAGGTCTTTTTCAGGGATTACTATGCCGCCCGGGGTACGGAGACCACCGACAGCAGTCTGGACGCCCTGTTCGACGTTATGCTGACCAAGCAGGACAAGGGCGAGCTGATGCCCTACGACAGCGCGATGGAAAAATATCTGAAAGGAGACGCGATCAATGGAGAAGCAGGAGGAGCGGTACCTGTCAGTGCCGGATTACCGGGGATTTCCGACGTGGGTCCCGGCCAGCAAGGCGCTGGAATTTCAGAAGGAGCAGGAGGAACTCAGGCTGAAGGTGGAGAGCGGGGAGATTCCCGATCCGCGGGACACCGAGGAGATGCGGGAGTTCAACCGAAAGCTGGAAGAAATGGTCAAGCAACGGAAGGCGGACGGAACCTGGCCGCCCAAGACGAAGAAGTAAAGGTCTACGAACCTCAGAAGCGCCCCAATCAGGAGGCCGCTGAGAAGCTCCAGGCGAAGGTCAAGGAGTCTCCCAAGGCTGCGAAGAAGGTGAAGGTCGAGGGTCTGAAAGAGGAGGTTTCCATCCTCTCCCGTCGCCTTTACACCAAAGAAATGCGCACGGCGGAGAAGGCCCTGAGAGAAAAGGGGTACAATCTTCGCGTCGTAATGGGCCGGCTGAAAGATCTGTCCGGTGCAACGGCCAATGGTATGGCGGATCTGCGAACCAAGACGGTCTACGTCCAGGGGGACGACTTCGACTACACTGTCGCGCAGCTCGCTGACCACGAGCGGTTCCACGTCAACGCCGCTCTTGACGCCAAGATGCGTAACGCGGCGTGGCAGCGGGTCGCGGCGGAGGTGTCCTCCCGCATGAGCGTTGAGAATCTGGATGCCCGGATCGCGGAGCAGTATGGTCGGAGCCACGGTAAGGTATACCGGAATGTTGCCGACCAACAGGCGATTTACCGGGAGGAATTCCTGGCGGACCTGAACGGCGGAATGAACCGTATCGGAATGAACCAGGATGTGTTCGACGCTTTGTCTGCCGTTGTCCGGGACGCCTCTGCTGACTGGAGCACCCGATGGACTGCGGCGCAGCGGCAAAAGGAAATCGCGAACGCCAAAGTTCAGGACCAGGCAGCAAAAGAAAGCTCGGACTCCATTGGAGACCGGGCTTTCTCTGTTACGACGGAGACGCCGTGGGCCGACCAGATCGACCACCTGGATGAGTTTGGGTATGACAGGGCCTTGTATATCGAGGAGACCCCAAACATCCTTGCCGAGGTCGGATTGGGAGATCTTCCCCTGTGCATGACCAAAGCGCACGCTTCGGACATCATGCACGCCAAGGATTCCTCCAATGCGCATTGGCACGGACTGGACGCGGATACCGTAAAGCGTCTGCCGGAGCTTCTGAGCAAGCCGGCTATGGTACTGGACTCCTGGACCAACCCGGGCGACATCGTCGTTGTGCTGACAGAATCGGATGCCGACGGGCTTCCTCTGGTGGCAACGATCCACCCCAACGGGCAAGCGAGTGTGGATGGATCGAAGGGGCCGGCGAACTTCATTACCAGTGTTTATGGCCGGAACAATTTTTCCCAACAGTCCGGGACTTCCAGCCGGAATAACTTCCTGTATCTGGCGCTGAAGAACGACAGTATTCTGTATTGGAATAAAAAACGGACGGAGACCCTTGCCCGGAATTGTAGGCTACAATTGCCTCGAACACTCCAGAGGGTTCCGTCCGATACCATTTTACGGGATCATGCGGGATATGTCAAGGAGAATATTCCCGACCGGCTGTTCTCCACCAACGACTATGGCGAGGACATTCCTCAGTTCGACAGCTGGAACAAGGCCTTCTTCTACTACGAGAACCAGTCCGGCGGCAAGCTCTGCTTTGCCGAGCTCCCGATGCCCGGTGGGGAAGCGGAGTTCGGCATCATCAACCCGGACGGCGAGTTTGAGACCTTGGGTACTTACCCGGTGACGAGTGAAGGGTTGAAGCAGTTCAACTTCGAGATCGAAGATCACATGGAGACCGAGGCCAACATGCTGGGGCTTGCCGATGTCGAGGATGACTTTTATCTGGACGGCGAGGAAGATACAAACGTTGACCCGGATGACCCCTGGCGCCAACAGGACCCCACCCTAACAGACTATGACATCCGACTGCAACAGCAGCGAGATGGTTTTACGCCGACGGACACACCGGAATTCAAAGCGTGGTTCCATGACGATACCGGTGAGCTGACAAACCCAGACGGACAACCGAAGATCTTCATGCGTGGTAGCACGAATACCGGTGCAACGACCACCCGCCCTTGGTGGGAGTCTCACTCCGGTGGAAGTTTTTTTACGACCCGGCAGGCCATCGCTACGGATTATGCCGATGGCGCTACGGTCCAAGATGGTAGCGGTCCAAACCCCATGGAGCTCGTCAAGGACCCATACCAAGTTGGGCGGGATGCCCGCACAGAATGGAGAGCAGAATACGTTAAGAGCTGGAAGGGAGCTCAAGAGTATCTCGACGAATACTTTACCAACCACGATGGGGATGGCATCGTTCTGGAAGGATACAATCCAGACACTAAGAGGCCCTCCGATTTCACCAAGGCAACGGCGTTCCGACTTCGGACGAACGTAAATAACCAAACGACGTTGGAAAAAACCGGAGACGTATTCACCAAATGGCGTACTCTGGCTATGTATCCTAAAACGCCGGACGGGCTGGATCGTTTTAACCGAGAACTTGGAGAGATTATCCGTCGGGAAAATCTCGGGATTCATGGGTTCGGGAAGTATTATTTGACCTCGGATAACACGTTGGTAGTAGATGCAAAGGGAAGCTCCTTTACAAGTATCCCGAAAAATCAACTGCCCGAAGCGGTCAGAGAAGAAACACCTTCTAAAAAGCAGCACATCAACAATGTTGGGCGCATGGCTTTTCAAAATGGATACGACCTCGTCGTAGTGAAGAATGTCTACGACGAGGAGGGCATCCAGACGCAGTATATCGTCAGAGACAGCAACCAGATCAAGTCCGTGTACAATAAGGGCACCTGGGATAAGGGAGACCCGGACTTCAAGTTTTCCGCATCCCGAGGGCTGGATGACTTCATGCAGTCTCTGGAAAGCGAGTACGGTGAGGGCGCGGCGCAGGAAATGTTCCGGACTATGGAGCAGCTGGAGCGAGCCCGTGATCGGGCCGAGCAGCGGGCTGCCGATGCGGAAGCCGCTCAGCAGGCTGCCGAGTGGATGGCCAGCGCCGAGGTGGAAGCCGCGAGACAAATGGAGCGGGATCGGGCTGACCGAAAACTCGACCGCCAGAGGAACGCCGCGCAGGAGCAACTGCGGCAGCAGCGGGCAAAGGACCGGGCGGCCAAAGCGGAGGCCGTAAGATCCGCTCGACTGGCCGAGCAAATGAACGCTGGGCGAACCTGGTCCGAGCGGCTGCGTCGCCAAGACGAGCGAGCAACCGCAGCTATGGATCGTCTGCGGCAGGATGCCGC
>URXS01000004.1 GCA_900551885.1 uncultured Oscillibacter sp.
CAGCCAGTGCTTCGACTCCGTGGCCGCCCATGCCATGACCAGCGATCCCAACATCGTGGAGATCGACAACAGCCTCTATGCCAACCCCCACAACAAGGGGGCCATGGTCAACAAGCTGGACTTCGGCATCCTGGGCGGCAGCCACGGCGGGTCCTACTTCGTGGACCAGGACCCCGGCGACAACACCATCCAGTGGGTGGTGACCCGGTCCAGCGACGTGCCCCTAATCGACCGCACCGTGAAGGTCACCATGGAAGACCTGTGCGCCTGGGACGACGCCACCGGCAGCACGCCCATCCTGGAGGGCAAGTGGACCATGAAATTCGACGCGGCCTATGAGGACGCCTCGGTCACCCTGAGCGGCGGCGAGACCTTCCAGCAGGACGGCATGACCTTCACCATCGACGGCATCACCGTCTCCCCCGTGGCCTTCAAGGTGGACTACACCGTGGACAGCGAGATTCCCCAGTGCGAATCCCCCAGCGGCCAACTGTCCGATGAAGAGTCCCGGGAGCAGGCACAGTACTTTGAGAACGTGGAGGTCCTGCTGAAGCGCACCGACGGCACTGTCATGGACCTGAGCAATTCCGGCGGCAGCATCGACCCCGAAAACGGCACCACCGTCTGCTCCAAGACCGGCTTCTTCGACGAGATCCTGCCCATGGAGGAGATCGAGAGCCTCAGCGTCGGCGGCGTGGTAGTTCCCCTGGCGTAACAAGCGCATAAAAAAACGAGAAAGCGGAGCCTCCCCAAGCTCCGCTTTCTCATATGGTTAGGTGTTATCGTGATGTGTCAAGTCACGTCCTAGTGATGTCAGTATAGAAGAAGTCGTTGCGTTTGTCAACTAAAATAGTTGCGATCCGCAACTTTTGTGGATTCCGCCAAAATTTCTCCGTCCGAATTGACGAAACGCCCCAATCCATGTAAGATATATCCAAAGAAATGGGGGGAGGCGGTGGTCATGGACCCCACCAAGCGGAGGATCCGCAAAATTGACCGGGACGTGCAGCGCTTTGTGGCCCACGCCCTCCACAACACCAGCCTGAGCCTGTCGGACTATGAGATGATCCAGACGGTCCACCACCGGCCCGGCATCACCCAGGGGGAGCTGTGCCGGCGGTACAGCCAGGACAAGAGCACTGTGGCCCGCCGGGCCGCCAAGCTGGAGCAGGAGGGCTATATCCAGCGTCTGCCCAGCGAGGAGGACCGCCGCAGCAAGCACCTGTACGTAACAGAGAAGGGACGGGCCCTGCGGGACCGGAAAGTGGAGGCGGAGGCCTTCTACTTCTCCTGGTTGACAGAGGATCTGTCGAAGGAGGAACTGGCGGCACTGATTCCACTGCTGGATAAGCTTCACAACCGCAGCCGCAACGAACGGTGGGCGGAGTTCGTCCACATTCTGGCGGATTATGGCCAATCCCGTCAGGGCGGCGAAAAATAGAGAAGTGCGAAAGAAGCCGGGGCGCTGTGCGCCCCGGCTTCTGTTTCGCCTGTTAAATGCCCTCCAGGGCCGCTTTGGCCCGGTCCACATCCTCCGGCCGGACCGAGATATAATAGGTCTTTCGGTCGATCTTCCCGTTAGGGCCAAAGTCCCGGTGGTCCAGCTTGGCACCGCAGCCACAAAGAGGCGGCTCTGTCTCATAGAAGCCGGACTCCACGATCTTGATGCCCGCCTCCTTCAGCCGCCCCTTGGCGGCCTTCCACCGCTTCTGGTCTCCCCAGACCTCAAAGGCCTTTTCCCGTTTGGCAAAGAGGCCCATGGTCATCCCTCCAGGGAGTGCCAGGCGGTCTCCAGGGCGATCTCCATCATCTCGTGGAAGGAATCCTGCCGCTCCTGAGCGGTCAGAGCCTCGCCGGTGAAGATGTGGTCGGAGATGGTCAGGATGGCCAGGGCCCGCTTGCCCAGCCGCTGGGCGGTCCAGTACAGGCCCGCCGCCTCCATCTCCAGGGCCAGGATGCCGAACTTCCGGTACATCTCCCCGGCCTCCGGATTGTCGTTGTAGAACTGGTCGGCGGTGAACACTTGGCCCACGTCCGCCCGGACGCCCAGTTTTTCCGCCGCCGCCACAGCGTCCTTCAGCAGACCGTAGTCCGCCGTGGCGCAGAGCTGACCGGGGAAACGGTACTGATCGGCGAAGTGGGAGTTGGTGGAAGCCCCCAGGGCGATGACCACGTCCCGGAGCTTTACGTTGTCTCCGACACCGCCCGCGGAGCCGATGCGGATGATGGTGTCCACGCCGAAGAACTGGTAGAGCTCATAGCTGTAGATGCCCACGGAGGGCACGCCCATGCCGTGTCCCATGACGGAGATCTTCTTGCCCTTGTAGGTACCGGTGTAACCCAGCATGTTGCGGACGGTGTTGAAGCACACCGGGTTTTCCAGATAGTGCTCCGCCACATACTTGGCCCGCAGGGGGTCACCGGGCATCAGCACCACCTTGGCAATCTGGCTTTCTTCCGCCGCGATGGAGGCGGAGGGGGATTCTTTTACGGCCATTTTTCATTCCTCCCTGTATGATATTTGTCAAATATTACTGTTTGTTGTCGAACAATGCCGCCAGGCTCTGGGTATAGGGCGGGCGGCAAATGCCCTTTTCCGTGACGATGGCGGTGATGAGGTCATGGTCCGTCACGTCGAAGGCGGGGTTGTAGCACTTGACCTCGGGCAGGGCCATGGGCTTTTCATACCACATGGTCTTGATCTCACCCGGGTCCCGCTGCTCGATGGGGATGTGGGCTCCGTCAAGGCAGGCCATGTCGATGGTGGAGGTGGGGCCCAGCACGTAGAAGGGGATCCCGTAGTGCTTTGCCAGGATGGCCACGCCGGAGGTGCCGATCTTGTTGGCGGTGTCGCCGTTGGCGGCCACCCGGTCACAGCCCACGAAGCAGGCCTGGACCCAGCCGTTCTTCATGACGATGGAGGCCATGTTGTCGCAGATCAGCGTCACATCCACACCGGCCCGTTGCAACTCATAGCTGGTCAGCCGCGCCCCCTGCAAAAGGGGCCGGGTCTCGTCGGAGAACACATGAAAGGTCATGCCTTTCTCCGTGCCCAGCAGGATGGGGCCCAGAGCCGTTCCGTACCGGGAGGTGGCAAGGGGGCCGGCATTACAGTGGGTCAGGATGCCGTCCCCGTCCTTCACCAGGGTGAGTCCGTACGCCGAGATGGCGGCGCACTTATCCATGTCGTCCCGGTGGATCTCCACCGCCCGCTGGTACAGGGCCTCCAGCAGTGCCTGCCGGGGCTGGTCCCTGTGGGCATCGGCGGCGGCAAGCATCTCGCCCACCGCCCAGCTCAGGTTCACCGCCGTGGGCCGGGCGGCATTGAGGGCCACTCCGTACCGCTCCAGCTCCGCCAGAAAACCCTCCGCCGTCTCCGTCCGGATGGACCGGGCCAGAACGTACATGCAGTAGGCGGCGCAGATGCCAATGGCCGGGGCGCCCCGGACCCGCAGGGCCCGGATGGCCTCCACCATCTGCTCCAGCGTCTCCAGCCGGATCTCCTTCTCCTCATTGGGAAGCAGGCTCTGGTCCAGAATGTACAGGGCCTCCGCCTGCCGGTCATACCGGATATTTTGAACAGCCACCACGGCCTTCAGATCTGCCATATGCTCACCCTTTCCGCCGGCCCGGGGCCGGCTCTTCATTCAATCCGCTCGTTTCTGCCGCAGGGTCCGGTACATGCCCCGGAGGCTCCGCAGCTCCGCCGTCTCCGCCTCCGTCAGGGCCACCGGGTCTCCCAGCAGCCGGGCATTCAGCACGATCTTGGCCGTATGCTCCACGGTCTCCAGCCGATCAAAGGCCTCCCACAGATCGCCGCCCCAGGTCAGGACGCCGTGGTTGGCCAGCAGCACCCCGTTGTGGTCCGCCAGATACGGTTCCACACTGCGGGGCACCGCGTCCGTGGACAGCATGGCAAATTCCGGTGTGCAGGGCACGGCGCCTAAGCCCACCACCAGCTCCGCCAGATACGGTGTCTCCAGCCCCCGGCGGCACACGGCAAAGGCAGTGGACACAGGCGGGTGGGCGTGGACCACGGCCCGGACGTCGGCACGGCCCCGGTACACCGCCAGGTGCATCTTCATCTCCGAAGAGGGGTGGCGGTCTCCCTCCAAAACGGTGCCCTCCAGGTCCGTCACCAGCAGCATGTCCGGCGTCATCCGCCCCTTGCTGACGCCGGAGGGGGTCACCAGCAGCCGTCCCGGTTCCACCAGAATGGACAGATTGCCGTCGTTGGCGGCGGCATAGCCCCGGTCGTACAGCAGCTTTCCCACGGTGCACATCAGCGTCCGCTCCACCTCATAGGTCATGGCGGCTGCCTCCTTTCCACATGCCATTTTTCATTGTCTTTCAGTTTAGCGCAATTCCGTCCATGGCGCAAGAGGTGGCCGCAGAGAAACGTCTCCAAATATGGTTGACATAAGCTATGCGCCGTGCTATGCTCCTACCGACAGCAAGTCGACTTTCACCGAGGAGGTGTCATCATGGAAGGACGATACAGGATGCGGAGATGGAGCAGGAAGCTGGCGGTGGCCGCACTGTGCCTTGCGCTGCTGGCGGGCTGCGGGCAGGCGTCCCCGGCAGAAACCACGGAAAACGCCAGTCCTCAAACAGACGCGGCGGACGGGCAGGCCGGCGGCACATCCCAGACGGACGCCGTGGGGGAGGATGATGCCACTTCCGGTGCCGCTCCGGAGCAGGAGGAGCCCCCCGGCACCCCTGTGGACGCTCTGCCGGAGGGCCTGCCGGATGTGTTGACTTTTTGCAGCGGCGCCGGTGCCTGGCGGACCAATCTGTCTCTGGCCTGCGACGGTTCCTTCACGGGGCAGTTCACGGACTGGGACTCCGGCTCCGTTCCCACGTATCCGGGCGGTTTCTACCGCATCTGCACCTTCAGCGGAACCTTCTCCGACCTGCGCCAGTTGGATGAACACAGTTACTCCATGATGCTGGAAAATCTGACCTGCCAGGAGACGGAGGGGGAGGAATGGGTGGAGGACGGGACCCTTTACATCGGCTCCACCCCTTACGGTCTGGAGGGCGGAACAGCGTTCTACCTCTATACCCCGGAGGCCTCCACCGATGTGCTGACCACCGAATCTCTCCAGGTGGAGTGGCCCCAGTGGAACCTGCCGGAAACCGTGCCGGAGGGACAGTTGGGCTGCTGGATGCTCTATAACGCGGACATGGATCAGGGCTTCTTCTCCTATACATGAAAAGGCGGCGGCAGGAGCATTCCTGCCGCCGCTTCGTGGTCTTTTCTTTCCGCTCACGGACGGAGGATGTAATTCTCCTTCCGGGGCTTCGGATTGGGCACGTTGCCGTCGATGTAGCCCAGGATGCAGTTGCCCACGCCCCGGTACGTCTCCGGCAGCCCCCACTTCTTCAGCAGGGCCTTGCCCTCGGGCCGGTCAAACAGCTCGATGGCCCGGTTGATCCAGCAGGAGCCCACGCCCAGGGCCCAGGCTGCCGTCATCAGGTTCCCCATGACCAGAGAGCCGTCCTGGAGCCAGTTGGGGGTCTCCCCATCCGCCAGCACCACCACCACGGTGGGGGCACCGTAGAAGGGGTCCGTGCCGGGCTTGCCCTGGATCTCCGCGTTCAGAGCGGACATATAGGAGATGGTCTCCGGATCCTGGACCACGACCATTACCGCGGACTGGCCGCCCTTGGCAGAGGCTGCCCAGGTGCCGGCGTCCAGAATGGCGTCCAGAGTCTCCGGGGCCACCTGCTCCTTCTTGTACTTGCGAATGCTTCTGCGCTCCTTCAGAACCTTCAGCGTCTCGTTCACAGAAATCATCCTTTCCTTTATATATATTGGCAAACTCATCATACCACATTTTTGTCCCGGTGCAAAAAAAATTTGGGCACCGTCAAAATTCTTCTTCTCACCGTCTGGCTTTTTCCGCCGGATTCAGGTACAATCAGTCTATCCACCGCAATCACAAAAGGAGGACTTTCCATGCCCCAGCCTCTGTCTCAGCGTACCGCCGACTTTACCGATTCCGTCATCCGCCGGATGACCCGCGTCTCCATGAAATACGGCGCCGTGAATCTGTCCCAGGGATTCCCTGACTTTGACCCGCCCAAAGAAATTCTGGACCGACTGGCCCAGGTGGCCTACGAGGGGCCTCACCAGTACTCCGTCACCTGGGGCGCCCAGAACTTCCGGGAGGCCCTGGCTAAAAAGCAGTCTCATTACATGGGTCGCACCATTGACCCGGATACGGAGATCGTGGCCACCTGCGGCTCCACCGAGGCCATGATGTGCGCCATGATGACCGTCACCAATCCCGGCGACAAGGTGATCGTGTTCTCTCCCTTTTATGAGAACTACGGAGCCGACACCATCCTCTCCGGGGCGGAGCCCATCTATGTGCCCCTCCATCCCCCCGCCTTCACCTTCGACGTGGATGAGTTGGAGGCCGCCTTCCGCCAGGGGGCCAAGGCACTGGTGCTGTGCAACCCCTCCAACCCCTGTGGCCGGGTGTTCACCCGGGAGGAGCTGCTGACCATCGCCGAGATGGCCACCAAGTACGATGTCTACGTCATCACCGACGAGGTGTACGAGCACATCGTCTACGCCCCCCATAAGCACATCTACTTCGCCACGCTACCGGGAATGTGGAGCCGGACGATCTCCTGCTCCTCCCTGTCCAAGACCTACTCCATCACCGGCTGGCGGCTGGGCTACATCATTGCCCCCAAGGAGATCACCGACCGGGCCAAGAAGGTCCATGATTTTCTCACCGTGGGCTGCGCCGCGCCGCTGCAGGAGGCGGTGATCCCGGGCCTGGAGTTCGGGCAGGACTACTACGATGAGCTGCTGGCCAAGTACACCCACAAGAAGGAGCTGTTTTTGAAGGGCCTGGACGACCTGCACATCGTCCACAACGACCCGGAGGGCGCCTACTACGTGCTGTTGGACATCAGCGAATACGGCTACGACAGCGACCTGCAATTCTGCAAGAACCTGGCCCGGGAGGTAGGCGTGGGCGCCGTGCCGGGGTCCAGCTTCTTCCGGGAGCCGGTGAACCATCTGATCCGCCTCCACTTCGCCAAAAACGACGAGACCCTCAACGAGGCGCTCAACCGCCTGGAGCGGATCCAGAAGCTGAAGAAATAACCTGCCGGCAGTACGCAGCGGCTGAACTTTTCAAGTTAATATATATCTCCATCTACAATATCAGGGCGGTCTCCGCCGGAATTCCGGCGGAGACCGCCCTCTTGCGGCCATTTCCAGCATAATTGCCGGTCTTATCATCTCTATATGCCCGGTAAGCCGCAAAATCGCATTTCTTCTTAGTTCAGGTACAGCAACAGGTGATCAATCGCTGACAAAATCAGAGGGGTTGCCCGCCCGGGGGTCATTGGCCAGGGGGCCTACCACAACACTGCCGCACTCCAGAATGACTCCCAGCAGCTCTCGTAGGTCATAGAAGGTGCATCCCTTCCGGCTGCCATCTGCCAGCACAGGACCCATTTCCGAGTAGTTGTAGCGGGGAATTCCCATCTCCTTCATGGTCTTCATCAGCGCCGGCTGGTTGCCGATTTTTACGCCCAGATGGTGGATCCCACTGCCATGCTCAATCAGGAAGTCGGAATAGGGGTTGCCCGGCGATTTATCCAGAGGCTCAATGATCTCAATATCCAGGCCTCCCAGGCTGAAGCGGCAAAACTTATGGAAGAATTCACAGGGTTGCTCGTTATAGTTCAGGCCATTCCAATTTTCCCGCTCATAGGCATCCTTTGTGGATTTGCGGACAATGGTGCTTTCGTCAAAATCAAAGATCTTTCTCCAGTTTTCCAGAGTCTGCTCCATATTCTCCACACAAAGAGCAACCTGGAAGATCAGATTGACAGCAGGCTTCTCCATTTGTTGTCGTTTCCTCCTTGTTCTCCGGTGATTTACTCAGTTCTTGATATGGATGGCGCGGCCCTCCGCATTCAGCGCCGCCTCACGCACCGCTTCGGTGACGGTGGGGTGGGAGTGAATGGTCTCGATCAGATCGTCCACAGTGGAGCCCATCTTAATGGCCAGGGCGCCCTCCGCGATCAGGTCTGTAGCCCGGGGCCCGATGATGTGCATACCCAGCACCCGGTGGCTCTCCCGGTCGGCCAGGATCTTCACCACACCCTCGCCGTTGTTGAGGATCAGGGCCTTGCCGTTGCCTGCCATGGGGAATTTGCCCACCATGTAGTTCAGGCCCTGGGCGGCACACTGGGCCTCGGTCAGGCCTACGGAGGCGGCCTCCGGCTCGATGTAAACACAGGTGGGGCTGGTACGCTCGTCGTAATGGGAGTCTCCGCCCATGGCGTTTTCCGCCGCCGTCTCGCCCATGGCACTGGCGGTGTGCGCCAGTTGGGCATAGCCCATGACGCAGTCGCCGATGGCGTACACGCCGGGCACATTGGTCTCCATCTTGTCATTGACCAGGATACGGCCCTTGTCGTTGGCCACGCCGCCGGCTTCCAGGCCCAAGGAGGCCGTGTTGGCTCTGCGGCCCACGGCCACCAGGACCTTCTCCGCCTCGAAGGCCACCGTCTCACCGTTTTTGTCCTTGCAGACCACCTTGGCACCCACGGGGCTTTCCTCCACCGCCTGCACCGGGCACTCCAGATGGAACTTCATGCCCATCTTCTTCATGCGCCGCATGCCGATGGCGGTCAGGTCCGCATCCAGCATGGGAAGCATGTGGTCCAGAGCCTCCACCACGGTGATCTGGGTACCGAAGGCCGCATAGGCGCAGGCCAGCTCCAGGCCGATCACGCCACCGCCGATGACCACCATGCTCTCCGGCAGCTTTTCCAAAGACAGCGCGCCGGTGGAGTCAATGCAGTTGGGATTCTCCCGCAGGCCGGGAATGGGGGGCACCGCGTTGACGGAGCCGGTGGCCAGAATGATCTCGTCGGCGGTCAGGGTCTCCTTGGTACCGTCGGGGCGGGTCAGCTCCAGCGTCTTGGGCGCGGTAAAGGCTGCCTCCCCATCCAGCTTCGTCACGCCGTTGACCTTCAACAGACTGGCGATTCCGCCGGTGAGCTTCTTGGACACCGCGTTCTTGTTGGCGATGACCTGGGGAAAATCCACCCGCACATTGTCTGCCAGCACACCCAGGGCCTTCCCACGGGACTGCAGCTCCATCATCAGCTCGGCGCTGTGGAGCAGGCACTTGGTGGGAATGCACCCCACGTTCAGGCAGGTCCCGCCCAGGTACTGGCGCTCCACCAGGGTGACTTCTGCTCCCAACTGGGCTGCGCGGATGGCGGCTACGTAGCCGCCGGGGCCGCCACCGATCACTAAGATTTTTTTGCTCATGGTACGCATCCTTTCTTTTCTGCTCTCAATGGAATTTATTCGTAATATCCCTCCGTGGATTTCACCAGGCTCTGGAACTGCTCCATATCATGGCCATAGAGCACAGTGGCATGGCGCTGGGCCGCGATGGCACGGATGTTCTCGATGGTCCGGAAATATCCAGCCTCGTCCTGTACCACGCCGGCCAACTGGGCCGGGGGGCCATAGTGGATACCGGAGTACACGGCGTCAGCCACCAACAGGAAATTTCCGCACTGGAGTTCCACCAGCAGGGCCAGCATTCCATAGGCATGGCCAGGTCCCAGATTCAGCACCGTCACACCGGAACACAGCGGCAGTTCCTTCTCATCCACGGGACGCCAGCGGACCCCGGAGCGTTTCCAGTTCTCCAGGTCACAGGGCTGGTAAAACACGCTGCTGTTGCCCGCCTCTGCATCCGCCAGGACATGCTCCAATTCCTGCCCCTGGACCAGGACCTGGGCATTGGGAAACAGGTGAAGTCCTCCGGCATGGTCCAGATGCAGATGGGACGCCACCACCAGGGAGATCGCCCCCGGCGCCACACCGATCTGGGCCAGACGGTTCAGCAGCGTTCCGTCCGGGCCGGGCACATACGGATTTTCGCACACTTCCTTCATCCAGGCGCCCTCCATGGCCTCCGGATGGCAGCCGGTGTCAAACAGGATCTTTCCGGCAGGGCTGTCCAGCAGGAAGGCGTGAATGGGGATGGAGGGGTTTTCTTCCTCGCCCTTGGTCACGGGATTGTCGCCCACCATGACGATCCTGCCCAGATCCAGCACGTACAGCTTCATAAAAGTCCTCCTTTGAAAGAGCCTCTGGGCCGGGGTCCGGTCCAGAGGCTGTCAGTGTTATTTCGTCAAAACTTCCGGGTCCTCCAGCAACAGCTTCATGTCGTTGAGGAAAGAGGCCAGAGGCACGCCGTCCAGAATCCGGTGGTCGCCGCCGATCACCAGCTTCATCATCATCCGAGGGACAATCTGGTCGACGCCGTCCTTTTCCACGACCACTGCCATCTTCTTGGCCGTGCAGGCCGCCATGATGGCGGGCTGGGGCGGCTGGGGCAGTGGCACTGAGTCAAAGGAATTCAGTTTGCCCAGATTGGTGACGCCGAAGGTTCCGCCCGCGTAATCATCGGGCAGCAGCTTGCCGGCGTTGGCCTTCTCCACCAGTTCCTTCATCTCCTCGGAGATCTGGAAGATGGTCTTCTTCTCACTCTCCTTGATGACAGGAGCCACCAGGCCCTTCTCCGACGCGGTCATGACACTGATGTTGTAGTTGCTGTATACCTGGATCTGGGTCATGTCCTCGTTGAAGGCAGAGTTCATGATGGGAGTCCGCTGCAGCGCCAGGCTGACGGCCTTGACAATGAAATCATTCACCGTCAGTTTTACACCCATCTCGGCGTTTATCTTTTTCCGGTAGGCAAGCAGATCCGTCACGTCCACGTACATGCCCTGATAGGTCATGGGATACGCGCCGCTGACCTCCATCCGCTTGCCGATCATTTTCCGTACGCCCTTGTAGGGGATCGTCTGGAATACTTCAATCATGATCTGCGCCCCGTCTTTCAAACCAGGCCGGAGATATCCTCGCCGGGCTCGCCGATGATGGCGATGGGCGTGCCGCAGGGATAGTCCTCGTCGCACTCCACCAGGATCTTCAGCAGGGTGCCGTCCTCAGGGCAGGGGAACTCCATGGTGGTCTTGTCGGTCATCAGCTCAAACAGAGGCTGATTCTTCTCCACCTTGTCGCCTTCCTTGAACAGCCAGCTCGTCACCTGTCCCTCTTCCATAGCCTCGCCCATCTTGGGCATCACAACGACTCTTGCCATGATAATCTACACCTCTCATTTAAAATATTTCAGGATAATATGGATAAAAATCACTTGCCTGCCAACGCGGGATTTACGCCTTGATGACTTCCTTGACCCGATCGGCGATCTTCTGGGGAGAGAGCATGACCCAGTCCTCCATGACGGGGCCGGCGGGAATGATGGTGTCCGGCAGCGTGCAGCGCTGAACGGGCATCTTCAGGCAGTCGAAGCAGGCCTGGGAGACCTGGAACGCGATCTCGCCGGTGATACCGTATGTCTCCGTGAACTCATCCACCACCAGCAGCTTGCCGGTGCGTTTCACAGAGGCGATCACCGGGTCCAGATCCAGGGGGCGCAGGCTCCGCAGATCGATCAGATCGATGTAAATGCCCTCTTCCTTAAGCAGCTCGGCGGCCTTGGTGGATTTCAGGGCGGCGGTGCCGAAGGACACCACGGTCAGGGCGTCGCCCTCACAGACCACCTTGCTCTTGCCGATGGGAACGAGGAAATCCGGGTCCACGGGGACCTCTTCCTTCATTCGGTAGGCAGCCGTCTCCTCCAGGAACAGCACCGGGTCATTGTCCCGGATCGCGGACTTGAGCAGTCCCTTTGCATCCGTCCCAGTGGAAGCACAGACCACCTTCAGGCCGGGAAAACCAGCAAAAATATGATGAAGGGAGTAGCTGTGATGGGGACCGCTGCGGGTGCCGCCGCCAATGGCTGTGCGGACCACGGCGGGCATCCTCTCAATCTGGCCGCCGGACATGTAACGGTACTTGGCCAGGTGGTTGATGATGGGGTCCACACAGACCATGCTGAAGTCCATCTTCATGATGTCGATGATCGGCCGCCAGCCCATCATGGCCGCGCCGATACCAAAGCCCACAATGGCATTCTCGGACAGAGGCGCATCAATGATCCGATCGGGCCCGTACTTGTGATACAGGTCACCGGTCACGCCATAGGCACCGCCCAGGATGCCAATGTCCTGGCCCATCATAATCACCTTTTCATCCCGGGCCATCTCCTCGTCCAGGGCCAGCCGGACCGCCTGCATATATGTCATCTTTTTGGTTTCCATACGATTCACTCACTCCTTTCCGTCTTAGCAGCCTGCGTAAATGTGCTGCATGGCCACCTCGGGCGGAGAATAGGGGGCGGCTTCCGCAAAGGCCCAGGCCTCATCCAGCTCCTGCTCCACCTTGTCCTCGATTTGCTTGAGCTGAGCATCTTCCACGTGGTACTGGTCCTTCAGCTTGGCGGACAGCAGCTTGATGGGGTCCCGTTTCATCCAGAGAGCCTGCTCGGCAGGGTCTTTGTACTTGGTACCCGGCTCGTTGGGCGCATGGCCCATCTGCCGCCAGGTCTTCAGCTCCAGGATCATGGGGCCGTTTCCGGCGCGGACATACTCTGCCGCCTTCACGGTGGCGTCGTAGACCGCCTCCACGTCGTTGGCGTTCTGGAGGGTGACGCCGGGAATACCGAAGCCGTCGGCACGGGTGCTCAGGTCCTGCAGGCCCGTCATCTTTCGGTAATCCTCGGAAATGGCGAAGTGGTTGTTCTGAATGATCATCAGGAGCGGCAGCTTGAAGGCCGTCGCCATGTTCATAGCCTCGTAGAAGGAGCCCTCGCAGGTGCAGCCGTCGCCGGAGTATGCCACGGCGATGTTGCCCTTGCCCTCGTGCTTAAAGTGGTAAGCAAAACCCAGGGGCACCGTGAAGCAGGGGCCCAGTGTGCCGCCCAGCACATACAGGTTCTTGGATACATCCATGAAATGGGCCTCGCCGGCCTTGCCCTTGCACACGCCGGTGGACTTGAGCAGCGTCTCGGACAGCAGCTTCTTGAGATCGCAGCCCCGCATCAACTGATGGGCATGGGAGCGGTGGTGAGGGCAAACGATGTCGGTGGGACGGAAGGCGCGCATGGAGCCCGTTCCGCAGGCCTCCTCGCCAATACCCAGGTGTGTCATGCCCAGGGGCTTGCCACTGGTATAGGCATCCCACAGGCGCTCATCGAACCGGCGGCTCTTATACATGTTTTCGTAAAATTCCAGCAGTAAAGAAAGATCTGCCATATCGCAATGATTCCTCCTCTTTTTTCATGTCAAACACGGGGCATCGCCGTGCCTCATCTTGAGTCCATGATAGGCATTCTGGCAGCGTTTTTCAAATATACAACTTTCATACCTGCTTATTCCCGTAAATTATACAACGAGAGCACTGCCATTCTCAGGGCAGAGATATTTATAACCTGCTGGAATACCTGCCGGTAAAGAATATATATTATACTTTTACAATTTTGAACGATATACTGAATCTGCATCAACGGGCAGTCATATGCCGGCGCATAAAAAATGGCAAGGAGGATTTCTGGACGTATGGAAAAAGCAGTACCGGAGCTTGTGTTTCAGGTAGGCATGGTGGTTAAAAGCGTGGACGAGACCGTCAAAAAGCTGACGCAGTTTTTCCAGATCGACGAGAGCAGCATCGTCATCAAGACCACGAAGGACATGGCCGAACAGGGTACTTTCACAGACAGCACGTATCTGGGAAAGCCTACCGAATTTTACATTAAAACCGCCCGTCTGAATTTCGGCGGCATTGATTTTGAGTATGTGGAGCCCCTGAACCAAAGCGGTGGAGACCCCTTCTCTGACTGGCTGCTGGAGCATGGACAGGGTATCCACCACATCAATGTAAAAATGAAGGACCGCAGCCTCCTGGACCGCAACATGAAAGAGCTGGGCGTTCCGGTGCTCACCAGCGGCAAAATGCGGGGCAAGGAGTTTGAGTTTTACGACTGGCGGGACTCCTTTGGGTTCATCGCCGAAATCGGAGACATGGTCGTGGGCCCCATGGCACAGCAGTACTACGCGGACAACGAGACAAAATAAAGTCAAAATCAAACATAAAAGGGAGCCGTATCTATGAACAGACTGGAAGGACAAGCCGCCCTGATCGCCGGCGGCAGCAAGGGAATCGGATATGCCATCTCCACCACCTTCGCCCGGGAGGGCGCGGCGGTGGCCGTGGTAGGCAGCAACCAGGAGGCCGCCCAGAAAACGGTCCAGGAGATTCTGGACTGCGGTGGCCGTGCCATTGCCGTGGCAGCGGACCTGACCAGTGAGGAGGGCCGTGCCCATGCCCTGGCGCAGACGCTGGAGGCCTTCGGCAAGCTGGACATTATCGTAAACAACGCGGGCTGGGGCTGCAAAAAGCCCCTGATCGAAACGGACATGGCATCCTTTGACCGTTCCATCGCCCTGAATCTCAAAGCCACCTACTTCATGACTCAACTGGCTGCCAAGCAGATGATCCAGCAGGGCCACGGCGGCCGTATCATCAATATCTCCTCCACCGGCGCGCTGCAGGGCGAGCGCAACTCCAGCATCTACGCCGCCACCAAGGCCGGCATCATGGCCTTCTCCAGAGCCGCTGCCCTGGAGCTTGGCTGCAACGGCATCACGGTCAACTGCGTGCTGCCGGGCTTCACCCGCACCAACAACAACGGCCACGTCCCCCATGAGATCGACGAATCCTTTATTGCCATCACGCCCACCGGCAGAGTGACTGTGGCGCAGGATATCGCCAACGCCTGCCTGTTCCTGGCGGGCCCTGAAGCTGCTCAGATCTCCGCTCAGTGCCTGGCAGTGGACGGTGGCTACAGCGGCACCCGGGCGGTGCAGGTAGCCTGGACCTCCTCTATGGAGCGGAAGTAAAACAAGAAAGGAGCATCGTCTTATGACGGGCAAAATCGCATATTTCGGAAAAGACGGCAAGGTGGGCTTCGTGGAGCATGAGCTGCCGGAGGTGGAACCCGGCGCCATGCTGGTCCGGGTACTCAGCAGCAACATCTGCGGCTCCGATGTGAAGAACTGGAAGAGCGGTGTGTCCCTGGGCGTCGGTGGAGACAAGACCTGCCAGGGTCATGAGTTCGTAGGCCGCATTGAACGTCTGGGGGAGGGCGTGACCACCGACTACGCCGGCCAACCCGTTCAGGTGGGGGACCGCGTCGTGGCGGCCTACTACATCACCTGCGGGGAGTGCCGCGCGTGCAAAATGGGTCGCTATGACCAGTGCGAAAACGCCTATATCCATCTGGGGCAGTCTCCCGACGACTTCCCCTATTTCTCCGGTACCTTCGCCACCCATTACTACATCCACCCCAAGCAGCACTTCTACAAGGTGCCCGACACTTTGCCGGACTCTCTGGCGGCTGGCGCCAACTGCCGCTTCTCTCAGGTATACTACGGTCTGGAACACATCGGTATCACAGCCGGCGAGACGCTGCTGATCCAGGGCGCCGGTAGTATGGGCCTCTACGCCTGTGCCATCGCTAAGGAGAAGGGTGTCACCACCATCGTGATCGACGGCGTGGCAGACCGCCTGGAAATGGCTAAACGGTTTGGGGCGGACCACCTCATCAGCATGGAGGAATACCCCCAGCTCTCCGATCGGGAGGACGCTGTGAAGGCCCTGACCGGCGGCCGGGGCGTGGACACCGCCCTGGAGGTCACCGGCGTTGCCTCCGCCGTGGAGGAGGGGTTCCATCACCTGGCACCCATGGGCCGGTATGTCATTATCGGCACCAACGTTCTCTCTGCCCACGCCACACTCTCTCCCGGCTATATCACCCGCAAGAGTCTGACGGTTACGGGTGTGGCCCGGTATCTGCCCGAGTATTTGCACAAATCCCTGGAATTTTTGGACAAGTTCCAGCACAAGTATCCCTTTGATGACTTCTCCTCCATGGACTTTGACCTGAGTAATCTGGAAGAGGGTCTTGAAATGGTGGCCGACCGCAAAGTCATCCGGGCGGTGGTCCAGTCCAACGCCCAGTAAGGCGTTCCAAAAGCGGAAAGGAAGAGTATATGGCACGTTTCAAATTCGGTGTTTGTGAATTCAGCTTCCCCTGCTGGGGCCCTCTGGCTCTGCAGATGGCCCATGAGGCGGGCTTTACCGGTATGCAGCTTGCCGACGCCGGCGGCTCCACCAACTCCTACCCTCTGAACAACAAGCGGGTACAGGAAAGCTATCTGGAAGCATCCGCCAAATACGGCGTGGAGCTCCAGTCCATCCATCTCTATACGCTGGTCCGGCAGAACTTTATCCGTTACAGCCAGAGCTCCCCGGAGGGCAAGGAGTGTATGGAGAGCATCAAAAAGGGCATCATTGCGGCCTCGGAAATGCACATTCCCACCGTGATGATCGAGGGCATGCGTATGTACGGCGCGGCCCAGCATCAGCATGTGCTGGATATGTACAAGTATGCCGTGCAGGTGGCCGGGGATTATGGTGTCCAAATTGCCATGGAGACAGACGTGTCTCTGGAGGACCACTTCAAGTTTCTGGATCAGTTTGACGGTAAGCTGAAGCTGTGCTTCGACACTCACAACCCGGTGATGTACGGCACCGGGTTCCCGCCCGACATGATCCGGGCCCTGGGCAAGGACCGCATTGACCATTTCCACATGAAGGAGTCCCAGCCTGACGCCGAGGGCTTCGTCACAAAGGAGACGGCCCCCATTGTTCTTCTGGGCAAGGGCGGAACCTTCTTCAAGGAGTCGGTCCAGGCCATCAAGGATATCGGCTACGAGGGCTGGATCATCTCCGAAACCTTCTATAACCGCCGCAACATGAATGAAAACGGCATGGACTATGTGTCCTCCGCCCGGCAGGACGTGGAGACACTGAAGGCTGCGTTCGGCGAAACGTAAATTTTTGAAAAGGCAACGTAACGCGACATTTCTCATAACATTTTGTGACAAAACTTCTTTGCGCGTTTTTGACGGGAATTTTCTCAATAACTTTTGTTCCTGCTTTTTTGCCAAAAAAACCACAATGCGCCGAAAAAAGGTGATTCCTTTTCAGTCACTTCTGCGGTATAACTTCTCATTATGCCCGGGTATGCCTATTAGAAATTTGATTTTGTCAAAACGCTTAGTAAAATGTAGACAAGAACCTTTCCGGAAGCGCAGAACGGAATTATTAAAAACAACAAAATGGGAGGACAACATGAAAAGATTTTGGGCAACGATCCTGGCAGCACTTATGATGCTGTCCCTGGCCGCATGCGGCGGCGACAACGCGGATACCACCGATACCGAGGATACTGGCGACTCCTCCACGGAGGATACCGCCACTGACGGCGAGGCTGCCTGCGAACCCCTTACCATCAAGATGTACAACGCCGTTGCCGGCCAAACGGTTGACGGCACCCTGATCCCTAAGACCATTGAACTGCTGGAGGAATATTCCAACGGCGCCATCACCGTGGATCTGATCCCCGCCGGCACTCTGGGTGCTGAAAAGGAAGCTGTCCAGCTTCTGCAGATGGGAGACATCGATATGCTGCCCCTGTCCATCGACGGTGTTGACTTCGGCACTCCCGATGTTAACATGAACTGGACCTCTCTGCCGTATCTGCTGACCAGTTGGGAAGACGTAGACTCTGAGTACAACAATGGCTGGATGCTGGAGCGCCATCGCGAGGTTGCCGCCGAGTATGGCATTGACATCATTGAGAACATCGACAACGGTCTGAAGAGCCTGATCGGCACCGGCAAGGCCCCCACCAGCATCACTGATCTGGCCGGCAAGATCGTCCGCACTCCCGACATTCCGATCTTCCATTACTACTATGAGCAGCTTGGCCTGACCACCGTCAGCGGCATCGACCAGTACACCGGCCTGCAGCAGGGCACCATGGACTGCATCACCAACAGCCCCTGGGCCATGAACGTGTTCCATCTGGAAGAGGTTGCCGACTGGATCTATGTAACCGCCGAGAGCTGGGGCACCATGTACTGGACTGCCAACCTGGATTGGACTTCCAGCCTGACCGACGCTCAGCGTGACATCGTTTATCGCGCGGCCAAGGAAGCCGCCCTCATCACCCGCCAGGAAATCCGTGACACCTGCGACAGCTACCTTGAAAAAGCCGCCGAAGCCGGCGTGGAAGTGGTTTATCCCGACGAGGCCAGCATCGAGATCATGAAGGAAGCCGCTTACAAGACCTGGACTGAACTGCGCGATGACTTCGATCCCGTGGCTATGGATCGTCTGTTCGCCGATTATCTGCCTGAGGAATTCCAGTAATTCCGGGCCACTCGAACAGGTTTTCTGTATAGGCAAAATGAAGTGGTATGGGGGTCTTCCCCATACCACTTCTCAAAGAGAGGTATGCTTTTATGGATGAGATGAAATTCCCAAACAAATTCGTAAAAACTATCTATCAGGCAAATAAGATCCTGGGCAAGGTGGAATCCACCATTTCCATCATCTTGCTGTGGGCCCTGATCGTTGTCTGCATGATTTTTATTTCCTGTCGCTTCATTTTCCATTATTCCACACCCTGGGCTGATGAGCTGGCCCGCTACCTGCTTATTATTCTGGCATGGTTCGGTGGATCCTATGCTGCATCCGTTGGTGATCACCTGGAGATCGACATTGTCAGCACTGTCCTGAAAAAGCACGCAAAATCCGCCGACAAGATTCTAAGCGTCATTGACCGCAT
This sequence comes from uncultured Oscillibacter sp., assembly GCA_900551885.1. Classification (GTDB taxonomy): domain Bacteria; phylum Bacillota; class Clostridia; order Oscillospirales; family Oscillospiraceae; genus Oscillibacter. Next base: position 18,666 of record URXS01000004.1, read on the forward strand.
CGGACAGGTCATCGTCCTGGGCGTCATGGTTTTCTTCTCCTACTACTTCATTGTATACATGCTGAAGGTCAACAAAATGGGCGTCGTGTCCAACACGATGGGCTTTAAGATGGTCATTCCCATGGCGCTTGTACTCTGCGGCTGCTTTTTGATTATCCTGCACACAATTTTCAACATTCTGCTGCCTCGCGAATATTGGTACGGCGCCGATAAGCCCGCAGCATCCACCGAGGACGAGGAGGCGTAAAAATGGAAGTATTGGTCTTATTTCTGATTGTGTTTCTCGGCTCCTCTCTGTTGCTGCGTATTCCCGTGGCCTTCGGTATCGGCCTCGGCGGAGCGGTTGTGTTCACGGTTTATGGCTATTCCATGAACAGCTTTTCGCAAACCGGGTTTTACGGCTTGGACAACTTTTCTCTGTTGGCCATTCCCTTCTTTCTGTTTGCTGGCGCCATCATGGAGTATTCCGGTATTTCCAAGAGCATTTTCAATTTCATCGACTCTTTCGTAGGCCGTGTGCGGGCCAGCACCGGTACGGTGGCCGTTTTCGCCTGTGCCCTGTTCGGCGCTCTGACCGGTTCCACCCAGGCCACGATCGCCGCCATCGGCAAGATCGTGTTCCCTGAGATGGATAAGCGCGGTTATGAGCCTGCCTATCAGGCGGCCCTGATGGCCTCCGCCGGATTCCTGGGCGTTTTTGATTCCGCCCAGCATGACCGGCATCATCTATGCCACAGCATCCGGTATCAGCATCGCGGACGCCTGGATGTGCACACTGATTCCCGGCATCCTGTTGGCTTGCCTGTTTAGTGCCGTAAACTACATTCACAGACGCAAGGTGGAGCCGAAGATCGCTGAGCCTTTCGTCATGAGCCAGTATGTCAAGCACATCGGCGTAAGCACGAAAAACGCGTTTTGGGCTCTGTTGATGCCGGTCATTATCTTCGGTGGGATCTACGGCGGTATTTTCACCGCCACAGAGGCCGGTGCCATCTCCGCCCTTTACGGTTTGGTGTATTACCTCATCAACAAAAAGCGGAATCCCCAAAATGTCTCCGGAACGGTGAAGGATATGATGATGTTCACCATCAGCCTGACCGGCGTGATCCTGCTGATCATGGCCTTCGCCAACGTGGCCTGCAAGGCCATCGCCTTCTCTGGCATCTCTCAGGAACTGGTGACCCTGATCACGGAAAACATCAGCTCTCCCATCGTGTTCCTGCTGATCGTGAACGTGCTGTTCATTATCTGCGGTATGTTCATCGACAGTAACGCCGCCATCCTGCTGTTTGTTCCTCTGCTGACTCCCATCGCGGACGCTTACGGAATCGATCAGGTGCAGATGGCCGGCATCATCCTGGTCAACCTCTGCATGGGCGCTATTTCTCCTCCATTCTGCGTCAACGTGTTTGTCACCACCAAGCTCAAGAAAACGCAGTACGTAGAAGTCGTCCACTACATCTGGCCGTTCCTGGGCTGCTGCGTGGTTATCCTGATCCTGATGATGTTCATCCCTGGCCTGTCCACCTGGCTGCCCGCTCTGCTGAAGTAATTAGAACTATTGTTGCCAACATTTTTCACAAAAGGCCGATGCCGCTTATGCGCATCGGCCTTTTGTAAAATTGAAACGAGGATTCAATATGGAAGAAACGCCAAAAAAACAAATCTTTCAGGTCGTCTGCGTGGTTTCCAATCTGGACGAAACGCTGGGCAATTGGAGGCGTCTCGTTGACTTCAATGAGACTTCCATCAAAATGGTGGGAGACCGGGAACAAGTCCGCTGTCTTTACCATGGCCAGCAGATTCACTGCCCTATCCGGGCGGTCCGCTTTGATCTGGGCGGCATCGACATGAAGCTGGTAGAGCCGTTGAACAAGGCAGGCGGCGACCCTTATTCCGACAGTCTGCTGGCCCATGGGCAGGGATTCCACCACCTGGGCATCTACGTGGAGAATCAACCCGCACTTTTGGAGCAGTACCAGCAAGCAGGACGTACTCCGGTCTACGAAGAGTTTTCTCAGGATGGCCACTATCAGATGTTTGACTTTACGGAGGAGCTGGGGTTCTGCATGACCCCGTGGGACCACATGATAGGGCCCTGTGCCCCGCGGGATCCACTGGGCGCCACTATCTGAGAGGAGATACGCATGCAATTATTCTGTCTAAAACCCACTGTACATCTTTTTGACCGGTTCCACGAATTCGTCCAGGCGTTTTCCGTTGGCGAAGGGGATCTCCTGCTTACGGAGAGTCTTTTCTATGAACAATATCTCCGTCAGGAATCTCTCTCCTGCAAGATTCTCTTCAAGGACGATTATGACCCCGGTGAGCCAAAAGAGGAAACCATTGACGCGATTCTGGAGGACATACAGTCGCTGCCTATCCGCCGTATCATTGCAATGGGCGGGGGCAGTGTCATTGATATCGCAAAGATTCTGTGCGTGAAAAACGCCTATCCATGCCGCAGAGTAATGGAACAGCAGATCCCCATGGTGCTGGACAAGGAGCTCATTGTTCTCCCCACCACCTGTGGCACCGGCAGCGAAGTCACCTTTGGCGGTATCGTCACCATGAAGGACACCGGCTTCAAAACCGGCGTCCTGGCTCCGGAACTGTCCTCTACTCACGCAGTCCTGGTCCCGGAGCTTTTGTCCGGGCTTCCCCTGAAGGTCTTCCTCCACTGCTCCGTGGATGCGCTAGGCCACGCGATGGAGTCTTATGTCTCCGCCACACGAGGCAATGAAATGGTCCGCGCCGTTGGTGGCCGGGCGATCGCCCTTTTGATGGACGGATATGCTTCGCTGGCCCTGGAGGGTCCTGACAGCCGCGCTGGACTCCTCAAGCAATTCCTAACCGCCAGTTGTTTGGCGGGCATGGCCGTCAACAATGGTGGAGCCGGTCCGGTCCACGCTCTGGCCTATCCGCTGGGAGAAGTTTATAAGATGTCCCACGGGGAATCCATTTACCAATTTCTCACTGCGGTTTTTACCTATTATGAAAGAACATCCGACGGCCCGCTGCTGGAGGAACTGCGTCAGCTTCTGCTGCCAGCCCTGCGCCGTGCGGGAATCTACACCGGAGCACCATTTTCCGACTTAGAGTGCCTGCTTAACCGTTTGTATCCGGCCAGACGTCTGCGAGAGTGTGGGATGAGGGAGACGGACATCGAGCCTTTTGTGGAAAACATCTTTCAGGCAAAGCAGCGGCTTTTAGCCGCCAGCTATGCCCCCTTTACGCAGAAAGATGCGGCGGCTATTTACCGCCAGCGCCTTTAAAGGGAGGGCATGTAATGACAAAGCTGAAATTAGATCTGGTCTGCCAGGTGGCCGTCGTCGTGCGGGACCTGGAGGAGGGCCTCACACAGATGCGGGAGCTTTTAGGCATCGATGAGAGCTCTGTCTCTTTTGGTGACTCTCTGGAGCTGATTCGCTCCGGCAAGCTGGAACCGCAAATCTACAACGGCGTGGAGGGGACTTATGCGTACCGACAGGTAAACTTTTTTATGGGTGGCATGGATATTGAGATGTTTGCCCCTGTAGAAGGGAGTGCGGGCGACCCCATCAGCGATTTTTTGAAGGAGCACGGTCCCGGCACCCATCACCTGAATATTCGCCTGGCCAATCGGGAGGAAGGGCTTCAGTTTTTAAGAGAGGACCTGGGCCTGGTTCCCCTTATGGAGGGGCATTTTCTGGGCCGGCATTTCGCCTACTTTGACATGCGAAAGGAGCTTGGCATCACCTTTGAGGTAGGAAGCCGCGTGGTCGGTCCCCGGGCATCCATGTCGGAGGAAGCCATTCAGGCGCTGATTCGATAAATAGGAAGGAGACAAAGCATGAAAGCATTGCTCTATCGAAAGCCCGGCCGGGCCAACGGCGGTATCGTGGATGTCCCCGAACCGGTCTGCGGCGATGATCAGGTGGTCATTCGGGTAAAAGCCTGCGGAATCTGCAAGCCCGCCGACACCAGCCATGACAGGAATGGCGCGGTACTGGGGCGCTACCCGGTTATTCCAGGCCATGAATTTTCCGGTGTCGTAGAACGAATCGGCAAAAATGTGACCCATTTCAAGCCCGGTGACCGGGTCACGGCGGATAACGGAATGCCGTGTTGGAAGTGTTATTACTGTCAACGGGGCGAGTTTGCCTTCTGTGAAGAATATCAGGCAATTGGTCACAGCGTCAACGGCGCCATGGCAGAACTGGTGGTTGTAAATGAAAGCCACGTCTACACCATTCCTGATAACGTATCTTTCAGGGCCGCCGCCCTGACGGAGCTGGTGGGCTGCTGCTTCCGCTGTATTGAACGGTGCAACATTCCCTATTCTGCGGATGTCCTGGTATTGGGCTGCGGTGCCAGTGGAAATCTGATGGCACAACTGGCAAAAGGGACCTCCGCCGGCACAGTCACAGTGGTGGACTGCCAACCCAGCAAGCTGGCACGAGTCGCCCCCCGGGGCATCTCCACTGTACTGGCGGATCCCAATGATCCTTCCGTACATGAGGCGGTCCTGCGGGAACGATTCCCCCACGGTTTCGACTGCATCATCGACACCATCGGAAATGCCGAGCTGGTGGAACGGTCCATCTCTCTTTTGAAGGCTGGCGGAACTTTCGCCAACTATTCCTTCCCCACCACAGAAAAGAAAACGGTATCTCTGGATATGGGACTTTTTGTCCGCAAGGAGCTGAATTACATCGGAACAACCTTTCAACACCACAGCTTCAGCAAATGCCTTGCCGCCATGTCCACGGGAAAAATCGATCCAGAGCTGGCTATCTCCCATATATTCCCGTTGGACCGCTATTTTGAGGCTCTGGACATGAACTGGGCAGATCCTACATCCATCAAAGTAGTCATTGAGCCCAACCCAGAATCGTAACCAGTATACCCCACTTTCTGGAAGGGATGGCCCTCAAAGAAACGACTACCCCTGGGGATACGCCCGCAATCTTTCAGTACCGGGTAAAAAAAGTCCGCCGGCCACATGGCCGGCGGACCGTATGATAGACAATTTCAATCGATGCGTTTTGCCACAAGGGACATCAGAGAACTGGCGTCCGGGTCCTTTTCCATCCGCTCCATCAGGAAGCTGATCAGACAGTTGACCGCCCGGGAGGTATAGCTGTCCTTTTTTGTAATCAGTTCCAGCCAATGGTCCATCGCAGGATGGTCCACATCCAAAAGGTGAATGTCCGGAAAGAAAAACCGCTTAAAAATGGACAAAGGCTGAAAAGAGATTCCGTAATTGAGCCGGACCATCTGCACAATAAAGTCCCAGCGGGCGGAATACAGTGCGATTCGGGGGTCAAAGCCGGCCTCCCTGCACATAAACCGCATGGCATGATTGGTGGAGAAACTGGCATCCGAGACAATGAACATCTCATTCCGCAGCTCCGGCAGGGTAACGCTGTCCCGCTGCGCCAAGGGATGCCGGCTGCTGACTGCAAGGCAAAAGCGGTCGCGCACAAAGCGGGCATGGTCGAACAGGTCTTCGGAAACGGGTGCGCTGACACAGCCCAGGTCCAGGGTGCCGGACTCGACCTCATCTATAATCCGCTGGCTGCCTGCCTCCTTGATGCAGATCTTGATTCCCGGATACTCCCTGGAAAAATCGGCAATCAACTCGCTCAGGTAGCAAATCCCTGCAATAGGGGGAAATCCCATGAAGATCTGCCCATGAAACACACTCTTGTCCGGCCTGACGATCTCGGAGATCCCGTCGTATTTGTCAATGATCCGAATGGTCTTTTGCAGGAACAGTTCTCCGGCATCCGTCAACCGTTGCCGCCGCTGAAAGGTGTAAAACAGCTCTGTACCCAGCTCCCCTTCCAGCCGCTGAATGATCTTGCTGAGTGCCGGTTGCGAAATGCACAACTTTGCGGCGGCAACGGAATAGCTGCCATCCTTTGCCGCTTGCGCAAAGCATTTCAATTCATGAATATCCAAAGGCAAATCCTCCTTTCCGGCATGAGGAGCGGGGGCTCAGCCGCTCTCGCCTATATCAGCCTTCTTCTCTGCCATCCGCTGTGTTATGAAGTCGATCAGGCACTTTGCATTCCTGGAGAGATAGCGACCCTTTTTGGTAATCAAAACCAGGTCTTCAAATTTCATCAGGTGGTCTACCTCCAACAGATGAATATCCGGATAGAAAAATCGCTGAAACAGAGACTGCGGCAAAAACGAAATCCCGTAATTCATCCGTACCATTTGGATGATGAAATCCCACTGAGAGGATAGCATGACGATGTTGGGCTCAAAGCCAGCCTCACGGAGAGCAGTGCAGATATCATGATGGGTGGAAAACTCTGTCCCCAGCAGCACAAAGGACTCGTCCTTCAGTTCCGGCAGCGTGATGCTCTGCTTTTGCGCCAGAGGGTGTCGGGTACTGACAACCAAATGGGAAATGTCCCGGACAAACGGCCACCAGTCAAACCGGTCCTCCGGCACCGGCATGACCGCACAGCCCACGTCAAGAATCCCGGACTCCACATCGGCCATGATCTTTTGGGCTCCGCCTTCCCGAATGTGGAGCTTGATATTGGGATAGCATTTGGTAAATTCCGCAATGAGTTCACAGAAATAGCAAGTACCCGCCACGTCGGGAAAACCCAGATAGACCTGTCCCTCAAAACCGGTCTCACCTTTCTGCATGAACGTCCCGATGTCATCATACTCAGCAATAACCTGAACGGCCTTCTCATAGAGCTTTTTGCCGGTGTCCGTCAGTTTTTGCTGGCGCTGATCCGTATAGAACAGCTTGTAACCGATCTCGTTTTCCGCTTTCTGAATGACCTTGCTCAGGGCTGGCTGTGAAATATACAGCTTTGCTGCGGCGGCGGAATAACTGGCCTCCTCCGCTACCTGAACAAAATATTTCAACTCACGAATATCCAATGCCGTCCTCTTTCTCCATGTACAATGGTGTTGTTCTTATGCGGAACGCATTCAGTCAACTACGTCATATCATGTTTATTTTATAACATTCTCTTCCCATTTGCCAGCATTGTTTTATAGATATCCGTTTTTTGTTTTGAAAATCACAAATAAAAGGAAACAAATCGAGGTTTGACATGAGAAAATTCAAATTTGCGGCACGCGAATTCTGTTTCCCCTGTTGGGGCGCACTGGCCATCCAAATGGCCAGTGCGGCCGGCTTCTCCGGAGTACAGTTGGCCGATGCAGGCGGCTACCTGCAACCGCATCCCGGGAACAACGGCTATGTGGAGTACGAGCGCTACGGCCTGGACCTGAGGAGAAAGGACTCCTTTCCCCTGACACTCAAGCAGGTACAGGAGGACTATCTGGAGGCAGCGGCTACCTGTCACATAGAGCTGTTTTCCATTTACCTGTATACGCTGGAACACCAGGGCTTCATCAAATACAGCAAAAACACTCCCCAGGGAGCCCAATGTCTGGAGAGCATCCGAAATGCCATTCTGGCGGCCTCCCAGATGCACATTCCCTCTGTAACCATTGCAGCCAAGGGAATGTTTGGAGTGGCGCAAAATGAGTACGCGCTTGCCATGATGAAATATGCCGTGGAAACAGCGGAGGAATTCGGTATCCAGGTGGTAGCCTCCGTAGATCCGCAGAAGGAGATACAGCATCGCTTCCTGGATGCCTTTGGTGGAAAGCTGAAGCTGGAAATTGACACTCTGTCTCCCATCATCCAGGGTACCGGCATTCCCGGAAATGCTGTCGGAGACCTTGATCCGAATTCCATCGCCTATTTCCGAATGGAGGACGCATATCCGGACGCCGAGGGATTTGTTACGGCGGAAACAACTACTGTGACTCTGTTAGGGCAGGGAAAAGCGCGGTTTTCCGATAACGCGAGGGCCATCTTGGAATCCGGCTATTCCGGTTGGATTTTGTCAGGCACCCCCTATTACCACCCGGATCTTCAGGCCTGCGGTGAGGACTATGTTTCACTTGCGAAAAAAGATGTCTGTACTCTGCACGCGGCGTTTCAGGAAGTCCGCTGACAATCGTCCCACAGCCATACAAAGATACGGAGGAACATCATGTCTAGATTCAAATTTGGCGTATGCGAATGGAGCTTTCCCTGTTGGGGTCCGCTCTCCATTAAAATGGCCAGTGAGGCCGGCTTTACCGGAATGCAGTTGGGAGATGCAGGTGGCTCGCTCCACGCCTACCCGCTGACAGACAAACGGGTGCAGGACAGCTACCTGGAGGCCGCTGAAAAATACGGAGTGGAACTGCAATCCATCCATCTGTACACCTTGGGCCACCAAGGCTACGTCAGAAGCAGTTTTAACTCCCCTGAGGGAAAAATCTGCCGGGAAAGCATTAAAAATGGCATCATTGCCGCATCACAGATGCACATTCCCACGGTCATCGTGGACGGAATGCGAATGAATACCCGGGCAAAGCGCCAGCATGTATTTGACATGGAGCGATATGCTGCGGAGTTAGCGGACGTCTATGGCGTCAACATTGCCATGGAGACGGATATGACCCTGGAGGAACACCTGCAATTCCTGGATGCCCTGCACGGCAAGGTCACCCTGTGCTTTGACACTCACAATCCGGTCATGTATGGCACCGGAAAACCGGCGGACCTGATCCGGGCGCTGGGCCGTGAGCGGATGGATCACTTCCATATGAAGGAATCCCGCCCCAATGAAGATGGCTATATCACGGTGGAAACCCCCATCGTTTTGCTTGGTCAGGGTATCACACAGTTTCAGGACTCCGTTCAGGCCATCAAGGATATCGGTTATGAAGGTTGGATTATCTCCGAAAACTTTTATTATAGGCCCAATCTCATGATCAAGGGAGAGGACCCGGTGTCTCTGGCTAAAAAAGACGTTAAAACGCTTCGCGCCGCTTTTCAGGAAAGCTAAGCGGATACCGCCCCCCAGTAAGTACTGACTGGTTTAGCCGGCATTTCGTCATTTTAGCGGCAATTCAGTCCGCGCTCATGCAAAAGGAAGCGCCTCTGCTGAAGCGGAGGCGCTTCCTTTTGCGTGTCCTTATGCGCATATCCCTTTTTCTCCCCGCATAGGATGGACCAACAAGAGGCGGGGAGTGAAAGTGTTTTGAAGGGAAACATGGAGGAGCGGGCGAAATGCCTGGCTCGGTACATCATAGAGAACCAGACCACGGTCCGGGCCGCCGCGCAGAAATACGGCGTCAGCAAATCTACTGTACACAAAGATATCTCCGAACGTCTGCCCAAGTTTGACCATCTCCTCTACCTGCAGGTGAAGAAAGTGATGGAAATCAATAAGGACCAACGGCACATCCGGGGAGGTAACGCCACCCGGAAAAAGTACCGTGGGCAGTAAAATTTGCATACGCTGGTTTATAAAACGCTTGCATCGGAGGAATGTATATGGCAAATCAGTCCCAAGGCCGCTGCCGTCCCGTCCGGTCCTCACCGGCCCAGACGGTTCGCAGTCCCTCTACCCAGGAGCCTCCTGTCCGCCGCTGGCCCCACCCGGTGGGGGGCCAGGAGCCCCCCCTGCCGCCAGAGCCTGCGCTGCACTACATCCGCTGCGCCCTGTCCTACCAGAACCAACTGCTCTCGGAGATCAAGACCCTCCTTCAGCAGATGGTAGAGCAGCACAGTGAACAGGAGTCCTGAAAAATGGCGTGCCTCTGCCGGCACGCCATTTTCCCTCTTGTGTTTTTCCGCGGGATGCCCTATAATAGGTGGCGATATTATGTAAATCGACCACACCGACATCACCGCGGCCCAGCCGCGCACAAGGAGCGAAGTCCAGCTATGGCAAAACGAGTGATGAAACGCAGGCGCAGTTGGAAGCGGACCCTGTTATTGCTTGTCCTGATTGCCGGCATCGTGTACGCCGGAGTCCATATCCTGATCCGTCCGCCTGAGGTGGAGGCCCAGGATGACCCGAACTCTGCCCAGGAGACGGACGGGCAGTCCGATCAGGAAGATACCGAAGCGGCTGCCCAGGCCGCGGCCCTGGCGGCCCACACGGAACGCAAGGACAATTTCTACACCATTCTGGTCTCTGGCTGTGACGACGGCAACGGCAACAGCGATACCAACATCCTGCTGGCGGTGGACGCTGGGAACGGCTACATCCACGGTGTCAGTATCGCCCGGGACACCAAGGCCGTCTGGGACGGGAAAAACCACAAGATCAACGCAGCCTTCGGCTCCGGCGGTGTGGAAAAACTGGCGGAGGTCATCGGAGACCAGTTGGGCATTCCCGTGGACTTCACCGTGTCGGTGGATCTGAAGGGCTTTGTGGCCCTGGTGGACGCCATCGGCGGTGTGGACTTCGATGTGCCGGTGGATATGGATTACGAGGACCCCTATCAGGACCTGTACATCCACTTCTCTGCCGGAATGCAGCATCTGACCGGCGAGGAGGCACTGAAGGTGGTCCGCTGCCGTAGCGTCTACGCCACCCAGGATATCGGCCGTATGGAGACACAGCAAAAATTTCTCAAGGCCGTGGCCCAGCAGACCCTGACCCTCTCCAATTTGGACAAGATTCCGGAATTTGCCAAAATTTTTAACCAGTATGTGAAGACGGATCTGACCCTGGGCAACCTGGCCTGGCTGGGCAAGGAGGCCATTTCCATGGGCTCCGACGCCGTTTCCTTCTCCACCCTGCCCGGTGAATGGCATGATAGCGACAACTTCGTTCATTTGGACCCTGACGCCACCCTGGAGGTGGTGAACCAGTACCTGAACCCCTATGTGGAGGATCGGGTGATGGCGGACCTGAACATCCCCACTTAAGTTTCCGCAAACGGACCGCACCCAAAGGAGGCGCACCATGAAAACCCGTATTCTGGCTTTGGCCCTGACGTTCAGCCTGCTGCTGGGCGTCCCCGCCCTGGCGGCGGAAAACAGCACCGACAACTTCGCCCGCAGCAAGACCTATGCCGGGGAGTTTTCCGATTTGTCTGCGGGCTCCGTCTTCTATGAAAATGTGGCCGCCCTGTATGAGTATGGACTGTCCGTAGGCAAGGGCGACGGCACCTTCGGTCTGAAGGACTCCATGACCGTGGGGCAGATCGTGATTTTTGCCGCCCGGATCCGCAGCCTCTACCGCACCGGCGACGCCGAGGCCGGTCCCAACGCCTACGGCGGAGACGGCGACACCTCCACAGCGGCGCGGTATTTACGCTACTTGCAGGCGGAGGGCGTTCTGGGCACGGAGCTGGACGGCAGCCTCACCGCCACCGCCACCCGGGCCCAGGTGGCCCATGTGCTGGCCAATACCCTGCCGGCGGAGGTCCTGCCCACCGTCAATGACGAACTGGTGACGGAAGGGTACGCCAGCCGTAAATTCATTACCGATGTTACAGAGTACACCGACTACTATCAGGACATCCTGTTCTTGTACCGGACCGGCATTTCCGTGGGCTCCGACGCCACTGGGTCCTACCTGCCGGACCGGCCCATCACCCGGGGTGCGGCGGCAGCCATGCTGACCCGCATGGTAGACCCGTCCCTGCGTCTGACCCCCGCCTGGAATGTGGACAGCGTCTGGAGTGCCGCCGGCACCACCCTGGGGGACCTGGTGGAATCCGGGAAATACATTGCCGCTCCCACTACGTCAGAGGAGATGGATGAGAGTATCCGCTACATGCTTTCCAACAACCAGAACACCCTGACGCTGCGCTACTCCAACATCTCTCCGCTGGGTGCCCGGAAGGTCATGGACCAGGCTCTCTCCATTGTAAAAAGCTATGTGGAACAGTGCTATAATGCCGTCACCTGCAACTATACCAACAGCGGTACTGTGACGCTGACTTTCTCCGCCGCCAATGTTGGCGACCGCATTCAAACCTATCGGGAATCCGCCATGGCGGCCGCCATTGCCGTTCATGACAAGCTGTGGTCCACCGGTCAGATCACAGCCGGCATGACGGAATATGAAAAGGCCAAAGTGTACTACACCTGGATCTGTGACAACTGTGTCTACGACCATGACGCCGGGGACCAGTCCCTCAGTCACATCGCCTACGGTCTCTTCCAGGACGGCGCCGCCGTATGCGACGGCTACACCGGCGCCTATAACATGCTGCTGAAGCTGGAGGACATCGACTGCACCGCGCTGTCCAACAGCTCCCATATCTGGACCGTGGCCACTCTGGATGGCGTCCAATATCACATCGACACCACCTGGGGTGACAGTGGCACCTCCGCCGACTACGACTTTTTTGCCATGACCCCCGCCCAGTCCTGGAGTTATCACCGCTGGTAAACAAACGCAACCGCCCCGGACCGAAAGGTCCGGGGCGGTTTTTTGTTTATGCTGTGTCTTTACAGATGATGGTCCCGCAGCAAGCGCTTGGCCTGCTCCCACAGCTCATCGCTGACCGTCTGGACCACCACGGCCTTTTTCACCAGCTCCGGCAGGGCCTTCACCACCTCCGCCTCCACAATGGTCTCGTTGGTCAGGTCCGCGGAGGGGCAGCCGGCGCACTGGCCCAGCAGCTTCACGTACAGCACCCCATCGTCCAGATGGTCGATCTGGATCTCCCCGCCGTGGGCACGAAGAGCTGGGCGCACCTGGGCATCCAGCACAGCCTCAATGGTTTTCAGGGTCTCCTCCATGGTTTTGTTCCTCCCTCTCCGCCGCCTTGGCGGCGGCAATTTCTTCCCGGATACGGTGCCGGGTATCGTCGAACAGCAGCTCCCGGTTGTGGCGGAAGTAGGCGTCGCACCCGAAATTCTCTACGAACCAGGAGGTGTCGTACCCGGCGGTGATCTCCGTGACGAACAGCACCAGCTCCTGGCTGTCTCCAAAGGTCTGCTCCAAAAAACGGAAGGCGTTGTCAAAGGCCTTGCCGGTCTCCGTGCCCAGGGCCTTGCGGCGCTCCACCTCCTGGGCAAACCAGGTCCGCACCAGGTCCATGGCCGTGCCGGCATCGGCGGCGTCCTCCCGGACGAGGCCGGCCTTGTAGTCCTCCAGCAGGTTCACCGCCCGCTGGTCCAGGTCTCGACGCTCCTTGTCCTGCTGGCCGGCCTCTTTTGCCTGGCGCATCTTCTCCCGCCGCTTCCAGATGAGATTGGCCAGCACATCCGTGGGGGCCGCCTGGGCGATCTGCTCTTTGAATACCGTCAGGTCGCCGTGGAGGGTCTCCGCCAGGGCGTCCTGACGGCGGGTGTTCCGGGCCATCTCCGACAACCGGGCCACCACCAGTCCCATGACGGAGAGCTTCTCGTCGAAGGGGGCCTCCCGCAGCTCCAGGGAGGTGATGGTCTCCCAGGTGCCCTGGAGGATCGCCTCCACATGGTAGGTCTTCTGGTACTTGTAGTACAGCTCCAGATAGTTGGCGAAGTCCTTGGCGATGCGGGGCATCTGGATGTATTGCCCCACCACCTCCCGGTCCGCCCGGAGGCCCAGCTTTTCATAGGCGAACAGCAGCTCACTCAGGTCCTCCCAGCCACGGGCGGTGGCGAATTGCAGACCGTCCGCCGTGGTCTCGATGCGGTAGAAGTTCTCCTTCTTGATGTCCAGATAGGACACCACCGCCCCGTGGAGGCCCTTCCGGCGGGCGTACTCCTTCCAGACGGCGAAGTCCTCCTCCACGTCGATCCGCTTCACCCGGTCCAGCGTCACCACGTCGAACTCCCGGACGGAGCGGTTGTACTCCGGCGGGTTGCCCGCCGCCACGATCAGCCACCCCTCCGGCAGCTTCTGATTGCCGAAGGTCTTGCACTGCAAAAATTGCAGCATCATGGGCGCCAGAGTCTCGCTGACGCAGTTGATCTCGTCCAAAAAGAGGATGCCCTCTTTCAGCCCGGTGGATTCCATCAGCCGGTACACGGAGGCCAGGATCTCACTCATGGTGTACTCGGTGACGGAAAACTCCTCCCCGCCGTAGATACGCTTCTCAATGAAGGGCAGGCCGATGGCGCTCTGCCGGGTGTGGTGGGTGATGGTGTAGGCCACCAGGCCCACCCCGGTCTCGGCAGCGATCTGCTCCATGATCTGGGTCTTGCCCACGCCCGGGGGGCCCATCAGCAGCACCGGCCGCTGCCGGATGGAGGGGATGAGATAGTTCCCCAGCTCGTCCCGGGCCAGGTAGGCCCGGAGGGTGTTGGTGATTTCCTGCTTTGCCTGTTTGATGTTCATATGTCCACTCCTTACAGTTGGGGAAGTTCGTCCAGATCCAGGCCGTCGTCCTCCACGGCCTGGTGCATCGCCCGCTCCAGCTCCGGCACCGGCAGCACCAGACGGATGGCCCAGGGCGGCATCCGCACCGACAGGGGCGGTTCCTCCAGCAAAATAAAGGCCGTCTCATAGGGAGGCCGGGTCTTGGGATAGATTCCCATGCCGTCGGTAAAGTAGATCAGGCCCCGCAGGTCCGAGAAAGCCCCCTCCTCCCGGAGCCGGGCCACGTAGTCGAAAACGGGGCGAAAATCCGTGGCGCTGCCGCCGGTCAACTGAAAATTGTCCATATATTCCTTTAGCTGATCCAGATCGTGGATGGGGGTGTCGGAACGGATCTGGTCGTCACACTGGAGGATCCGGATGTTCACCTTCCGGGTAAAGGTCTGGGTACTACGCAAAATGGCATAGGTACAGGCCAGAAAGGCCCGGACCAGTTCCCCGGATGTGGACATGGAGGTGTCCACCGCGATGACGAAGTCCTGGATCCGCTTTTCCTCCCGGGTCTCCAGGGGCTCCACCAGCGGCATGTTGCCGTAGTGCTGCAATCCATAGGTATAGAAGATATAATCGAAGGCGTCATCGTCCACCGCCAGCACCTCCCGGGGAGCGGCGAACCGCCGCAGGAAGGCCCGGTAATCCACATCGTCCCGGACGGCCACCCGCACCTGCTCCAGTACCGCCTCTCCACCTTCCGCCTGGTCAGACAGCACCGTCTCCAGGCCGGTCTGGGTCCGCTCGGACATGTGCTTCCACCGCTGGTCCTGCTGCTGGCGGCGCTCCTTCTCCTGCTGTCCCTCCGGGTCCCAGAGGCCGTGGTCGTCCTCCTGGAAGGCCCGCTGCAGCCGGGCCAGATCGTACTCCGAGGGCTGGGTCCGCAGCAGGTGCCGGTAGATCCCCTCTGCCGTCAGCACCGGCATCTCAGCGCGGCACTGCCCATAGAACTTCTGCCGCAGGGGCATCCGCGTCTCCACCAGGCAGGGGTACTCCAGCCCGTCCAGAATACTCTCCACCGCCACGTCACAGCTCAGATCCCACAGCACCGGCTCCTTGCCCCGCTTCTTCCACAGGTGCCGCAGCATGCAGTGGAGAATCACATGGAGATAGGCCCGGTTGGTCCCGGTCCGGGACCGCAGATACCGCTCCGCCAGCCAGGCCCCGCTGTAATAGAGGGTCTCCCCGTCGGTGGCAAGAGACAACGTCACCTCATCCCCCGGCGCAAAGGCCATGGCGCACAGCGCCACGTCCAGATAGGGCAGGTTCATGTACAGTTGGTTCCGGGCGGCGTGGAGAATGTCCAGTCCCACGGCGCTCAGGTCCTTTTTTGTCTCTCCCATGTCCGCCCTCCTCTCCAAACGATCTCACAGATCAAACCGCCGCTCCGCTCCGGTGCCGGAACGGTGCCGGGCCTCCAGCAGCAGCGCCAGGGCCTCCGAGGCCCCCAGCTCCCGTGCCAGAGCGCAGCCGTTTGCCAGAGCCTCCGGTCCCGGCTCCACCTGCTTCAGCAAAAAGGGCAGGTTCACCGTGTCCCGCTCCCGCAGCAGCCAGGCCAGAGCCTCTCCAGCCTGGGCCCGCAAATAGTCCAGATAGTCCCGCCCCGCTTCCGGCGTCAGGTCCAACGGGTACCGCAGCCGCCAGAAAGCCAGCCGCAGGGCGCAGCCCGGGTCGTGTTCCATACCGAGAAATCCCTTCCACAGCCGGTCATAGGTCCGCAGGTCCAGCCGCCGCCGGACAAAGCAGTGGTGATAGGGATATCCGGCGCCGATGATGTTGTAATCAAAGTGGTGGGCGGGGCAGTTCTCCTCGTACAGCTCCCGGTACTCCGGGAACAGCAGCCGGGCAGTGACGCCCTCCGGTCCCGCCAGCGTCACGTCCAGCTCCCGGCTCAGCTCATCAGCGAAGTAGGCCAGGGCCTCCCCCTCCTCCCCGGTCCGGGTCAGATGGAAGGTATCCAGGCAGCGGCAGTTCATCAGGGTGCCGCCGCCCCACTGACGAATGGTATCATGAAGGGTCAGGGCCTTCAGCGTGGCGCAGTTGAGAAAGGCATAGTCTCCGATCCGCGTCATGGCAGGCGGCAGGGTCAGGGCCTCCAGGCGGCGGTTGTCCCAGGCGGTTTCCTCGCCCGGAGCGCCGCAGGTGATGGCGATCTCCTCCCCCGGCACGCCGGCGGCACCGGGGGCCAGTGCGTGGTCTCCCAGCGCCGTCACCGGCAACCCCCACAGGCTCTCCGGCAGTGCTGCACGGGTGTCGCAGGTCACCGCCCGCAGGATCGTCACTCCCGCCGCCTCCCGGCGGACCGTCAGTTTCCAGTTGTTGACACCTGCCACGGTCTCCAAATGCGTTGCCTCCCATGTTTTCTTCTGCTCTGGCAGTATACCACAATTTCCGTCGGCTGCCTAGGGCCGAAGACCAGAAAAGAAATTTTCAAAAACTTTCATCTGCCCCCTTGACAAACTGTTTATACTGTATATACTGTACATGTACAGTACGAACGGAGGAACTCCATGGAAGTCATCATCCGAAACACCACCAATCAACCAATCTATGAACAGATCTATACCCAGATCAAATCCCAGATCATTGCGGGAAAGCTCTCGCCGGGGGAGGCACTGCCCTCCATTCGGGCCCTGGCCAAGGACCTGCGGATCTCCGTCATCACCACCAAGCGGGCCTACGACGAGCTGGAGGCCGAGGGCTTTTTGTACACCGTGGCCGGCAAGGGCTGCTTTGTGGCGGAGAAGAACCTGCAACTGGTCCGCGAGGGGCGGCTGAAGGAGCTGGAAGCGCATCTGGCCGCCGCCGCGGAGCTGGCGGAGAGCTGCGGCGTGTCTTCAGAGGAAGTGCTGGAGACACTGCGCACGCTGTTGAAGGAGCACAATCTATGAATGCCATTGAATTGAACCATGTGACCAAGGAATTTCCCGGTTTCACCCTCCGGGACCTGACCCTGGCGGTGCCTCAGGGCACCATCTGCGGCCTGGTGGGCGAAAACGGCGCCGGAAAATCCACCACCATCCGCCTTTTGATGGGAGCCCTGACCCCCGACAGCGGCACCTGTACCGCCCTGGGGGTGGACGCCGCCTCACCGGAGTTTCTCTCCGCCAAGGAGGATATCGGCGTGGTGCTGGATGAGGCGTATTTCCCGGAGATCCTCTCCGCCGTACAGGTAGGAAAGATCATGGAAAAAACCTACCGCCGGTGGGATATGGCCGCCTATCAGGGATATCTGAACCGCTTCGCTCTGCCGGAGAAAAAGCCTTTCAAGGACTATTCCCGTGGCATGAAGATGAAGCTGGCCATCGCCGTGGCCCTGAGCCATGATCCGAAGCTGCTGGTGCTGGACGAGGCCACCTCCGGCCTGGACCCCATTGTCCGGGATGAGGTGCTGGAGATCTTCAATGAGTTCACCCGGGCAGAGGATCACTCCATCCTGATCTCCTCCCATATCCTCAGCGACCTGGAGAAGCTGTGCGACTACATTGCTTTCCTCCATCAGGGACGGCTGCTGTTCTGTGAGGAGAAGGACCGGCTGCTGGAGGAATACGGCATCTTCGTGGGCACCGCCGAACAGGCCGACAGTCTCCTAGAGGAGGCGGTGGCAGGCCGGGAGTCCAGCGGCATGGGCGGTGTGCGGTGCCTGGTACGCCGGGAGCTGGTGCCCACCACGTTGGAGCTGGAGCGGCCCACAGTGGAGGACATCATCCTCTTTCTGGTGAAAGGAGCGAAAAACGGATGAGTGCGCTGCTGTTGAAGGATTTTTACGTGATGTGGAAGCAGACCCGGGTGCTGCTGATTCTGATTCTGGTATTCTCCTGCTTGCCGGGAGCCTTTTATCCCACCTTCGCCGTGGTGTACGCCGCCATTTTGCCCTACACCGCCATGGCCTACGACGAGCGCAGCAAATGGGGGCAACTGGCCGCCATGCTGCCCTACGCCGACCGGAATATCGTGCTGAGCAAGTACCTCTTCGGGTACCTGGCCATCGCCGTCACGGCGGGGATCTCGATGGTGATCCAGACGGGGCTGACACTGGTGTGGAACCAGGCCGCCGACAATCTCTCTCCTCTTTCCACCATTCCCCTGGCTATGGGCGTGGGAGTCTGCGTGCTGGCCCTGACGCTGCCGCTGATGTTCCGCTTCGGTGTGGAGAAGGGCCGGCTGGTGATGTTTCTGCTGATCTTTCTGGTGTGCGGCGGCACCGGCGCCATCACCAGCATCACAAGTGACATACCCGACGGCGGTTCCTATCTGGCCCTGGCCCTGCCTGGGGTGGCTGTGGCTGCCATCGGGCTGACCGCCATATCCATCCCCCTGTCCCTGCGGATGTACCGGAGGAAACGGGTATGAGCGCCGACGTCCCCGCTCCGGCGGAGCTGACCGCCGCGGATCTGGCCGCGGGACTGTGGCTGCTGGGTCAGGCCCTGCTGCTGGAGGGGCTGGTCCCTCCGCCCGCTAAAAAAGAGGAATTGCCGTAAAAACACCGTGGGAGACCGAATTCCGGTCTCCCACGGTGTTTTTCGCTTCGGTACGGCCCAGCGCTCAGCCCCACAGGGCGGAGAGCATGGGAATGACCTGCTTCTTCCGGGACATGATCTTGGGCAGGAAGGGGGCTGGCTCGCTGGTGCGGATGTTGAAGGCCTGCCGGATGGTATCCTCATCCCCTACGAACAGCAGATGGGTACCCTCCTTCAAAACGTCGGTGATCATTAGCACCACGGTGTGGAAGCCCTTCTTCTTGCGGATGTCCTCCATGGCGGTCAGGAAGCTATCCTGCCGCTGCAGCAGCCGGTCGGAGTCCATGCAGGTGATCTGACTGACCGCCAGATCGTGGCCGGCGATGTGGAACTCCTTGTAATCGGTTTGCAGCATGTCCTCCACGGACTTGTCGTCGCCGCTGGTGGCAGAGAAGATCGCCTTACCCACCTCCTCCAGGGAGACGTTGGCGATCCGGGCCATGCGGTTGGCCACGTCGATGTCCCGCTGGGTACAGGTGGGAGATTTGAACATGACGGTATCGGAGATGATGGCGGCGGCCATGAGCCCCGCCATCTTGGCGGTGGGCATGAGCCCCTTTTCCTGGTACATGGTGGCCACGATGGTGGTGGTGCTGCCCACGGGCTCGTTGCGCACGGAGATGGGGTTCTTGGTCTGGATATCCGCCAGACGATGATGGTCGATGATCTCCAGGATTTCTGCCTGTTCCAGGCCCAGTACAGACTGGGCCTTCTCGTTGTGGTCCATCAGTACCACCCGCTTGCGGCGGGGCTGCAACAGATGGAAACGGGACAGGGTACCCACCACCCGTTCCTCCTCATCCAGAATGGGATAGGCCCGGAAGCGGCTTTCCAGGACGGTATTCCGCACGTCGTCGATATAGTCGTCCAGATGGAAGCTGACCAGGTCCTGGTTCTTGCAGATGCTGCTGATGGGCAGCGCGTGATACAGCAGACGTACCGCCCGGTAAGCGTCATAGGGAGTGGAGATGATACAGGTGGAGCGGTCCCCGGCCCACAGCTCCGGGTCGACTTCGGCCTGACAGACGATGACGCAGACCACGCCCAGCTCCACTGCCCGCCGGATCATGTCCGGCTGGTCACCGCAGACCACGATGCTGTTGGGGTCGGAGAACACCAGATTCTCCCGGCTGGCGGGCAGGGCGATGGTGACCTCGCCGGAGATCACGTCCCGAAGCTGCTCTCCCTCGTTGAGGATCTTGCCCTCCAGCACCGACAGCAGGTTGAAAATAGGCACCTCCCCCAGCCGGGGATTGCGGACGGAAGACATATCGTAGCTTGCCACGTCTCCGGCGGACAGCATACCGAACAGCGTCCCATCCTCGTTGGCCACAGGGATGACAAAGATCTTGTTCTCCTGCATGGTCTGCCAGGCCCGGCTGATGGTAGCGGCGGCAGACAGGGTGGGAGGCGTATCGTAATCCAGGTCCCGGACCTGGGTGCGGACATTGGTCAACAGGCGGGGCGGCTGAAAGCCGAACCGGTCCAGAACGATCTGGGTCTCGTCACTGATCTGGCCCAGCCGGGCGGCCTGATACTGCCGCTGGCCCAGGGCGTTTTTCAGTGCGGCGTACGCCATGGAGGAGACAATGGAATCCGTGTCGGGATTCCGGTGTCCGGTAATATAAATGGTATCCATGAAAGACTCCCTTTCGCCGGATGATGGACATCCGCTGGTTCTCGTTTCCATTATGGGGTTCAAACCGGTCTTTGTCAACCGTCAGGGCGTAAAGAAAACGCCGTCTGAACGGCGGCGTTTTCTTACAGAATCAGCAGCTCCTTGGGGGCCTTGGTGAGATTGCGGCAGCCCTCCTCCGTCAGCAAAATCACATCCTCAATCCGCACACCCAGCTTGCCCGGCAGATAGATGCCCGGCTCCGCGGAGATCACGGCACCGGCGGGCAGCGGCTGGTCGTTGAGCGGAGAGGCATTGGGGCTCTCGTGGATCTCCACGCCCACGCCGTGGCCGAAGCTGTGGGTAAAATAATCCCCGTAGCCGGCGGCCGTGATAACGGCCCGGGCGGCGCCGTCCACCTCCCGGCCGGTGACACCGGCCCGGGCAGCGGCAATGCCGGCCTTCTGGGCGGAAAGCACCGTCTGATACACCTTCTGCATCTCCTCCGTGGCAAAGCCGATGGCCACGGTGCGGGTCATGTCGGAGCAGTAACCGTGAAAGATGCAGCCAAAGTCCATGGTGACGAACTCCCCCTGCCGCAGCTCCCGCTCCGAGGGCACCCCGTGGGGCAGACTGCCGTTGGGGCCGGACACCACAATGGGGTCAAAGGACATGTCCTCCGCGCCATAGTGCAGCATCCGGTACTGAAGCCGGGCAGCTACCTCCTTTTCAGTGAGGCCGGGCCGCATCTCCTCCAGGACATCCTCCAGAGCCCGCTTGGCAATCCGCTGGGCAGCCACCATGGCCTCCAGCTCCTCGTCGTCCTTGGTGCGGCGCAGCTCCCACAGCAGCTCCGACGCCGGCACCAGATCACAGGGCAGGGCCTTGCGGTACCGCTCCCAGTCCTGGACCGTCATGTAGGCATCCTCAAACCCCAGGCGGCTGACCGCCTGTTGCCGCAGCACTTCCTCCAGCAGCACGGTGTAGCCCCGTCCGGGGCCGGTCTCCCGGATCTCCGCCCCCTGGACATGACGGCCGGCGGCCTCGATATACCGGGAATCGGTAAAATACCAGGCATGACGCTTCGTCACCAGGGCCACACCGTCGGTGCCGGGAGAGTGGAACCCGGAGGCATAAAAGCGGTTGGCCTCGCCGGTCAGCAGCATGGCATCCAGTCCCGCCGCCTCCAGCCGGGCGGCGATCTTCTGAAAGTGATTCACGGGAAATCCTCCTTATCCTTCCGCCTCTTCCTTCTCCAGAGAAGCCTTCACAAATCCATAGAACAGCGGATGGGGCCGGTCAGGGCGGCTCTTGAACTCCGGATGGAACTGGGCGCCCACGAACCAGGGATGGTCCGCCAGCTCCACGATCTCCACCAGCCGACCGTCCGGGGACAGACCCGCCAGATTCATGCCCGCCTCCTGTAAGGCGGTGCGGTAATCGTTGTTGAACTCATAGCGGTGACGGTGGCGCTCGGAGATCTCATCAGCCCCGTACAGCTCCCGGCTGCGGCTGCCCGCCGCCAGGCGACAGGGATAGCGGCCCAGCCGCATGGTGCCACCCTTGTCCGTCACATTCACCTGGTCCGGCATCAGGTCGATGACCGGGTGTTTGGTCACGGCGAACTCAGAGGAGTTGGCGTCCTCCAGCCCCAGCACATGGCGAGCAAACTCCACCACCGCCATCTGCATACCCAGGCAGATGCCGAAGTAGGGCACGCCGTGCTCCCGGGCATAGCGGCAGGCGGCGATCATGCCCTCGATGCCCCGGTCGCCGAAGCCACCGGGCACCAGTACGCCGCCGCAGCCGGCCAGGATCTCGCCGGCGTTTTCATCGTTCACGGTCTCGGAGTCTACCCACCGGATGTCCACCACCGCGTCGTTGGCAGTGCCGGCGTGGCCCAGAGACTCCACCACGGAGAGATAGGCGTCGTGGAGCTGGGTGTACTTGCCCACCAGGGCAATGGTCACACGGCGCTCGGCCGCCAGCTCCCGCTTCACCATGGCCTTCCACTCCCGCAGGTCCGGCTGGTGGGTGATCAGGCCCAGCTTCCGGCATACCACCTCGTCCAGTCCCTCCTTGGCCATCAGCAGAGGCACCTCATAGAGGGTCCGGGCGGTGGTGTTCTGGATGACGCAGTCCGGCTCCACATTGCAGAACAGGGCGATCTTCCGGCGGATATCCGCCGTGATAGGAGCGTCGCACCGGCACACCAGAATGTCCGGCTGGATACCCAGAGACAGCAGCTCCTTCACCGAGTGCTGGGTGGGCTTGCTCTTCAACTCCCCGGAACCGGGGATCTGGACGATCAGAGGCACATGGATGAACACCACGTCACCCCTGGGCCGCTCCACAGCCACCTGGCGGATGGCCTCCAGGAAGGGCTGGGACTCGATGTCGCCCACGGTGCCGCCGATCTCGCTGATGACCACATCCACGTCATCTCCAGCCATGGAGTAGATGCGGTTTTTGATCTCGTCGGTGATGTGGGGGATGATCTGCACCGTGGCACCCAGGTAGTCGCCCCGGCGCTCCCGGTTCAGCACAGACCAGTAGATCTTGCCGGAGGACACGGAGCTGTTGCCGTTCAGGTCCTCGTCCACAAACCGCTCATAGTGACCCAAGTCCAGGTCCGTCTCGGCGCCGTCCTCGGTCACGAACACCTCCCCGTGCTGGTAGGGGCTCATGGTTCCGGGGTCCACATTAATATAGGGGTCAAACTTCTGGTTGCGCACCCGGACACCCCGCTGCTTCAGCAGCCGCCCCAGAGATGCCGCGCAAATCCCCTTTCCCAAGCCGGACACCACGCCGCCGGTTACAAATACAAATTTTGTGGTCATGCCACTTCCCTGCCTTTCCCAATCCGACGCTCTGTCTCCCATTTTACCCGGTTTTCCCACAAAAAAAGCGGCACCTGCGGACCCTATTGCGGCGAAAAGTCCCGGCCTTTTCGGGACGTTCGGCTGCGATCCACGGTGTCGCTGTGTGTTCGATTGTGGTCCCGCGGCACCGCCGCGGACCGCCGCTCAAAGCGTTTCCAAAAATACTTTTCCACTATATCACCGCCCCCGGCAAAAGTCAACGGGACATTTTTCCCCCGGTTTATTTTGCGGCGGACTGGGAAACACGGAGCTGCTCTCTGGACCTGCCGTATCTGCGCCAATCCTGCCACAGCCGCGGGATTGGCCTGCCTTCCTGGCAGGCCATTGAAGCCCGGTACCCGGACACGGTGGTGGGGAAACCCATCACCGCATTTTGAAAAGCGGAACATCCGCTTCTACGTCAACAAGTATGCTTCAAAATCATGGGGTTTTTTATCCCCCACCACCGGGGCCCGGCGGTGCCGGAGGCCAACGGCATCGGCAGAGGCAATTACTTCCGTTTTGAAAAAGAGCTGTCTCAGCGGTAATGTTCAGGCGTACTTAGCCAGTTTATGGCAAAACAGGCGCTTTATAGAGATACGCGCTGCGGTTTTTGTAGAAAATGACGGTTGACTTTATCTCTTTAAAGCTATATATTGTAAAAGTAATTTGGAAGCAGCCGAAAGGCAGAGAGGAGTCCGCCATGGGTCGTATTGTTCGTTTTGCCGTCCAGAGCAACGCCCATTTCTCCTTTATGCAGGCCCGCTACGCGGGCCGCTATTACCGCGGGCAAAACTCCCGGACCGGCTGAAACAGATACGGCGCTCCCCTACCATTGTATGAGAAGCGGCTCTGTTCCTCCGGGACGGAGCCGCTTTTTATAATTGTCTCTGCGATTCATTCAGAAAAGGAGAACATTGTGATGAAAAAGAAACTGCTTGCCCTGTTGCTCGCCGCCATGATGACGCTGAGCCTGGCCGCCTGCGGCGGCGACACCGCCGATACCGGCGATACCTCCGATGAAGCCGAGACCACCGACACCGATACCGGCGACGCCTCCGGTGCCACTTACACCATCGGTATCTGCCAGTTGGCTCCCCACGTGGCTCTGGATGCTGCCACCGAGGGTTTCATCGACGCCGTGAACGAGGGTCTGGGCGCCGAGAACGTCAAGATCGACAACCAGAACGCTGCCGGTGACAGCCCCACCTGCTCCACCATTATCAACGGCTTCGTCTCCGCCGGTGTGGATCTGATTCTGGCCAACGCCACCGCTCCTCTGCAGACCGCTGCCGCCGCCACCTCCACCATTCCGGTGCTGGGCACCTCCGTCACCGAGTACGGTGTGGCTCTGGGCATTGACGGCTTCACCGGTACCGTGGGCACCAACGTCTCCGGCACCTCCGATCTGGCGCCTCTGGACGAGCAGGCTGCCATGGTGAAGGAGTGGTTCCCCGAGGCCAAGAACGTGGGATTGCTGTACTGCTCCGCCGAGGCTAACAGCCAGTATCAGGTGGACAACGTCCAGATCTACCTGGAGGAGCTGGGCTACACCTGCACCCAGTATCCCTTCTCTGACACCAACGACATGGCCTCCGTCACCCAGAAGGCCGCTGACAACAGCGATGTGATCTACGTCCCCACCGACAACACCTGCGCCAACAACACCGGTGTCATCGACAACATCTGCCGTCCCGCAGGCGTGCCCATCATCGCCGGCGAGGAAGGCATCTGCGGCGGCTGCGGCGTGGCTACCCTGTCCATCAGCTACTATGACCTGGGCTACACCACCGGCCAGATGGCAGTGAAGATCCTCACTGGTGAGGCCGATGTATCCGAGATGCCCATCGAGTACGCTCCCCAGGTCACCAAGAAGTACAACGAGGCCATTTGCGCCGATCTGGGCCTGACCGTTCCCGACGGCTACGAGGCCATCGTCATCGAGTAATTTTCCCCGTTTTTCCAGAGCCAACAGCGGAAAAGGGCTTTCCTTTTCCGCTGTTGACTGCTATACTATTGAAGTCTATTACCATTTGCAACAGGGGGAACGCATCGACATGCTGAGCTTTATCAACGCGCTGCCAGGCGCCGTGTCCCAGGGCCTGATCTGGGGCATCATGGCCATTGGCGTCTACATCACCTACAAAATCCTGGATATCGCCGATCTGACGGTGGACGGCTCTTTCTGCACCGGCGCCGCCGTTTTCGTGATGCTCTACACCACGGGCACCAATCTGTGGCTGGCCATGCTGGCCTCCCTGGTGGCAGGCATGGCAGCAGGCCTGGCCACCGGACTGCTGCACACTTTCTGCGGCATTCCCGCCATTCTGGCCGGTATACTGACCCAGTTGGGCCTGTGGTCCATTAATATGGCCATTATGGATATGAAGGCCACGGTGGCCATCAACGTCACGCAGCCGGAAATGCTGGACAAGCTGCTGGTGTCCCTCCGGTTCGTTCAGGACGCGGTCAACGGCACCCGGCCCTTCTACCGCCACCCCATCCTGGTGGTGGGCATCTTTACCCTAGTCCTGATCGCCCTGCTGTACTGGTTCTTCGGCACGGAACTGGGCGCCTCCCTGCGGGCCACCGGCTCCAACCAGAGTATGGCCCGGGCCCAGGGCATCAACACCAGCTTCACCAAGGTACTGGGTCTGATGATCTCCAACGGCCTGGTGGCCCTGTCCGGTGCGCTGCTGGCCCAGTACAACAGCGCCAGTGAGATCAACATGGGCCGGGGCGCCATCGTCATTGGCCTGGCCGCCGTCATCATCGGTGAGGTGGCCTTCTCCAAGGTGTTCCACAACTTTGCCCTGAAGCTGCTGGCAGTGTCCATCGGCGCCATTTTGTACTACATCGTCATCCAGGCGGTGCTGGCCATGGGCTTGAACGCCAACTACCTGAAGCTGCTCTCCGCCATTGTGGTGGCCGTGTTCCTGTCCATCCCCTACTGGAAGGGCAAATACGTTCACACCCGGGTGAAAACCGCGGCTCCGGAAGCCGGTGCCAAGATGGGAGGAGACCGCAATGCTTGAGCTGAAAAATATCTACAAGACCTTCAACGCAGGCACCGTCAATGAAAAGCGGGC
Organism: uncultured Oscillibacter sp.; assembly: GCA_900551885.1. Classification (GTDB taxonomy): domain Bacteria; phylum Bacillota; class Clostridia; order Oscillospirales; family Oscillospiraceae; genus Oscillibacter. The sequence continues at coordinate 44,877 of URXS01000004.1, forward strand.
CCTGGCCGGGCTGAATCTGACCCTGAATGACGGCGATTTCGTCACCGTCATCGGCGGCAACGGTGCCGGTAAGTCCACCATGCTCAACGCCGTGGCCGGTACCTGGCCCGTGGACGCCGGGCAGATCCTGATCGGCGGCACGGACGTGACCCACCTGCCGGAGTACAAGCGGGCCAAGTTCATCGGCCGGGTCTTTCAGGACCCCATGATGGGCACCGCACCCACCATGCAGATCGAGGAGAATCTGGCCCTGGCCGCCCGTCGGGGGCAGAGCCGCGGGCTGCGCTGGGGCATCACCAAAACGGAGCGGGCCGACTACCGGGAGCTGCTGCGGGATCTGGACCTGGGGTTGGAGGACCGACTCACCAGCAAGGTGGGGCTCCTCTCCGGCGGCCAGCGCCAGGCGCTGACGCTGCTGATGGCCGCTCTGAAGCGGCCCAAGCTGCTGCTGCTGGATGAGCACACCGCCGCCCTGGACCCCAAGACGGCCGCCAAGGTGCTGGAGCTCAGTGACCGAATTGTGGAGGAAAACCATCTGACCACCATGATGGTGACTCACAACATGAAAGACGCCATTGCCCACGGCAACCGGCTGATCATGATGTACGAGGGCCGCATCGTCATCGATGTAGCCGGGGAGGAGAAGAAAAAGCTGACAGTCCCCCAGCTTCTGGAGCTGTTCAGCAAGGTCAGCGGCAGCGACGAGGCCGACGACAAGATGCTCCTGTCCTGAACGCCGCTGACCTGGGCCCCGCACGGCGGGACGCGTGAACGCGCGTACAAGAGTTTTGCCGGAGGCAAAACCTTGGCCCGGAGGGAATTCACTTCCCTCCGGGCTGTTTTAATCGGAAGGGCTCCCGGCCGTCCAGGCCGGGATACAGCGGCAGCAACGAGGCCGACGACAAGATGCTCCTGTCCTGATGATTTGCTTGCGCAGCCGGGGCCCTTTCGGGCCCCGGCTGTTTGCTTTTACAATTCATCTCTTTACCGCGCTGACGGGGTTTTGTGTAAATTACCTCTTGACAAGGAACGGCCACCCTGCGTATAATGCAAATCAATCCGGTAAAACCTGTGAGCGAGAGAAGTAACCGGTCCGGTCACCTTTCAGAGAGCCGTGGATGGTGGAATCACGGCGGCGGACACTCCGGCGAATGGACTTGCGAGGGCAGAGCGAACGGGGCCACGGCCCTCAGTAGCGACTGACGGGAACCGCACCCGTTACCATGGCGGCGCGTATGAAGTACGCGGAGTGAGGGGGCGCTATGCGCCAACTTGGGTGGTACCGCAGGATGTCAAGTCTTGTCCCAATCGTGGGACAGGGCTTTTTTCTTTGCCCACCGTAGACCACCGCCCCCGGAAAGGAGTACAGCCTGATGAAGCAAGATACAAGACGATGGCGGCCCCGCCAGTGGAGACCGTATATTTAAAAAGGATTTTTCTTTTCGATCCCTTTCAAACATCTTACAATTATACTGATAAGGAGTGCACACCATGAAGCATCTGAAGAAATTTGCCGCGGCCCTGCTGGCCCTGACCATGACTCTGTCCCTGGCCGCCTGCGGCGGCACTGATACCGCTGACGACACCGCTGATGATACTGCCGCCGAGGGCGAGACCACCATGTACAAGATCGGCATCTCCCAGTACGGCGAGCACGCCTCTCTGGACAACTGCCGGGAGGGATTCCTCCAGGGTCTGGAGCAGGCCGGACTGGTGGAGGACGTAGACTATACGCTTCTTTATCAGAATGCCAGCTTTGACGACGCCACCGCCACCCAGATCGGCCAGACCTTCTCCGCCGCGGACGTGGACCTGATGGTGGGCATCGCCACCCCCTCTGCCGTGGCCTGCTACGCCGCCGCCGAAGAAAAGAACATCCCTGTGATCTTCACCGCCATCACCGACCCTGTGGGCGCCCATCTGGACTCCGGCAACATCACCGGAACCTCCGACGTGCTGCCGGTGGCCGGACAGTTGGAACTGATCCGGGCCTTGCAGCCCAATGCCACCACCATCGGCATCATCTATATGACCAGCGAGTCCAACTCCGTCTACTCCATCGGTGTCTATGAGGAACTGGCCGCCGACTACGGTTTCACCATTGAGTCTGTGGGCGTCACCGCCCAGTCCGAGGTCACCCAGGCTGTGGACACTCTGATTGCCCGGGGTGTGGACTGCTTCTCCAATCTGACCGACAACACCGTGGTGGGTGTCCTGCCCGCCATCCTGGAGAAAACCAACGAGGCCGGCATTCCCGTCTACGGCTCCGAAGTGGAGCAGGTGAAGCTGGGCTGTGTGGCCGGTGCCGGTCTGGATTATGTGAAACTGGGCATTCAGACGGGCCTGATGGCCGCCAAGGTCCTCACCGGCGAGGCCACCTGCGAGGATCTGCCCTATGAGATCATCGAAAATTACGATCTGTATATCAACAGCGAGGCTCTGGACGCCATGGGCATCACAGTTCCCGACGAGGTAGCCCAGACGGCCGTGGAGGCCAACGCGGCCTGAGCCGAATCGATTTCACACAGAAGGAGACGCGCATCATGAAACTGCTCACCTACCGGCTGGACGGCGCTGAGGCCGTCGGCGCCCTGACGGGAGACGGGAAATCCGTCCTTCCCCTGCCCTATCCCGACATGAACACCCTGATCGAGACCGCCTCCCTCTCCGACCTGCGCTCCGCTGCCGACGCGGCGGAACGGGTTGGCGCGTCTGTGCCCCTGGAGAGGGTGGAACTGCTGGCCCCCATTCCCCGCCCCCGGCAGGATATGATCTGCCTGGGCATGAACTACCGGGACCACCTGGAAGAGGCCGCCCGCTATAACGCCGATGCCTTCGAGAAGCAGAAGCCTGTGGCGGTATACTTCTCCAAGCGGGTGACGGAGGCCGTGGCCCCCGGCGGCGATATCCCCCGCCACGCCGATCTGGTGGAACGGCTGGACTATGAATCCGAGCTGGCGGTGATTCTGGGCAAGACCGCCCGGGGCGTGAAAGCGGAGGATGCCGGGAACTACGTCTTCGGCTACACCATCATCAACGATGTCTCCGCCCGGGACGTGCAGACCGGCCACAAGCAGTGGTACTTTGGCAAGAGCCTGGATGGCTTTACCCCCATGGGCCCCTGGATCGTCACCGCAGATGAGATCTCCTTCCCACCGGCACTGGACATCGGTTCCACCGTCAATGGCGAGGTGCGGCAGAAGTCCAACACGTCCTTGTTCCTCAACTCCATTCCGGACGTGCTGGAGGAGCTGAGCGCCGGCATGACGCTGCTGCCGGGCACCATCATCGCCACCGGTACTCCCGCCGGCGTGGGCATGGGGTTCGACCCGCCCAGGTTTTTAAAGGTAGGGGACGTGGTGGAGTGCACCATCCAGGGCATCGGCTCCATTCGCAACACCGTCCGCTGAGGCGGACCATTTGAGGAGGCACATTTCCATGAATCTGGCGGATTTGCTGGCAGGCGCCCTGATCCAGGGGCTCATTTACACCCTGGTGTCCTTCGGCGTCTACATCACCTATTCCATTCTGGACTTCCCGGACCTGGGGGTAGATGGCACCTTCCCTCTGGGCGCCGCCGTCACCGCCGTGATGCTCACCCACGGAGTGAACCCCTATCTGACGCTGCCCCTGGCCATGGCGGCGGGGGCCCTGGCGGGCCTGGTGACCGGCCTCATCCACGTGCGCCTGCGGGTGCGCAACCTGCTGGCGGGCATCATCACCATGACGGCCCTCTTTTCCATCAACCTGCAGATCGCCGGCTCCAACCTGACGGTGGAGCGGGCGGTGGACACCATCTTCTCCGCCGGCCCCACTGTGGCGCTGCTGGGCTCTCTGACCCTGACAGGACGGAAGCTGGTGGTCTCTGCGGTGCTGGTGATCGTGGTCAAGATCGCCCTGGACCTGTATTTCAAAACCAAGTCCGGCCTGCTTCTGCGGGCTGTGGGTGACAACGCCATGCTGGTCACTGCCCTGGCCAAGGACCGGGGCCAGGTGAAGATCCTGGGTCTGGTGATCGCCAATGCCCTGGTGGCCCTGGGCGGATGTGTGGTGTGCCATGAGCTGCGCAGCTTTTCTTCTACCATGGGAACCGGCCAGTTGGTGTACGGTCTGGCGGCTGTCATCATCGGCATCTCCCTGTTCCGGTTCTATGAAAACTCTCCCCTGGCCCGGGCCCTGCGCAAGCGCAAGGGTCTGCGGTGGTTGGGCGCTCCGGCGGGCACCACGGCGGTCATTGCCGGCAGCATCCTCTACAAGTTGTGCATCCAGACGGCCCTGAGCCTTTCCTGGTTCCCGGCCAACATGATGAAATTCGTCACCGCCGTGCTGTTTTTGCTGGTGCTGGTCCTGTCGGGCCGGAAGGGAGAGGAGATCATCCATGCTTGAACTGCGGGACATCACCAAGATCTACAACCCCGGCACCGTTACGGAGCAAACCCTCTTCGACCACTTCTCCCTGACGGTGGAGGACGGGCAGTTCGTCTCCATCGTGGGCAGCAACGGCAGCGGCAAGACCTCCCTGCTGAACATCATCTGCGGGTCCATCGGCGTGGAGGGCGGCGATGTGCTGATGGACGGCAAGAGCATTTCCAAGCTGAAGGACTACCAACGCTACGCCTCCATGGGCCGGGTGTACCAGGACCCCTCCGCCGGCACCTGCCCCAACCTGACGGTGCTGGAGAACCTGTCCCTGGCGGACAACAAGGGCAAACCCTTTGGCCTGGGCCGTGGCATCAACCGCCGCCGGGTGGAGGATTACCGGGAGCAGCTCTCCGGCCTGGGTCTGGGCCTGGAGGACAAACTGGATGTGCGGATGGGCGCCCTTTCCGGCGGCCAGCGGCAGGCAGTTGCACTGCTGATGGCCACCATGACCCCCCTGCGGTTCCTGATCCTGGACGAACACACCGCCGCCCTGGACCCCAAGACCGCCGAGGTCATTATGGCCCTGACCGACAAGGTGGTGCGGGAGAAGAAACTCACCGCCATGATGGTGACCCACAACCTCCGCTACGCCGCCCAGTACGGCGACCGCATCCTGATGATGCGACAGGGCCAGGTGGTACTGGACCGGGCCGGGGCCGATAAGGCCGCCACCTCCATGGACGACCTGCTGGCGCTGTTCAACAAGATCTCTCTGGAGACCGGCAACTGAAATAATCTGAAAAAG
>URXS01000005.1 GCA_900551885.1 uncultured Oscillibacter sp.
CCGCGGCCAGGGCGGCTTCAACCGGGCCGGCCAGGGCCGTCCCCAGGGCGGGTTCAACCGCACTACCAACACCAGCCGCCCCGCTGCTCCCGCGGCCCCCGCGGCACCTAAGGAAGGAGGAGCCCAGTAATGCTTCTGCCGAAGAGAGTCAAATATCGCCGTGTGCACCGCGGCCGTATGACCGGCAAGGCCACCCGTGGCAGCACCATTGCCTACGGTGAGTTCGGTCTGCAGGCCCTGGAGCCCGGCTGGATCACCAGCAATCAGATCGAGGCTGCCCGTATCGCTATGACCCGTTATACCAAGCGTGGCGGTCAGGTCTGGATCAAGATTTTCCCCGACAAGCCCGTAACCAAGAAGCCCGCCGAGACCCGTATGGGTTCCGGTAAGGGTTCCCCTGAGTTCTGGGTTGCCGTTGTGAAGCCCGGCCGTATCATGTTCGAGATCGCCGGCGTGTCCGAAGAAGTTGCCCGCGAGGCGCTGCGTCTGGCCAGCCACAAGCTGCCCATCAAGACGAAGATCGTCGCCCGCACCGAGGAAGCAGGTGAGTGAAGATGAAGGCAAGTGAAATCCGCAAGATGACCCCCGAGCAGCTCAACGAGAAGCTGGCGGGGCTGAAGAAAGACCTGTTCTATCTGCGTATGCAGCACGCCACCAACCAGCTGGACAATCCCGTGAAGATCCGGGAGACCAAGCACGATATTGCCCGAATCAAGACCGTGCTGGCGGAGCTCGCCGCCGCTGACCAGAAGCAGTGAGAAGGAGGTAAGGTAAGATGAACGAAGAGAAGAGAACTTCCTCCCGCAAGACCCGGGTCGGCAAGGTGGTTTCCGACAAGATGGACAAGACCGTTGTGGTCGCCATCGAGGACCGGGTGGCCCATCCTCTGTACAAGAAGATTGTTGGCCGCACCTATAAGCTGAAGGCCCACGACGAGCAGAACGCCTGCGGCGTCGGCGATAAGGTCAAGGTCATGGAGACCCGCCCCCTGTCTCACGACAAGCGTTGGCGCGTGGTCGAGATCATTGAGAAAGCGAAGTAAGGAGGTGCCGCAGTATGATTCAGCAGGAAACGTTTCTGAAGGTAGCCGATAATACCGGCGCCAAGGAGATCAAGTGCATCCGTGTCCTGGGCGGCTCCAAGCGGAAGTTCGGCAACATCGGTGATGTGATCGTGGCTTCCGTCCGCAAGTCCACCCCCGGCGGCACTGTGAAAAAGGGCGAGGTTGTCAAGGCCGTCATCGTCCGCAGCGCCAAGGGCGTCCGTCGTGCCGACGGCACCTATGTCCGCTTCGATGACAACGCCGCCGTTCTGATCAAGGACGACAAGAACCCCAGAGGTACCCGTATCTTTGGGCCGGTGGCTCGCGAGCTGCGTGACAAGGATTACATGAAGATCCTGTCCCTCGCCCCCGAAGTGATTTGAGGAGGGCAGCGAAATGGCTATGAATATCAAGAAGGGCGATACCGTTGTCGTCCTGTCCGGCAAGGACAAGGGTAAGCAGGGCAAGGTGCTGGGCACCGTTCCCGGCTCCCTGAAGGTGGTCGTGGAGGGCATCAACATGGTGACCTGCCACGTCAAGCCCCGCAAGCAGGGCGAAGAGGGCGGCATCGTCAAGCGCGAGGCTGCCATCGCCTCCTGCAAGGTGCAGGTGGTCTGCCCCAAGTGCAACAAGGGCACCCGTATCGCCCACAAGATCGAGGGCGGCAAGAAGACCCGCGTGTGCAAGCACTGCGGCGCCGAGCTGTAAGAAAGGAGCGTAGAGAACCATGGCAAGACTGAAAGAAAAGTACAAAGCCGAAGTTGCTCCCGCTCTGATGAAGCAGTTCGGCTACAAGAGCGTCATGCAGATCCCCAAGATCGACAAGGTGGTCGTGAACGTGGGCTGCGGCGAGGCTCGTGAAAACTCCAAGGTTCTGGAGAACGTGGTCAGCGATCTGAGCCAGATCACCGGCCAGAAGCCCATCATCACCCGCGCCCGCAAGTCCATCGCCAACTTCAAGCTGCGTGAGGATATGCCCATCGGCGCCAAGGTCACCCTCCGGGGCGACAAGATGTGGGAGTTCCTGGATCGCCTGTTCAACGTGGCTCTGCCCCGTGTCCGTGACTTCCAGGGCATCAACCCCAACTCCTTCGATGGCCGTGGCAACTATGCCCTGGGCATCCGGGAGCAGCTGATCTTCCCCGAGATCGAGTACGACAAGATCGACAAGATCCGCGGCATGGATGTGGTCATCTGCACCACCGCGCACACCGATGAAGAGGCCCGTGTCCTGCTCCAGCAGGTCGGCGCTCCCTTCGCCCGCTAAGGAGGAAGAGGCAAATGGCTAAGAAATCTATGATTCTCAAGCAGCAGGCTCCCGCCAAGTTCTCCTCCCGGAGATACAACCGCTGCAAGATCTGCGGCCGCCCTCACGCTTACCTGCGTGACTACGGCGTGTGCCGTATCTGCTTCCGGGAACTGGCCTATAAGGGCGAGATCCCCGGCGTGCGGAAGGCTTCCTTCTAAGAGCCGCCGCACCGGAAAGCTCCGGCTTTCCACACAACTTATGTAACCGTGAGTTTAGGATATGGAACTCTGGTGATTCGGATGGCGAAAGGTCATGACCAATTGGGCACCACGCGTGAGCGGACTGCTCCATTGGCCATGATACCTCGCTGCCGCAGCGGTTCCTGTGGAATCGCAACTCTAAAATAGGAGGATTTATTATGCATATCACCGATCCGGTTGCGGATATGCTGACCCGCATCCGCAACGCCAACAGCGCCAAGCACGACACCGTTGATGTTCCCGCCTCCAACATGAAGAAGAGCATTGCTCAGATCCTGCTGGACGAGGGCTATATCAAGAACTTCCAGGTGGTGGACGACGGCCTCCAGGGCATGATCCACATCACCCTGAAGTACAACGCGGGCAAGGAAAAGGTCATCACCGGCCTGCGCCGCGTTTCCAAGCCGGGCCTCCGGGTCTATGTGGGTGCCGATGAGCTGCCCCGCGTGCTCCGTGGCCTGGGTATCGCCATCATCTCTACGTCCAAGGGCGTCATGACCGACAAGAAGGCTCGCGAGCTGCATGTCGGCGGCGAAGTCCTGGCATTCGTCTGGTAAGGAGGGTATTTGAACAATGTCTAGAATTGGCAGAATGCCCATTACCGTTCCCGCCGGCGTGACTGTCAGTGTCGCCGAAGGTAATGTGGTTACCGTCAAGGGACCCAAGGGCCAGTTGACCCGTGCGCTGCGCCCCGAGATGATCATTAAACAGGAAGGCAGCACGATCACCGTGGAGCGTCCTTCCGATGACAAGCTGCACCGCAGCCTGCACGGCCTGACCCGCACCCTGCTGCACAACATGGTTATCGGTGTGACCGATGGCTACAGCAAGGAGCTGGAGGTCAACGGTGTTGGTTACCGTGTGGCCAAGGAGGGTAAGAACCTGGTCATGAACCTGGGCTACTCTCATCAGGTGATCGTTTCTGAGATCGAGGGCATCACCATTGATGTTCCCGCTCCCAATAAAATCGTGATCCACGGATGCGACAAGCAGGCCGTCGGCCAGTTTGCGGCCGAAGTCCGCGAGAAGCGTCCTCCCGAGCCTTACAAGGGCAAGGGCATCAAGTACGCCGATGAGGTCATCCGCCGCAAGGTCGGTAAGACCGGCGCCAAGAAGTAAGGAGGTGTGCCGATATGATTAAAAGACCGAATACCAATGCCCAGCGCATGAAGCGTCACAAGAGAGTGCGCGCCAAGATCTCCGGCACTCCCACTGCTCCTCGTCTGAACGTGTTCCGTAGCGAGGCCAACATCTATGCCCAGATCATCGACGATGTCAACGGCGTGACCCTGGCTTCCGCTTCCTCTCTGGACAAGGCCATCGAGGGTTACGGCGGCAACGTTGCCGCTGCCACCGCTGTTGGCAAGCTGCTGGCCGAGCGGGCCAAGGCCAAGGGTATCGAGACTGTGGTGTTTGACCGCGGCGGCTACCTGTATCATGGCCGTGTGAAGGCTCTGGCCGAGGGTGCCCGCGAGGGCGGCCTGCAATTCTAAGGGAGGAGGAACGACAACAATGCCTAGATTTGAAAGAGAGCAGAGCGAGTATATCGAGAAGGTCGTTTCCCTGAACCGCGTCTCCAAGACCGTCAAGGGCGGCCGTGTTATGAAGTTCTCCGCCCTGGTCGTCGTGGGTGACGGCAAGGGCAAGGTCGGCTACGGCCTGGGCAAGGCCGCCGAGGTTCCCGAGGCCATCCGCAAGGGCATCGAGGCCGCCAAGAAGAACATGATCACCGTGACCCTCTCCGGGACCACCGTTCCCCATGAGACCATCGGTGAGGCCGGCGCCGGCCGCGTGCTGATGAAGCCCGCTGCCCCCGGTACCGGCGTGATCGCCGGCGGTGCTGTCCGTGCCGTCGTGGAAGCCGCGGGTATCAAGGACATCCGTACCAAGTGCCTGCGCTCCAACAATCCCAACAACGTGGTCGCCGCCGCCTTCCAGGGCCTCAAGAGCATGCGTGGTCCTGAAGAGGTTGCCCGCATCCGCGGCAAGAGCGTGGACGAGATCGTGGGTTAAGGAGGCACAAAAAATGGCAAACTTAAATATTAAGCTCGTCAAGAGCCTGAACGGCCGCCTGGAAAAGCAGGTCGCCACTGCAAATTCCCTGGGCCTGCGCAAGATCGGTGACGTCACCGTGCAGCCCGACAACGACCAGACCCGCGGCAAGATCGCCAAGATCGGCTATCTGCTGCAGGTCACTGAAGTGAAGTAAGGAGGCACGAAAGATGAAACTGAGCGAACTGTCTCCCGCCGAGGGTTCCGTCCGGTCCGCATACCGCAAGGGCCGGGGCGCCGGCAGCGGCAACGGTAAGACCGGCGGCCGCGGCCACAAGGGTCAGAAGGCCCGTAGCGGCGGCAAGGTCCGCATTGGATTCGAGGGTGGCCAGATGCCTCTGGCCCGCCGTATCCCCAAGCGCGGCTTCAACAACATCTTTGCCAAGCCCCTGGAGATCATCAACCTCAACGCCCTGAACGCCTTTGCCGACGGCGAGACCGTCACTGCCCAGGCGCTGCTGGACAAGGGGATCCTCTCCAAGTGCGCATATGGCTACAAGGTCCTGGGTAACGGCAAGGTTACCAAGAAGGTCACTGTCAAGGCTTCTGCTTTCTCCGCGTCTGCCAAGGAGGCCATCGAGGCAGCTGGCGGAAAGGCCGAGGTGATGTAACGTGATCCAAACGATTCGCAAGGCCTGGGGCATCCCCGAGCTGCGGAAGAAAATGGTGTTCACGCTGCTGATCCTGCTGATCTTCCGTATCGGCAATGCCATCACAGTTCCTTACGTGAATGTTGATATGCTGGAGCAGTATCTGGACCAGATGGGCGGAACCATCCTGGGCCTGTACAACGTCATGAGCGGCGGTGCTTTTGCTCAGGCGACGGTGTTTGCCCTGAGCATCCAGCCCTATATCAACAGCTCCATCATCATTCAGTTGCTGACCGTGGCTATCCCCGCTCTGGAGCGGCTAGCCAAGGACGGCGGCGAGGAGGGCCGGAAGAAGATCCAGTCCATCACCCGCTACACCACCGTGGGCATCGCCATTTTGCAGGCCTTCGGTTACTATATGATGATGCGGAATTACAATCTGCTGACCGCCGGTGCCGACGGAATTTGGCCGGCCCTGGTCATCATCGTCAGCTTCATCGCGGGCTCCTCCTTCGTCATGTGGATGGGTGAGCAGGTGACGGAGTTTGGCGTGGGTAACGGCATTTCCATCATCCTGTTTGCAGGCATCCTCTCCCGCGTGCCCACCATGGTTTCTTCCGGAATCGCCTTTGGTTCCCAAAAGCCCATCAACTGGCTGTGGGTGGCCCTGCTGATCGTGGGTATCCTGGCCCTGATCGTCTTCATCGTGTTCATCAACGACGCCGAGCGCCGCATCCCCGTGCAGTACGCCAAGCGCCAGGTGGGGCGGAAGATGTACGGCGGTCAGTCCACCCATCTGCCCATGAAGGTGAATATGTCCGGCGTTCTGCCCATCATCTTCGCCCAGAGCATCGCGTCTTTGCCTGTCACCGTGTGGACCTTTATCGGTGCTCCCGATGAGGGCACCATTTCCCGGGCAATTTACGATGCCATTGACACCAAGTCCGTGATCTATATGGTGGTCTACTTCATCATGATCATCGGCTTCAGCTATTTCTACTCCAGCATTCAGTTCAACCCGGTGGAGATCGCCAACAACCTGAAAAAGCAGGGTGGCTTTATCCCGGGCTTCCGGCCCGGCAAGCCCACGGTGGACTTTATCCGGAAAGTTCTGAACAAGATCACTCTGTTCGGTGCCATCTATCTGGGTATCGTGGCCATCTGCCCCCTGATCATCGGTAAGTTTGTCTCCAGCTCCTCTCTGGCTATCGGCGGTACTTCCGTCATCATTGTGGTCGGCGTGGCTCTGGAAACGGTCAAGGCTTTGGAGTCCCAGATGCTGATGCGTCAGTACAAGGGCTTCCTGGAATAAGAAAGAGGCGTTACGCTTATGAAGATGATCCTGTTGGGCGCCCCTGGCGCCGGAAAAGGCACCCAGGCCGAAAGGCTTTGCAAAGAGCTGAACATCCCCACCATCTCCACCGGCAATATTCTCCGCGCCGCTATCAAGAACGGCACGCCCATCGGACTGAAGGCCAAGAGCTTTATGGACGCGGGCCAGCTTGTTCCCGATGATGTCATCATCGGTATCATCACCGAGCGGCTGGCGGAGCCAGACTGCGCCGGCGGCTATATCCTGGACGGCGTGCCCCGCACCATCGCCCAGGCTGAGGCCATGGAGAAGGCCGGGATCACCTTCGACGCTGTCATCTCCATTGAGATCTCCGATGAGACCATCATGGAGCGCATGAGCGGACGCCGTGTCTGCGAATCCTGCGGGGCCAGCTACCATGTGGTGGCTGTGCCCCCCAAGCAGGAGGGCGTCTGCGACAGTTGCGGCGGCAAGCTGGTGCAGCGCAAAGATGATGCCCCCGAGACGGTGAAAGCCCGGCTCGAGGTCTATCATAGGGAGACCGAGCCTCTGAAGGACTTTTATGCCCAGCGCGGCCTCCTGAAGTCTGTGGAGAATCAGCCCTCCGTCGAGGAGACCTCCCAGGCCATCCTCCGTGCACTGGGGAGATGATGCGATGATTACGCTGAAATCCCCCCATGAGATCGAACTGATGCGCCGGGCCGGAAAAATTACCGCGGCTGCCCGTGCCTTGGCAGGGGAAATGGTAAAGCCCGGCGTAACAACCCAGGAGATCGACCGTGCGGTGGAACACTTTATCCGCAAGCAAGGCGCAGTTCCCTCGTTCCTGCATTACAACGGCTATCCGGCCAGCGCCTGCATCAGCGTCAACGACGAGATCATCCACGGCATACCCGGCAAACGGGTGCTGCAGGAGGGTGACATCGTCAGCGTGGATGTGGGGGCGTACATTGGCGGGTTCCACGGCGACTGCGCGGCCACCTTCCCCTGCGGAAAGATCTCTCCCGAGGCTCAAGACCTGATCGATGTGACCAGGCAGAGCTTCTTCGAGGGAATCCGCTTCGCCCGGGAAGGGCAGCGGCTGTTCGACATTTCGGCAGCCATTCAGCAGTATGTGGAAAGCCACGGCTATTCCGTTGTCCGGGAGTACGTGGGCCACGGCGTCGGCGCGCAGATGCACGAGTCGCCGGAGATCCCCAACTATGGACATCCCGGACGGGGACCGCGGCTGCTCCGCGGCATGACCCTTGCAATCGAACCTATGGTGAACGCCGGCTCCGCCGCCATCCGTCAGATGAGCGACGGCTGGACCGTCAAAACCCTGGACGGCAAATGGGCGGCCCACTATGAAAATACGGTTCTGATCACCGACGGTGAGCCCGAGATTCTCACGGCTCCCGCCATCTGACGAGGAAGCGTATGGACATTGCAAGATCAAATATCGTAAGATCCGCTGCCGGCAGAGACAAGGGCAAGCTTTTCGTGGTGTTGGCCACGGAGGGGGAGTACCTGCTGCTGGCAGACGGAAAGGGACGGAAGGTGGAGTCGCCCAAGCGTAAGAAGCGGCGGCATGTGCTGTTCGTGGCAGCGGACGACACCCGGCTTTCCGAGAAGATCAGACGCGAAGAGAAGATCAGCAACATCGAACTTCGCAGAACCCTCGCGGCTTACCGCGGGGAAGCTCATCCGGACCAGGAGGGATAACGTTTGGCAAAATCCGACATGATTGAAGTGGAGGGCGTGGTGGTGGAAGCCCTGCCCAATACGACGTTCCAGGTAGACATTGGAAATGGACACACGATTCTGGCACATATTTCCGGAAAACTCAGAATGAATTTCATCAGGATTCTGCCCGGCGACAAGGTGACGGTGGAGATGTCCCCGTACGATCTGACCCGCGGCCGGATCACCTGGCGCAGCAAGTGAGCCGCCCAGGCGAGCAGTCAACGACATGAAACCGCTGAAAGGAATGGTTTAAAGCTATGAAAGTAAGACCGTCCGTGAAGCCCATGTGCGAAAAGTGCAAGGTCATTCGCCGCAAAGGCCGTGTCATGGTCATTTGCGAGAACCCCAAGCATAAGCAGAGACAGGGCTAAGATTTAATTGGAGGTGCTTTAAGAGTATGGCACGTATTGCCGGTATTGACCTGCCGAAGGATAAGCGTATCGAAATCGGCCTCACCTATATCTACGGCATTGGCAGAAAGAGCGCCAAGGACATTCTGGCGCAGACGGGCATCAACCCCGACACCCGCGTGAAGGATCTGACCGACGCCGAGGAGCAGAAGCTCCGTGACGCCATCGACGCCTATACCGTCGAAGGCGACCTGCGCCGCCAGACCGCTCTGGACATCAAGCGCCTGAGCGAGATCGGCTGCTATCGCGGCATCCGGCACCGCAAGGGCCTGCCTGTCCGTGGCCAGCGCAGCAAGACCAACGCCCGCACCCGCAAAGGTCCCAAGAAGACCATTGCCAACAAGAAGAAGTAAGGAGGGAGATCAGAAATGGCAACTGCGAAAGCATCCGGTGGCAAGAAGGTCATTCGCCGCCGCCGTGAAAAGAAGAATGTGGAGCGTGGTCAGGTCCACATCCGTTCTTCCTTCAACAACACCATGGTAACTGTTACCGATACGCAGGGCAACGCCCTTTCCTGGGCTTCCTCCGGCGGCCTCGGTTTCCGCGGCAGCAAGAAGTCTACGCCCTTTGCGGCCCAGACCGCGGCTGAGACTGCCGCCCGCGCCGCTATGGAGCATGGCCTGAAGACCGTTGAGGTCTTTGTCAAGGGCCCCGGCCAGGGCCGTGAGGCTGCTATCCGCGCTCTGCAGGCTGTGGGCCTGGAAGTGACCATGATCAAGGACGTCACCCCCATCCCCCACAATGGCTGCCGTCCGCCCAAGCGCCGCCGCGTGTAATCGAAAGAGGAGGTAACAAGCACTATGGCAAGAAATATGCAGCCGATCGCCAAGCGCTGCAAGGCTCTGGGGATCTCTCCCGCCGTCATGGGCTACGCCAAAAAGGAGACCAACCGGAATCCCGGCGGCCAGATGAGACGGAAGAAGAGCGAATACGGCATCCAGCTCAACGAGAAGCAGAAGGTCAAGTTCATCTATGGTATTCTGGAGAAGCAGTTCCACGATTACTATGAGGCTGCTGCCGCCGCCCCCGGCAAGACCGGCGACAACCTGCTGATTCTGGTGGAGCGCCGTCTGGACAATGTTGTGTACCGCATGGGCTTCGCCATGACCCGCCGTCAGGCCCGTCAGTTGGTGAGCCACGCTCACTTCACCGTCAACGGCAAGAAGGTCAACATCCCCTCCTATCTGGTCAAGGCCGGCGACGTGATTGAAGTGGCCGAATCCAGCCGTTCCTCCGAGGTGTTCAAGCGCCTGGTGGGCCAGGACGCCCCCATGTTCCTGCTGCCTCCCTGGATGGAGCGGGAGAAGAACACCCTGAAGGGTACTGTGACCCGTCTGCCCGCCCGTGAGGACATCGATGTCCCCGTGGAGGAGCATCTGATCGTCGAGTTGTACTCCAAGTAATCGGGAGGACACCCCTGAGGATGATACGGATGTTCGGCGGCTGGCGTTTATCCGCCGCCGCTATGAGATGATGAAGGAGGGCAACTGCATGATCGAAATTGAAAAGCCCCAGATCGAGTGTATCGAGACCCCGGGTGACGCCACTTACGGAAAGTATGTGGTGGAGCCGCTGGAGCGCGGATACGGCACGACCCTGGGCAACGCGCTCCGTCGGATTATGCTTTCCTCTCTGCCAGGCACCGCACCGACCACCATCAAGATCGCCGGTGTCCAGCATGAGTTTTCCACCATTCCCGGTGTGAAGGAAGACGTGACGGAGATCGTACTGAATGTGAAAGGCCTCCTGACCAAGCTGCACAGCGAGACTGTGAAAACCGTTTATATTGAAGCGGTGGGCCCCTGCGAGGTCACTGCCGGCGACATCAAGGCCGACGGTGAGGTGGAGGTGCTGAATCCGGAGATGCACATCGCCACTCTGGACAACGGCGCCACTCTGAATATGGAGATCACCTTGTCCCACGGTCGCGGCTATGTGCCCGCCGACCGCAACAAGCCCCAGCAGAACATCATCGGCACCATCGCCGTGGACTCTATTTACACCCCTGTGTACAAGGTGAACTACACCGTGGAGCCCACCCGTGTGGGTGCTTCCAGCGACTTCGACAAGCTGACGCTGGAGGTTTGGACCGACGGCACCATCTCCGCCCGGGACGCCGTGTCTCTGGGCGCCAAGATCCTGTGCGACCACTTCACCCTCTTTACCGATCTCAGTGAGAACGTGGGTAGCAAGCCCACCGTGGTAGAGAAGGCTGAGGCCCAGCGGGACAAGGTGCTGGAGCTGACCATCGAGGAGCTGGACCTTTCCGTCCGCAGCTTCAACTGCCTCAAGCGCGCCAACATCAACACCGTCGAGGATCTGATTTCCAAGACCGAGGACGAGATGATGAAGGTGCGGAACCTGGGCCGCAAATCCCTGGAAGAGGTCATCAACAAGCTGGCCATGATGGGGCTCCACCTGGCCGACGACGACAACAATTGATTTGAAACGCCGTGGGGCATTGCCCCCGGCCGACCAAAATCCCTATGAAGGAGGAAGACCGAAATGCCCGGAACCCGTAAGCTTGGCAAGACCTCTGAGCAGCGCATGGCAATGCTGCGTCAGCAGGTCACGGATTTCCTGGACCACGGCAAGATGGAGACCACCATCACCCGTGCCAAGGAGATCAAGCCTCTGGCTGAGAAGATGATTACCCTCGGCAAGAAGAGCGACCTGGCCGCCTACCGGCAGGCCATGAGCTTCATCACCCGCGAGGATGTGTGCAAGAAGCTGTTCAAGGAGATCGCTCCCAGCTACGCTGAGCGCAACGGCGGCTACACCCGCATCGTGCGCACCGGCATCCGCCGCGGCGATGCCGCAGAGACCGCCATCATTGAGCTGGTGAAATAAATCTCTGGCAAATCAAAAAAGCCCTTTGCAATGCGGACCTAGGCGCGTTGCAAAGGGCTTTTTGCCTTGATGGAGGCCTGCTGGGAAAAGAAGGCAGAAGGATTTACTTTTCTGTTTGCTTTATGGTAGAATACAATAAACAGGGGAGGTGCGGAAGAATGCAGAGAGTGCGGTGTTATGACTGCGGCAAGCTGTACAATTACGACGAGGATTGCTTTTGCCCCAAGTGCGGGGCCTTTAACCAGCCCCAGCGGAGTATGCGCATTGGTGCGGACGGTTCCGTGGTCCGGGTGGACGGCATCAACGAGGCCAACCGCACAGACTCCTTTGTTCATCGGGAACTCCATGAGGAAAAGCGGGAGAGGCGTCGGATCGGCTTGGACAAAGGCGTTCAGCGAATCCAGCGTTCTTCGGCGGCCAAAGTGTCGCCCGCACGCAGCACGACGTTGGCTGCCAATCTCCAGGACCGCGCAAGGAATCAGCGCAAACAGCAGAGCAGCAGTTCCTTTGGAGTTGTGGTTGGCGTTATTATATTGATTGTCCTGTTTAATTTATTGTCAAGAGTTTTCCTGTTTTTTTGATTAATCGGTAATATCTCATATGAGACTTTTGCGAGAAGCGGCCCGACAGGGCCGCTTTTTCCGCAGTTTTTGACAGCAGTATTTTCCCCACACCTGCGCAAACTAGAGCGGCAAGCGAGTGATGGGGGAATGGATACAGATGGGAAAACGACGTTTTTTCAGTATTCTGGTTGCCTTGGCTCTGGTAGTGGTACCATGGGGCGCTTCTCTTAGGGAAGAGACTGCCACTGTGGCCACGGATGGAGCGGCCCGTCTTCCGGCGGGAGAAAAATATATTGCCCTGACTTTTGACGACGGTCCCAAGGCGGGCACCACCGACGTGCTGCTGGACGGACTGGCAGAGCGAAGGGCCAGCGCCACCTTTTTCCTGATCGGCCGTCAGATCCCGGGAAATGAGGCCCTGGTGGAGCGAATGGCGGCAGAAGGACACCAGGTGGGCAACCACACCTGGAACCACGCACGGCTGACAGAAGCCACAGCGGAGATCATTGCCCAGGAACTTGGACAGACGGATCAGCTCCTACAAAGCCTTTTGGGACCTGGGGAGTACTGGGTGCGGCCGCCCTACGGTGGCGTTACTGCCGGCACCGAGGCGGCAGTGGGTGTACCCATGGTAAAGTGGTCCGTGGATCCTCGGGACTGGGAGAGCCTGAACACAGACAAGGTCGTTCAGGCGGTACTGGATACGGTACAGCCCAATTCCATTATTTTGCTCCACGATATTTATCCCACATCTGTGGAAGCGGCATTACGGTTGGTGGACCTGCTGCGGCAGGAAGGGTATCAGTTCGTCACGGTCCGCGAGCTGCTTGCTCTCAACGGCATTACCCCGAAAGCCGGGGTCCTCTACTGTTCGGGCAACCCTTAAGCAAAAAAAGAACGCCCCACCGGGGCGTTCTTTTTTGGACCTTACATCAAAATCAGCAGGATCAGCGTCAGCACCAGGAACACGGCGCCCACCCACTTGGTGGCCCGCGCCAGCTTGGCGTCCAGCGTCCGGGCCTTGTTCTTGGCCAGGAAGGAGTCCGCCACACCGCCGATGGCGCCGGACAATCCGGCGCTCTTGCCGGACTGGAACAGCACAATCAGAATGATGGCCAAACCGCAGAGTAGCTGCAAGATCTGGATAACGAGAACCAAAGCGTCCATAGGGGTCAACCTCCAACATTCAGCCATGCAACGTGCATGTGCAGTGATTTCACAGATGTATATGATAGCATAGTTTTTCCCGTATTTCAAGGGGATTTTTCAAAAAACTGCATCCTCCCCGCAATAATCACGAAAATCTTGATATGCAAAAATTTTGCAATATAAATGGAACAAATGTTTGCATTTTCCGGGGAAGTGTGATACAATCATGTTAAATCAAAGGCTGGTCCAGCGGGAACGGGAGGTCGCCATGGCGGAACTATCCAAAATGCAGCAGCGGATTTACGACTTTTTGGTATCCTACATTCAGAGCAGAGGATATCCCCCCTCCGTGCGGGAGATCGGAGAGGCGGTGGGACTCAAATCCCCGTCCACGGTCCATTTCCATCTGAAGCATCTGGAGGAAGCCGGAGTCATTGAAAAGGGCGCCGGTAAGGGACGGGCCATCACTTTGACGGCGCCGCCGGTGCCGGAGGACAAGGTGCCCATCGTGGGAAACGTGGCCGCCGGCAGTCCTATCCTGGCGGAGGAGTGCATTGAGGACTATCTGACTTTTGACACCGGTGGGCGCAGCGGGGAGTACTTTGCTCTGCGGGTGCGCGGAGAGTCCATGTTGAATGCCGGTATTTTGCCCGGAGATCTGGTGGTGGTACGCCGTCAGGAGACGGCCAACAACGGGGAGATCGTGGTGGCCATGATCGACGACGAGGCCACGGTCAAACGCCTGTCCCGGAAAAACGGGCATACCTGGTTGCTGCCGGAAAACGACGCCTATTCTCCCATTGACGGTACCTACGCCCAGATCCTTGGGAAAGTGGCGGCCGTGGTGCGGCGATATTGAGTAACGCACGGACAGGAAGACTGCGGTTTTTCGATTGCCGTCTTTTTGTGATTTTTCGGTGAATTCTCCAGGCGTGTGCTGAAGATTTATGAAAAATCGGTGGAGCAATTTGCTCCACCGATTTTTTCGCTTTTTCAAAAGTCAGCTCGTGTGCAGGTTCCTTATAATCAGACGTTATTCCTGAAGCCGCCGACTTCTGTGGCGAAATCATTCCTCACCGAAAAACAGCTTCAGGTCATCCTCCACGGTACCGATGCCGGCGATCCCGAAATTCTCCACCAGGACCTTGGCCACATTGGGACTGAGGAAGGCGGGGAGTGTGGGGCCCAGATGGATATTCTTTACACCCAGGTACAGCAGGGCCAGCAGAACGATTACCGCCTTCTGCTCGTACCAGGCGATGTTATAGACAATGGGGAGGTCATTGATGTCCTCCAGACCAAAGACTTCCTTCAGTTTCAGTGCGATGACCGCCAGGGAGTAGGAATCGTTGCACTGCCCTGCGTCCAGCACCCGGGGAATCCCGCCAATGTCACCCAGATTCAGCTTGTTGTACTTGTATTTGGCACAGCCGGCAGTGAGAATCACCGCATCTCGGGGAAGAGCCTTGGCAAATTCCGTGTAATAGTTGCGGCTCTTGGCCCGGCCGTCACAGCCGGCCATCACCACAAATTTTTTAATGGCCCCGCTTTTTACGGCTTCCACGATCTGATCCGCCAGAGACAGCACCTGATTGTGGGCGAAGCCACCGACGATCTCTCCCCGCTCGATCTCAGTGGGTGGCGCACAGCGCTTGGCGTGGGCGATCAGTGCGGAAAAGTCCTTTTTCTCTCCGATCTCTCCGTCAATGTGCTTGCAGCCGGGATACCCTGCCGCGCCAGTGGTGTACAGGCGGTCCTTGTAGCTCTCGCTGGGTGGTACGATGCAGTTGGTGGTCATCAGAATCGGGCCGTTGAAGGACGCAAACTCCTCTTTCTGCTTCCACCAGGCGTTGCCGTAGTTGCCCACGAAATTGGGGTACTTCTTGAAGGCGGGATAGTAGTGGGCGGGGAGCATCTCGGAGTGGGTATACACATCCACGCCGGTACCCTGGGTCTGCTCCAACAGCATTTCCAGGTCCCGCAGATCGTGGCCGGAGACCAGAATACCAGGATTCTTGCCCACGCCGATGTTCACCTTGGTGATTTCGGGGTTCCCATAGGCTCCGGTATTGGCCTGATCCAGCAGGGCCATGCCGCTGACCCCGAATTTGCCCACCTCCAGGGTCAGGGCGATCAGGTCATTTGCCGTCAGGCTGTCGTCCAGTGTGGCGGCCAGGGCCCGCTGGAGGAACGCATCTACGGATTCATCGTCCTGGAGAAGGGCGTTGGCGTGTTTGGAGTAGGCAGACAGACCCTTGAGTCCGTATGTGATGAGTTCCCGCAGGGAGCGGATGTCCTCGTCCTTAGTGGACAGGACACCCACCTGGGCGGCCTTGCCCATGAACCTGGATTCATCCGCCGTCCATGTGGCAGCCTCCGGCAGATTATCCTTATCTTTCACCTGAGCCAGTAATTTCTGCTTCAGGTCCAATGTGTCGTGGATGCGCGCAATGATGGCAGCTTTATCAAAGTTTGCGTTGGTTATGGTGGTAAACAGGTTCAGGGTGATCAGGTGATTGACCTCATGGGGCACATCCCTGCCCTCGGCACGCAGTTGGGAGGTCACGGCCGACAGTCCCTTGGTCACATAGACCAGCAGATCCTGCATGGCAGCCACATCCGGCTTTTTGCCGCAGACGCCTGACTGGGTACAGCCCGTACAGCCGGCGGTCTCCTGGCACTGATAGCAAAACATTTTGTATTCCATAGTCATTTCCTCCTGGGTAAGCCCTTATTTGTAGTTGAAGGGAGCTCTGTGCTGTCTTTTATACTATAGGCAGAGTCACCAGTACGTTGTTATAACAACAAAGGAAGAAGTTTCTATCTCTTATTATGTCCGAACCGCTCTCCTTCATAAGGCCGTTCCAGGAGGTGAGATTGGCCGGATGGGGGAGCCTTCAATTTGAATCATGCAGTGCGGGTCTATGACTTCGAACGCCGCAGGGGAATTTATTACCCTGCGGCCCTCAGCAGTCTGGCGCAAGGTCATGAAAAAGAAGGACGGGCGGCGATTACCTGCATAAAAACGCGCTCTCCTGCCGGGAGAGCGCGTTTAAAATTGGAATGGGCCCGTTTAATGAGCAAGGAAATGACCTTTTTTGCTTTTCCAATGTTTTGCGTAAAGGGAGTAGAAGAAAAATGCGGATAGTCCGGCCAGAATTACAGCAATTACAAAAGCTGGTGCGGTGTGGTTCATTCTTCCAAGATTAAAAATGAACTGGCCGCCAATTGTTGCAATAAGCGCAGATCCACAAATGCCACCCCCGGGATGCTGGAGTAGCATGGATCCATACTTCCGGTGCGATTAAGGGTGAGGTGGTCGCCGCTGAGGTGTCGGATGATCCTCCAGCTCTGCGCGCAGCTTCTCCAGTGCTCGCTTTTCGATGCGGGATACATAGCGCCGCGCCTATTGTAAACGATGCCCGGAAAGCCTTGCAGGAGAAGGCTTGTCCGGGCATCGGATGTTTGAGAGTAGCACCGCGCTTATTGTAAGCGGTGCGGAAAGATTATGATTTTAGAAGATAAGCGGCCATTTATTGAAGTTGCAATTTTAAAATTCACACAATTTAAAACGATTTGCCCACTGTGAGACTATCCCAAATATACTGTTCAGCAGAAAATTATCCTTAAATTATTTTATTGGAAACACATTTGAAAAGTCAAGTTTTACTCTAATTTGTCCATCAAAATCCATAATTTTCTTTGCACAATCCAGTTGTCCCCACCAACGGTCAATTACATACTTGTTAATTGGGTCGCTATACCAATATGTATAACTTCCAATTTTCTGATCTGCATTTACTGGTGCTAAAACACAAATGAGTCCCAATGCATAAATTACGCTCTGCGGTAATGTCATCGCATTATTTGCTATGTCAATATTAAATTGTTGACACCCTGCAGCTATTTGAATCGAAATTCCATAGCCATCAGGTAGTTCTTCACCATGCGCAAGATTACAACGGTATTTTTCGTAAACAATTTCTGCAAAGGTCATACCGCACATGCCTTTTTTGTTTTTTAGTGGAAATGTTGTCTCTTGTAGATTAATTCCACCAAACATTAATTCAACAATTTCAAGATTATCGTTAATAAATTTAATAAAGCGTGAACCAACAAGCATATTAGGATACTCTTTTTTTGCTGTTCCATCAACCGCCATGCAAACAAACATCATCGCCTGTTCCAATTCCATTCTGCCAACAGCATCAAGGGAACTTTTAATGTACTCAGAAATTTTCAAAACATTCACCATATCCCGCACTCTGTAAAAACAAATACAACTTACCATTTAAAAGGGAAGTTCTTCGTCATCTGAGAAATCAAATTTATATTCACAGTTTTTATTCATAATACCAATGCTCGCAGTATAGAACGATTGCACATAATCTGCGCAATGTTCCTTTATTTCGAGGTAAAGATTGAAAACTCTTTCTAAAGATGCCATTGGAATTTTAACATCGCCATCCTTGATACGGTTATCCATATCAAGGATACTCGAAGCAAATACACTTCGTTCCAAAATATGCAATTCAATTTTATTCCCTAATTGTTCAAATATCTGTGCTACATACGAAGCATCAAACGGTTTGGATGTAGTAAATGTTTTATCCCATTCTGTATTGCCCCAATAGTCTTCCGTTTCAGCCCAACATATATTGTGGATGGCTTCTTGAATTTCATCACGCAGAGCTGTTAGGTTAACAGTATATTGTACTTCTACCAACTGTTTAGGTTCTGGTATTGCCGGAATGGGCTCAATGATTTCTTTATAATAGGAATTACTCTTGATTTCAATGGTCTTTCCTGTTATATTATTGAACTCTTCCTCTAACACATTGATATTGTCACGAAATCCATTGTCATCTGTTACAAAAACAACCTTAGATTCCCCATTTTTCGAAAAATATTCAACGAGAGACATCCACATTAGTGTGTCTTTAAACCCCTTGTCGCTAGACCCTTTGATAAATGGTGGGATCTTCGCATATGCACGTTCCAAAATTTTAGAAAAAGTACCTTCATCAGTAGATAGTGGAACTATGTTTTTCCCAAACAGGCTGTCATATTTTTTCCTCATTCCTTCTTTATAGTAACGCTGGGTATCTTCATATTTTTTTGTTATTTTAATTGAAGCAAAATCGCAAAACTTATGCTTAATCTTTTCTAGTTCATCGTATTTGTCCTTTTGTTTGTTGCATTCTTGTGCAATCCGTTCATCAATTGCAACCTGCGTTACATATGCAACAAAATCATGTTCCATTAGTTTTTGAGTAACAGTTTCCAAATCGTGATTCTGAATAATAAAATTTGTGTCAAAGACAAAAGCAACTTTATCGCCCATATATACACCTCATTATAGAAGTTACTCTGAAAGTTACAGCCTAATTGCGGCTCACTTCTTTTGGGATTAACACAATGTCTATTCCAATTATATCCTATCCCTGTAACACCCGCAATCTCCTTTTGCGGGTGTTGTATTATATATACACAAGTGTTATAATAGTCAAAACACATGTTATACTTAAAGAAGGTGATCTCTCATGAAAAGTTCTGACCAAATTAAAGAGATTCGCTCCCGATTAGATCTCAGTCAAGCAGAATTGGCAGAAAAACTGGGCGTCAGCTTCGCCACCGTTAATCGTTGGGAAAAGGGGCACTGTGAGCCGTCCCAGATTGCGGTCAACGCCATCAAAAACCTCTGTGCGGAACACGACATCGACTTTTCCCAGTTGGAAGGCACTTCTATCATTACATCTAATGAAACCGTCACACTCTACCATGGCTCCAAGTCGGGGCTGCACGGCCCGATTGCTCCCAACAGCCGGGATCGGTGCGACTTCGGCCGAGGCTTTTACATGGGCACAGAGCGAATGCAGCCGCTCACCCTGATCTGTAACTACCCGGAGGGCAGGCTCTACACGCTACAGGTGGATTTGTCCGGTCTCAAAATCCTCGATGTGGAGGTCGGCCTGGATTGGGCGCTGCTGATCGCCTTCAACCGGGGAAAGATGGACTCCGTTCGCGGCTCCCGGATTTATCAGCAGTACGCCGCTATGGCCGCCGGCTGCGATATGGTCATCGGCTACATTGCCAACGACCGGATGTTTGTAGTGCTGGATCGCTTCTTTAATGGCGAGATCACGGATTTAGCTCTAATCAATAGCCTTTCCGCCCTGAAATTAGGCAAGCAATATGTGGCGCTGACAGAAACGGCGTGCAACCAGATTACCATTTTGGACGAGCAGGAGATTTCCATGGAAGATCGGGAAACTCTAAAAACCGAGAGCGAGGCCAACCGCTCAAAGGGCATCGCCCTGGCCGATGAGATCTGCCGGAAATATCGGCGGGAAGGGCGCTTCTTCGATGAAATTCTGAAAGCGGGTGAATGAGATGGCACAGTTGACACTCGACCAGCGGCAGCTTTGCGACATTCAAGGCCGCCTGTTTGAACTGGCTCTGAAAAACGGATATGACTGCCCCGCATTTATCCGCGCTTTCATGAACAGCCGGACGGCTGCGGCCTTGGATGATACCTATGACCGTCTGCAGTGGGCTGGGGAGGAATATATCCTGGAGGAACTGAACGACGAGGTAGGCGGGCTGAAAAAGGCCGGGACAAGTTACTCCGCTGAAGTGATGTATTGGGCCGGCTACACCTACCGCTACTGGCATTACTACACTGGCGAGACCAGTAAAGCCATTTTTGAAGCCGCTAACGCGGAGACGATGAATGACTGTTGGCTGGGGTTTCACACCTTCGATGTGGAGATGGCCATTGACGATCTCAAGGAGCTCCACGCACAGAAATCCAGAAGCGCCGGCCAATAAGCAGCGACCGGAATATAACGGAAAGGAGGGTTCTGCCCTGACGCCTGCACATGTTTACCTGACGGGTGATACCCACGGCAGTTTTACGCGTCTTTACACATTCTGCCAGACACAACAGACCACCAGGCAGGATCTGCTGGTCATTCTCGGTGACGCTGGAATCAACTACTATGGTTCCCTGCGAGACGCCCTGCAGAAAAAAATGCTTTCCGCATTGCCAGTTACCATCTTCTGCATCCACGGAAACCATGAGCAGCGGCCCACTGCGGCAAAAGGCTATGTGGAGCAGTCCTTCTGCGGCGGCACGGTACTTGTCCAGCCGGAGTATCCCAATCTCCTGTTTGCTGTGGATGGCGAGGTCTATGACCTCATGGGGAAATCCTGTCTTGCCATCGGCGGAGCGTACAGCGTGGATAAGGAATATCGGTTGGCCCACGGATGGGGCTGGTGGCCGGATGAACAGCCTGATGATACCATCAAGGTCAAGGTCGAATCTGTTCTGGAGCGGCGGAACTAGCAGGTGGATGTGGTCCTCAGCCACACCTGTCCCCTCCGCTATGAGCCCACAGAGGTATTTCTGCCTTTTATCGACCAAAGCACAGTGGACAAGAGCACCGAGATCTGGCTTGGCAAAATCGAGAGCCGTCTGCACTACCAGCGGTGGTACTGCGGGCACTATCATGTAACCAAACAAGTAGACAACCTCCGCCTTTTGTTTGAGGATTACTTAACTCTGGGAGAATAGTTCCAGTTTTATAAAATACAGCAGCCGCCCGGCGCATCTCATCAGATACGCCGGGCGGCTTTTTTCATGCTATCGTAAGGAGGTTCACACACAATGAAACTTTGGAAAGGAATGATCTCATATGGCATCTATTGTAAGAAGAAACAACAGCTTCGCCGTGGTCTATCTGACCACAGTGGACGGAGTCCGTAAACAAAAGTGGGAGTCTTATCACACCTTGCCGGAGGCAATAAGACGGAAAGAACAACTGGATCTCTGCCGTACCTTACAAAAGGCCCAGAGGAAGGACGGAAAGGTGGAGACTGTGGCCCACCTAATGGAGGCTTACCTCCGGCTCTACGGGGTTCCCCGCTGGTCGCCGTCCACATACGAGTCAAACCTTGGCCTCATTCGGCACTACATTCTCCCCTGCCTGGGCTCCATGCGGCTGTCGGAACTATCGCCCCGGATCGTGGCGGCGCTGTACCGCCAAATGCTAGACGAGCCCAGGATCTCCACCCGCTATCACAAGCAAGACGGGGAGCTGCTTTCCCCCAATATCCTTCGGAGCATCCACAAAGTGCTCCACAGCGCCTTTGAGCAAGCGGTGCTATGGGAATATGTGGAGCGCAACCCGTTTCACCACGTCCCCCTGCCTCCTTGCCGTTACAAACAAAAGGTATTTCTGGCGCCGGAGCAAATCAGGCAATTGCTTCAGCACTGCTCCCCCACACTTGCCTTGGCCGTCCATCTGGCCTTCGCCGCCTCTCTCCGAAAAGGGGAACTGTTGGCACTGACCTGGCAGGACATCGACTTTTCTCAAAGCACCCTTCAGGTAAACAAGACGCTGGCCCGAATCAGCCGGGACGCTATTACCCCCATCAACCAGCAGGAGATTCTGTACCGCTTTCCAATTCTGGGCGGTCACCTCCGCACGGTTCTGGTCTTGAAGCGGCCCAAAACGCAATCCAGTGTGCGCACCATCTATCTGCCGCCCAACCTGACAGCCCTGCTTCGGAGTCACTGCCTAGAAAACTTTGGGGGCGGAGAGGCCCCCTGGCCCAGCCTGATTTTTTCTTACCCCGATGGCCGCCCTATGCAGGAGCACACCCTGACCAAGCAGTTCCAACTGGCGCTGCGGGAGGCCAGCCTGCCCAGAGTAACCTTCCACAGCCTGCGGTACAGCAGCATCTCCTATAAACTGGCCCTCTCCGGCGGAGACATCAAAGCCGTACAGAGGGATTCCGGCCACGCCCAGGCAGATATGGTCACAGAACTTTATGGACAAGTGTTGGATCAAAACCGCCGGGAACTGGCGAAGCGGTTTGACGCAGACTTTGAGCCTGTCTACTAAGTCTTTATCATTCTCTCTATTGAACTGCCCCAATCAATTTTATTTACACATCATCTACTACCCAGGAAGTAAACTTGCAATTTTAAGGTGCATACTGCTAAAAGTTTCTGCGATATAGAACGCCTAATCTATCACTTAGGAGGTGGCAGATCAATCAAGTACGGCTATCAGGAAGAAATCTTAGAAAGAAAATAAGAAAACCATGTTTAATATCTATCAGGTGTCCGGAAACAAATTTTAGAAAGGAGGAAGAAAATAATGTTAGACATCCCCACCCACTTTCATAAACTATCCGATTTTCTAACTGCCTTGTTGGAAGATCCTGCACTCTCCGCTGGTGAATTCCGGCAGCTTCATTACTCCCTTGAGGAGGCATGGGAGAAGGTGTCTATGGATGCCCTCCTGGCCGGTCACCCATTCTGGTATGTCTGTACCGGCAAAACTGCCTGCCAATTGTTCCTTTATCGAACCTGGAGCTGGAGCAAAAGCCTGCGTCAAAACAAGGCCCAACTCCACCTGATCCAGGAGCAGCTTCAAACGCAATTCGTACCGGCAGAAGGCCCGCAGATTACACCCCAGTCCGCCGAACATCTGCTGCAGCTTTTGGATGAGGATTTTGCCTTCTCTCACAAGGTTCTGGCTCCCACTCCCATGCTTATATTTCTGCCAGACTGTGGGCACCAGACCTATGATGCTTTCTGCAGGCCCCATGTCCTCAAAAATAATGCGGTTGTCTGTGACATTTTCCTGCCGTACATTCTGCGGGACAAAATCGCCACACCGGAGAGCATCTTTCTCCATGAGCTGGGCCATGTTCTCAACGTCCGCCTGACTGGAGACATCACCCAGGCCCCACCTGCCTTTCTGGACTTCGGGGAGCCTTTCTTCCCAGGTCTGAGCACCAAGCATCGCTCCATCTCCGGTGAACTCTTTGCCCACTGCTTTGCCATGGGAGTATTCAGCCAGCATCCGGAACTCCGAGAATTTGATCCCTTTACTGGGGTAGCCCCGGAGGACAAGCAGGCCTTCTACCATTTTATGGAGGCCCTCATCCGCGCTTTGCCGGAATAGCCACATTCATTTTTAACAACTGAATCAGCCGCCTTCTGCGGGGAAACGCCAAGCATATCTGTTTACGGCGTTTCCGCCCGTGGACAGGCAAACAGCTGCGTTTTCCCGCATATCCTTTACTATTTCGATGGAAAGGAGCCATGATAATGGGAAAACGCCAGCTGCAAATTACCTGTCGCTTTGGCAAAGAGGAGGCGAGTGAACTTTTATTTCGCTCGTTTCTGTTGTTTCTCCGTCGGGAACTGCAGCAAATGCATTGAGCCTATGCTGTATTGCCAGAGTAGCAGCTTACTTTACGATAAATGGCCGCTTATCTCAGGAGGCAGATTATGTACTTAGAGATAAGCAACCCTATGGACTACCATGTGGGTCTTTATATCAGACTGTCAAAGGAGGATGAGAACGAAGGACCATCCGAGAGCGTCAACAACCAGAAATCCATGCTGGAGGAATTCGTCAGGCAACACCGTTTGAGCGTCTTTGATACCTATGTGGACGACGGCTGGAGCGGGACAAACTTCGACCGCCCGGATTTTCAGCGGATGATCGCCGATATTGAGGCCAGGAAGGTCAACATGGTCATCACCAAGGATCTCTCCCGGCTGGGCCGTGACTACATTCTCACTGGCCACTACATGGAGCGGTACTTTCCAGAACACCGAGTGCGGTACATCTCTCTGCTGGATGGCATCGACACTGGAGTGGACTCCACTGCCAACGACATCACCCCCTTCCGGGCGATCATGAACGATATGTACGCCAAGGACATCTCCAAAAAGATCGCCAGCGTCAAGCACGACAAGCAGCGCAAGGGGCTGTTCATCGGCGGCAAGCCAGTCTATGGCTACAAGATGCACCCCACGGAGAAGAACAAGATTGTCATTGATCCGGAGGTGGCCCCCGTCGTGCGACGGATCTTCGGCATGGCCCTCTCCGGCATGAGCTGCCGGCAGATCGCCGCCCGGCTCAACGAGGAGCATGTCCCCACCCCCGCCACTTATGCCAATCTCCCCGTGGCAAACCCCGGCCCCTACACCGGTTTGTGGTCCAGTGAGCGCATCTCCGACATGCTGCAAAATGAGACCTATATCGGCAACATGGTTCAGGGGCGCAGCCGGAAGATCAACTACAAAACGAAAAAGTGCATCCGCCAACAGCCTAAAGACTGGGTGGTGGTGGCAGGCACACACGAGCCCCTCATTGACCGGGAGACTTTTGACAAGGTGCGCCGGCTGGTGGACAGCCGCAAGCACACCCGCAGCCGCACCTACGATTTCCTTCTAAAAGGCCTGATTTTCTGCCACGAGTGCGGCTACCCCCTGGCAGTCCTCAACCGGAAAAACGCCAAGGGGGAGGATGTGCTGTATTTCGTCTGCCGCACCTACCAGCGCTTTACCAAGGCCGGAGTCTGCACCTGTCACTCCATCAAGGAGCAGGTGGTCACCCAGGCGGTGGTGGAGAAGGTACAGGAGGTCTGTTGGCGATACCTGCACCCGGAACAGTTGCTGCCCATTGCTCAGCAGGAGATTGCAAAGGCCCAAGCAGAGGCGGAGCATGAAAAGGAGATCACCGCACTAAAGGCCAAGATTGAGAGTCTGTCCGCCCACCTGGATCAGGTCTATCTGGATAAGCTGTCCGGACTGCTGGACGAGGCAGACTTTCAGCGGGTCTACCGCAAGGTCAAGACCGAGCGGATGGCGGCGGAGCAGCGGCTCTCCCAGATTGACCGGCCGGATTTTTCCCTGGAGGAGCAGGACAGCCTGGCCAAAAAACTGGTGGAGCGCTTTCTGACCACCGCCCCCACAAACCGGGAGGTATTGGTCTCCCTTTTGGAGCGGGTGGAGCTGACTGAAGAAAAAGAGGTCATCCTGCACTTCCGGTTCCGGGAACTGGAGAAGCAGGCATGACCCCTGTATTTGCAAGGCTTTGCGCCGTTTTGAGGCGCTTTTCTTTGGGTGAAAATCGTTTACATTAGCGGCGCTGGGATACATAGCTGCGGCTGATGCCGAAGGAGGTGGCGATTTCCCGCTGGGTCAGGGGCACGGTTCCTCCAAGACCATACCGCAGACGGACGATTTCCGCCTCCCGTGGAGTCAGCTTTTCACAAATCAGTCGCCGCAGCCGCAGGGCACTGTCTCGGTCATGGATGTCGTCCAGCATGGTATCATCCACGCCCACCACATCCATTAATTGCAGGGCATTGCCCTCCTTGTCGGTCTCAATAGATTCAGACAGGGACACTTCCCCCTGTAACTTCCGCTGACTGCGAAAGTACATGAGGATTTCGTTTTCGATGCAGCGGGCGGCATAGGTGGCAAGCCTTGCCCCCTTGTCGGGGTTGAAACTGGTAATGCCCTTGATGAGTCCAATGGTACCGATGGAGATCAGGTCCTCCTGGTCAGCGCTTTGGGTATAGTACTTCTTGATGATATGCGCCACCAGGCGCAGATTTCGCTCGATCAGCACGTCCCGGGCAGTCCGGTCCCCCTGGGCGTAGCGTTGCAGATACTCCCGTTCCTCCGCGGCGGACAGGGGCTTTGGAAATGACCCTCCCCCGGACAGACGCAGGGAGAACAACAGTGTATTGGCGAACAACAGCAGTGCGGCAGACAGCATAGAATCCCTCCCGCTCAATTTCTATGCAGAGCGGGGAAGTCCCCATGCGCAAAAATCGCCTTTACCCGGCGGAGACCTTCGTGGTATACTGAGAAAAACGCCCCGGGACCAGTGGGCGGGAAGGAGGCCCTCCTTGGGTTGTTTCGTCTATATGCTCCGCTGTGGGGACGGCTCTCTCTACACGGGCTCCACTACGGACCTGTCCCGGCGGCTGGCGGCTCACCGCAGCGGCCATGGGGCAAAATACACTCGTGGTCGTCTGCCGCTGGAGCTGGTCTACTGGGAGGAGATGCCGGACTGGCCCTCGGCTCTGCGGCGGGAGGCGGCCATCAAGCGATTGACCCGGTCAGAGAAACTGGCTCTGCTGGCATCAGGGCCGCAGAAATTGTTTGTCTGAAAAAGAGTCGAAGCAGCCCCGGTGTGACTTTTGCCACACCGGGGCTGCTTTGTCATTCCAGGTTCAGCTTTCACGACTCCCGCAAATGGATGGTACAGGAAGGCAGGTTATAGAAGGGATCTGCCATGGTGGGTGTCAATCCCTCCACAACACCGGATTGAATCAGCACGGAGGTGGATTTAAAGCATGTGGGGATAAAGGGAACCTGCTGCTGCAGGTGTGTGCACAGGGCTTCCATAGCCGCCACCCGGTCGGTGGCGGAGGCAAAGGACGCCAACAGGCTGTTGGTGGTCTCATTGGACCAGCCACCGTAATTGAGTGAGCCGCCGGTGGCCAGCAGGGAACGCAGGTCCCAATCGGCAGTCAGCTTCACTTCACCGTAGTAGAGATCGAAATTCCCGGCGGCCAGGGCGGCGGTATATTCCTCCCATGGCAGGGTTTTTACCTCAATGGCCACGCCGGAGGCGGAGAGGGTCTGGGCCAGGTATTCGGCGGCGGAGACCTTGAAGCTGTTCTCCTCGTTGACCAGGAGCGTCAGCGTCCAGGCGCGGCTGTTCACGGCTTCCGCCAAAGCCTGGGCAAAGACGTCATAGGCATAGGGCTGGTCCAGTTGGTCAGGGTACAGGGGTGATACCGGTGACACCGGGAACTGGGCGGGCAGGGCGTGGCCGGATAGAAAGGCGCTGGTCACGGTACTGCGGTCAACACCCTGGCTCAAAGCCCGCCGTACCGCCGGGTCGTCGAAGGGGGCGCGTCTGACATTGAGCCCCAGGTATTGCAGCACAGTGGTATCAGCGTCCTGAAAGATGACATTGCCGGTGGCGCCGATGGGGGAGGCACCGGTCAGGTCGGCGGTGATCAGTTGAACGTCATGGGAGGTGAACTGATAGAGCATGGATTCCCGGTCCACGGCGGTGGACAGGCCGATCCGCTCCACCGGCTGGCTTCCTCCGTTCCACCAGTTCTCATTGGCCAACAGACAGGGGCCATTCTCGTCCTGGGCATAGTAGTAGGGACCGGTGCCAATGGGGACCAGGTCTCCGGCGGTACCGGCTTTGACGATGGGAATATCCAACAGGGAGGGAAAGCCGGTATTGGCGCCGTTTAAAACCACGGTTACGAAACCCTCCCCGGCGGTGGCGGAGACCATTTGGGAAAGCCGGGTGCCGTACCGCTGGGAGCTCTTGGCCCGTTGCAGGGTGGCTGCCACGTCACTGGCGGTGAGGGCGGTCCCGTCGGAGAACAGGACGCCGGTTCGGAGAGTGAAAACGTAGGTAAAAGTCTCCGGATCATAGGTGTAGCTCTCACACAGCCGAGGCTGGGGCTCCATCTGCGTGTCCAGTTGAAACAGCCCTTCGTACAGAAGAGCACCGACCACCTGCTGCATGCCGTCGGCACAGGTGACGGGATCCAGGGTCTGGTCCGCACTGTAAGGCAGAGAGAAGGAGAGGGGCAACAGTACCTCCGGCTCTTCCTCCTGAATGGAGTCCTCCAACAGCTCTTCCGGTACCAGGGCACCGCCCGTGTCGTCCGGTTCCTCCTCCCAGCAGCCGGTCAACGGCAGCAGGAACAGTCCGGCACACAGCAGAGATAAAAGACGCTTTTTCATAGGCATTCAGCCTTTCTTTGCAGTTTCACAGGGCGATGGCCGCTATCTGAGCGCCCCGGGCCTGGCCCATCTTCCGATGGGACCAGAACCAGTCCCGCCGGCAGGCGGTACACAGGCCGCAGACGTCCACATGTTCCGGCGTCAGGCCCGCCCGCAGCAGCCACTGACGGTTGAGACCAGCCAGGTCCACATGCCATTTGGCGCCACGGCGCTCCAGGTACGGCTCCGCCATAGAGCCCAGTGCCGCACGCATGGCGTCCGGCACGTCATCATCCGTCTCAAAGCAGCACTGGCCGATACAGGGGCCTACCGCGGCCAGCAGGTTCTCTGGCCTGGCACCAAAGACCCGCCCCAGCTCCACCACAGTTTTTTCCACGATTCCGGCGGCACAGCCCCGCCAGCCAGCATGGATGGCCCCGGCACAGCCGGAGACCGGATCGTGAAGCAGCAGGATGCCGCAGTCGGCGGAAAAGACCACCAGCGGCAGATCTTTTTCAGAGGTGATCAGGGCGTCGGCCTCATAGTCCCGGGGCCACAGCAGGCCCTTGCCGGCGTCAGCGGCGGTGACGGTGCGGACGTTGGCCTCATGGACCTGCTTGCTGAGGACCGCCCGGCCCATATCCGCACCCAGACAGGCAAAAAAACGACGGTAGTTCTCTACCACGTTCTCTTCCGTATCGCCCCGGCCAGGGCCCAGGTTCAAAGAGTCCCAGGGGGCGGGGGAGACGCCGCCCAACCGGGTGGAAAAGCCGTGGCGTACGCCGGAGAGCAGGGGAGAGGTCAGCCAGACAAGGCTGCTTTGGTCATGTGTTTCAAAACTCATCGGAATCCTCCTGACTGATCTTACGGGTTTCTCAGCTCTACATGCTCCACAACCTCATGGTGATGGTAGCCTCGATAGCACCAGAGGGTCCCGGCAAAAAAGACAAACACGCCGACTGCCAGCAGCAGGAGCCCCCAGCCGTTCAGGACGGCGCCTGTCAGCGAGAGAAGCCCACCGGCCAGCAGCAGGGCCATGCCGTAAAGCAGGTCCTTGATATCCTGAAGCAGAACAAGTATATCGTGATGGTTCTCCATAGATATACCTCCTTGTATGAGAATACCCCCTGCCCTCCGGCAGTTGGAGAACAGGGGGTGATGTTGAAGTGTTCCTTTCTCGCGAAGAAGAGAGGCAATCTTTGCATTGGTCAGGAGTGATATTCCTTGCAGGTGCACTTCTTCCACTTCAATCCGCTGCCGCAGGGGCAGGGATCGTTGCGGCCGATCTTGTTGACTTTGATGGGCTGCTTCTTGGGGGCGGTGCCGTCGCCGCCCACGTTTTCCACCATGCCCTTGGCCACCCGCTCCCGCTTGACTTCCTCGTTGGTCTTCAGGCGGACGGAGAACATCCGGCGGACCGTCTCGCTCTGGATGGCGGCCACCATCTCCTCGAACATGGTAAGAGACTCCTGCTTGTAGGCAATGACAGGGTCGGTGTTGGCATAGGCCCGCAGACGGATGCCCTGCTTCAGGTCGTCCATGGCGTCGATGTGGTCCATCCAGTACTCGTCCACGACCCGCAGCAGGATGACCCGCTCCAGCTCCCGCATGATGGGAGAGGTGATCTCCGCCTCCTTGGCTTCGTAGGTCTTTTCCGCGGCCTCACAGAACAGGTCGGTGAAGTCCTGCGGAGTCTTCTCCGCCAGCTCGGCTTCCGTGAACTGGAATGTGCCCTTGGGGAAGTACAGCCCCTCCGCGCCCCGCAGCAGCTCCCGGAAGCCAGCGGCATCCAGGGACTGGTTTTCACCGAAGGCCATGGCCACATGGTTGGAGATGGTGGAGCGCATCATGGAGAGGATGGTCTCCTTGATGTCCTTACCGTCCAGCACCTGGCGGCGCTGATCGTAGATGATCTCACGCTGCTTGTTCATGACGTCGTCGTACTCCAGCACCGACTTACGGGACTGGAAGTTCCGGGACTCCACGGTGGTCTGGGCGTTCTCGATGGCCTTGGTCAGCATCCGGTTCTCAATGGGGGTGTCCTCATCCAGATCGAACTTCTCCATCATATTCTGGATGCGGTCTCCGCCGAACAGGCGCATCAGATCGTCCTCCAGGGACAGATAGAACCGGGTCTCACCGGGGTCGCCCTGGCGGCCGGCACGGCCGCGGAGCTGGTTGTCGATCCGGCGGGACTCGTGGCGCTCGGTGCCGATGATGAAGAGGCCTCCGGCGGCGCGGACCTTCTCCGCCTCATCGGCGATACGGGCCTTGTGCTGAGCCATCTTCTCGGAAAAGAGCTTCCGGGCCTCCAGGATCTCCTGGTTGTCGGTATCGGCGAAGCCGGTGGCATCGGTGATGATCTCCTCGGCGTAGCCGGCTTTGCGCAGATCGGCGGTGGCCAGATACTCGGCGTTACCACCCAGCATGATATCGGTGCCACGGCCGGCCATATTGGTGGCCACGGTGACGGCGCCCAGCTTGCCGGCCTGGGCCACGATCTCCGCTTCCTTCTCATGGTTCTTGGCGTTCAGGAGGTTGTGGGCGATGCCCTCCTTGGCCAGCAGCTTGCTGAGCAGCTCGTTCTTCTCAATGGACACGGTGCCCACCAGAACCGGCTGGCCCTTGGCATGGCACTCCTTGATCTGGGCGATGACGGCCCGGTACTTGCCCGCCTCGGTCTTGTAGACCACGTCGTGGTGGTCGATACGCTGGTTGGGACGGTTGGTGGGGATTTCCACAATGTCCAGGTTGTAGATGGTACCGAACTCCTCCGCCTCGGTCATGGCGGTACCGGTCATACCGGAGAGCTTGTCATACAGGCGGAAGTAGTTCTGGAAGGTGATGGTGGCCAGGGTCTTGTTCTCACTGGCCACGGTGACGTGCTCCTTGGCCTCGATGGCCTGGTGCAGGCCGTTGGAGTACCGGCGGCCGAACATCAGACGGCCGGTGTACTCGTCCACGATGATGACCTCGCCGTCCTTGACCACGTAGTCGATGTCCTTCTTCATGACACCGTGGGCCTTGATGGCCTGGTTGATGTGGTGGGACAGCGTGGTGTTCTCCGGGTCGGACAGATTCTCCACATGGAAGAACTCCTCTGCCTTGGCGATGCCCCGGGCAGTCAGCATGGCGGTGCGGGCCTTCTCATCGACGATATAGTCGGCGTCGATATCGGTATCCTCTTCCTCCTTGTTATCCACCTGGACCACCACCTGCTTCTTCAGGCGGGAGACGAACATCTCCGCCATGTCGTACAGCTGGGTGGACTTGTCTCCCTGACCGGAGATGATCAGGGGGGTCCGGGCCTCATCGATCAGGATGGAGTCCACCTCGTCCACGATGGCAAAGGCGTGGCCCCGCTGCACCAGCTCGGAGGAGTAGATGCACATATTGTCCCGCAGGTAGTCGAAGCCCATCTCGTTGTTGGTGCCGTAGGTGATGTCGGCGGCGTAGGCCTTCTGCCGCTCAGGCGTGGTCAGACCGTGGACGATCAGGCCAACCTTCAGTCCCAGAAAGCGGTGGACCTTGCCCATCCACTCACTGTCGCGCTTGGCCAGATAGTCATTGACGGTGACAATGTGGACGCCCCGGCCCGTCAGGGCGTTGAGGTAGGCGGGGAGGGTTGCCACTAGGGTCTTGCCCTCGCCGGTCTTCATCTCGGCGATCCGGCCCTGGTGCAGCACCACGCCGCCTACCAGCTGGACCCGGTAGGGCCGCAGGCCCAGGACCCGGTCGGCGGCTTCCCGCACGGTGGCGAAGGCTTCCGGCAGGATGTCGTCCAGTGTCTCGCCATTGGCGAGGCGCTCCTTGAACTCTCCGGTTTTGGCCTGGAGCTGGGCGTCGGTCATGGCCTTATACTCGTCGGCCATGGCCTCGATCTTATCCACAATGGGATAAATGGACTTGAGCTCCCGGGAGCTGTAATCCCCGAAGAGCGCTTTCATCAGACCCATGTTTCTGACTTCCTTTCCACTTTCAGGCGCCGCGGTCAGGGAGCGCCGGAATGAAACCGCCGGTACGGCGATTATAAATAAAATAAGTAAAGGGGGCGCTAAAAAGCAAAAGTAGCATACCACACTTGCCGGAGGAATGCAAAGAAAAAACGGCTTTTCCGAAAAAAGTTCACAAATCCACCGGGAAAACTGCCAAAAATGCCGACGCAGACCGGGCTTCTCCACCGGATTTCCAACAAAAGGGACAAAAAGCGCCCGCCGTCTCCTTGAGGCGGCGGGGATGGCTATGGGGTGGGCACCGGTTCCAGTTCCGTGTCCAGCAGCATCCGCACCCGGCTTTGCACGGTGCCTTCCCCAGTGGAGGGGTCAAAGTCCACTCCCACGATCAGGCTTCCCGGTAATTGCCGCATCAGGGCGGCGTACTGGCCCCGGGCGCAGATATGGCCTGGTAAGCAGCCAAAGGACTGGCAGCACAGCACCTTTCGGTAGCCGGCTCTGACCCAGCCGGCCATTTCCGCCGCCATGAGCCACCCAGCTCCCAATGCGCAGGACATGGGAGCCAGTCCCCTGGCCTGCTCCTTCAAAACACGGTAGGGAGGCAGGGCGGAAAAACCGGCACTTTCCAAAATGGTCAGTATCCGCCCTTGGGTATACTCCAGCCAGGCACCCAGAAGGCGGCCTCCCAGCCGTACAGGAAGGGGCCACACGTCCAGGTGGGTGTCAATGTAGTAAAGAGTGTACCAACTCATGCCGGCCACGCCCACCTCACAGCCGTGGGCTTCCAGATAGCGGACCATATCCCGGTTTCCCAGGTGGCAGTTTTTCGTATAGATATCTCCGGTCATCCCCACCCTCTGGCATTTCCGGTCCGTTACCGGAATCGCCCGGAACTGGGTGGCCATCTGCCGGCACCGGCGGAGAATGCCGAAGCCCGAGAGGTTCCGCCTCCGCCGCAGGTCCTCCCCCAGGGTTTCCAGCCATTTCTGCCGCAGGGCCTCCGTCTGCCCCGGCACTACCTCGTAGGGCCGCCGCTGGGCGGCCAGCAGTTGGAGGACGTCTCCCCAGAACAGGGCGGCTCTGGCCCGCAGCGCCATCACCGGGCCCACCGGCAGGGCGGCACCCCGCTCCAACCCGCGGACGTTGAGACTCAGCAGGGGCACCTGGGAAAAGCCCTCTTTGTCCAGCACCGGCCGCAGCATCCGGATCAGGCAGGAGCCCCGGCAGGCGTCCCCTGCCTGGGCCACCAGGACCCCGGTCCGGTCCGGGGCATATTTCCCGGACCGCAGAGCGGCCAGCACCTGGCCGGTGATCATCACAAAGGGTACGCACAGGTCGTTGTGCATGTGGCGCTGGCCCAGGTGCTCCAGTTCCCGCCAGTCGCCCTCCAGCAGCACCGGCTCCCACTGGGCGGAGGCGAAGGCCCACCGCAGCAGGGGATAGTGTGCGTCCAGCAGGGACGGGATCAGTAATGTCCGCTTGTCCGCCATGGGTACACCTCCTTTTTTTCAGCATACCGGAATCCGAACAGCGATACAAGGTGGAAATGGTTACAAAATCCCCTGAAGGGCCCCTTGCCCATAACGCCGGTTTGTGCTAAACTGACAAAAAGGCTCGCACCACGACGGGCCGGGACTGCAACGAATGAAGGAGGACCTCCCATGAAGCTGAGCTTTTTCGGCGCCGATCAGTGTGTGACCGGTAGCTGTCACTGCCTGGAAGTAAATGGAAAACACATTTTGGTGGACTGCGGACTGCAGCAGGGCCGGGACGAGGTCTCCAATGAGGCATTCCCCTTTGCGGCCAATACCATCGACTTTGTGCTGGTGACCCATGCCCATATTGACCACTCCGGCCGCATCCCCATGCTGGTCAAGCAGGGGTTCCAGGGCCGAATCCTGACCACCCGTCTCACCGCCAACCTGATGGATATCATGCTCCAGGATTCCGCTCACATCCAGGAGTCCGACGCCGAGTGGAAAAACCGCAAGGGCGAGCGCTCCGGCGCGCCCCACGTGGAGCCTCTGTACACCATTGAGGATGCCCTGCGGGTGAACGAATTCATGACCACCTGCGAGTATGGCCAGATCGTGGAATTGTGTGAGGGCGTGAAGGTGGAGTTTGTGGATGCCGGCCATCTGCTGGGCTCCGCGTCCATCATTGTGGATGCCACAGAGAACGGTGTTACCAAGCGTCTGGTGTTCTCCGGCGACATCGGAAACGTCAACCAGCCCATCATCCGGGACCCGACGTTGCTGACCGGGGCGGACTACGTGGTGATGGAGTCCACTTACGGCGACCGCAACCACACGGAGGTCTGGAGTTATACCGACGATTTGGCCAAAATTATTGACGAGACCATTGCCAGGGGCGGCAATGTGATCATCCCCTCCTTTGCCGTGGGCCGTACCCAGGAGCTGCTGTACTTTATCCGGGAGATCAAAGACGCGAAAATGGTCAAGAGCAACCCAGACTTCCCGGTGTACATCGACTCGCCTCTGGCCAAGAAGGCCACCACCATTTTCACCGGCAATCTCCACGGCTATCTGGACGAGGATGCCCTGGAACTGGTGCAGGATGGCACCCACATGTTCAACTTCACCAACCTGCGGATGACGGAGACCAGTGAGGAGTCCAAGGCGCTGAACGTGGACCCCACCCCCAAGGTCATCATCTCCGCCTCCGGCATGTGTGACGCGGGCCGCATTCGCCACCACCTGAAGCACAACCTCTGGCGGCCGGAGTGCACTGTGGTGTTCGTGGGCTTCCAGGGGGAGGGCACCCTGGGCCGCAGCCTGCTGGAGGGCACTAAGAGTGTCCGGCTTTTCGGCGAGGAGATCGCCGTCCACGCCAAGATTGTCAACTTCCAGGGCCTCTCCTCCCACGCCGACCGGGATCATCTGCTGGCCTGGATTCAGTCCATCCAGTCTCCCAAGCCCCAGCACGTGTTTGTCGTCCACGGGGACCGGGAGGTGGCACCCTACTTTGCCAAGAGCGTGGAGGCCTTGGGCTTCACTGCCCACGCGCCCCAGTATACGGAGGTCTACGACCTGATTGCCGACGCCATTGTGGACAGAGGCTATCTGCCGGAGCGGAAGACCAAGACGACCACCGGCGGCGCCCGGGCCAGCGCGGCTTACGAGCGGCTGGTGGCTGTGGGCAATTTGCTTATGGAGTCCATCAAGCGTTCCAAGGGACGGGACAACAAGTCCCTGGCCCGCTTTGCCGACCAGCTCCGCCAGTTGCTGGAGAAGTGGGAGGCATAAGCACAGGAGAAAGGAACCGTTATGGAGAAGCACGGGAAGCAGCGGGCCCTCATCGCTGCGCTGGTGGTGGTCCTGCTGCTGGCCGCCGGGACGGCCTATACCTGGCCCCGCATGACGCTCACCGGCCCCTCCGGCTACACGGCGGAGGGCGTGGCGAACTTCAACGCGGAATGTCAGGCAGGGGAGCCCTGCCTGCTGGGCTCGGTCAACATCTGGTGGAACAATCGAGGTCCCCTGGAATGGATGCTGCCCTATACCATTGCGAACATCACGGTCTGCGATCTGGACGGCCATCCTCTGGAGAAGCAGCCGGACAGCCTGGTGTACGATCTGGCCACCACGAACGTTTGGCCCGGCGCTGGGATCTACCAGGACCGACAGGCACTGCTGGCGGAGTATGCCGATGCGGATCTGAAGGAGCTGCCGGCGGCGTTTCCGGCCTCTAGCCGGGAGCTTGGCGCGCTGGTGCTGGTGGAGCAGCCTTTGACGGAGAACGCCGGATCGTGGCAGGTGAGGGTGGAGTACCGCCTGCTGGGCCTGATTCCCCAGTCGGCGGAGACGACTCTGTTTGCCAGTTTCGGAGAGGAAGCATAACAAACGGCGGACCTAAATAGCTTTGACTGCGGCCCGGCCCTGCGCCGGGCCGCAATAGTCAGCGGAAAGGAGGTGCCCCATGGAACTGCGGATGTTGAATGAAAAGGAAAAGCCGGCGGCTATGGCCCTTTGCTGGCAGGTGTTTCTGCAATTCGAGGCACCGGATTACCCACCGGAGGGCGTGGCGGCCTTCCGGTCCTATATTGACGATGAGAAGGCGGTGCAGGCCCTGACGGTGCTGGGCGCCTTTGACGGGATGGAGCTGACGGGCGTTCTGGCGGCAGAGGGAAACCACGTGGCACTGTTCTTCGTGGACCCGGCCTATCATCGCCGGGGCGTGGGCCGGGCGCTGTTGAAGCGGCTGCTGGAGGAGCGTCAGGATGCGACCCTGACGGTCAATGCAGCTCCTTACGCTGTGGAGATCTACCGCCGTCTGGGCTTCTATCCAACGGATCAGGAACGGTTGGCCCCGGATGGTATCCGGTATCGTCCTATGGAACGATGTCCTGGTGTGGATGTAGCTGCCCCATGTCCCCCACCGGCTTGCCCATGGATATCTCCAACTAAAAATATCCCGAATACCCCACCCCCACCGGGGTGAGAAAATGAGGTTTCCCTATGGAAAAACTGCGTCAAGATCAAAGCTACACCGGCACCGTGGAGGGCTACTCCAGTGAGGGCCTGGGCATCGTCCGTCTGGACGGGGCGGTAGTGTTCGTCCCCGGAGCTGTCCGGGGCGAGAGGGTGGATTTGAAGATCACCAAGGTGATGAAGACCGCGGCGGCGGGGCGGATCGTCAAAATCCATAAGCCCTCTCCCGAGCGGGCGGAGCCGGAGTGTCCCTACTACGGCCGCTGCGGCGGCTGTGACTTTCAGCATCTGACCTATCCGGAAGAACTGTGGGCCAAACGTCAGCGGGTCCAGGATGCCCTGACCCGCTTAGGCGGGTCCGACGTGGAGGTGGAGGACATTCTGGGCGCGAAAGACCCCACCCACTACCGCAACAAAAGCCAGTACCCGGTGGGCGCTGACGGTGCCATCGGCTTCTTCCAGGCGCGCAGCCACAAGGTGGTGCCGGTGGAACGGTGCCTGATCCAGCCAGAGGCCGCGGACCGGACGGCCGCCGCTGTTCGCACCTGGATGCGCCGCTACAAGATCTCCGCCTATGACGAGACCTCCGGCAAGGGCCTGGTGCGCCACGTCTATGTCCGGGTGAACCGGAAGGGGGAGAGCCTGTGCTGCCTGGTGGTCAATGGCAAAGGGGTGCCCCGGGAGCCGGAGCTGGCAGCGCTGGTCCGGGCGGCGGCACCGGGCACCGTGGGTGTGCTGATCAACTCCAATACCCGCAAGGGCAACGTGGTCCTGGGAGACCGGTACCGCACCGTTTGGGGCCAGGACTTCCTGATGGACACATTGCGGGGATTGACTTTCAAGCTGTCGGTGCCGTCGTTTTACCAGGTGAACCCGGCCCAGACCGAGGTCCTCTACGGCAAGGCCCTGGAGTTTGCCGCCCTGACAGGAAAGGAGACGGTGCTGGACCTGTACTGCGGCATCGGCACCATCACGCTGTGCATGGCCGGTTCCGCCCAGCGGGTCATTGGCGCGGAGATCGTGCCTGCCGCCATCCGTGACGCGGAGGAAAACGCGGCCCGCAACGGCATCAAAAACGCCGCGTTTTTCTGCGGCGACGCCGCCGATGTGGCCGCCAAGCTGGAATCCGAGGGCCTGCGGCCCGATGTGGTCACCGTGGACCCGCCCCGGAAGGGCCTGGCGCCGGAAGTCATTGCCTCCGTGGCGGCCATGGGTCCGGACCGGGTGGTATATGTGTCCTGCGACCCGGCCACCCTGGGCCGGGACGTGAAGCTGTTTGCCGCCTCCGGCTATATCCTCCGCCGGGCCTGCGCCGTGGACATGTTCCCCGGTACCCGGCACGTGGAGACGGTATGTTTATTGTCCAAACTAAATGTCAAGCATCATATTGAGGTGGAAATCACGATGGATGAGTTGGATTTGACGGCAGCGGAGAGTAAAGCCACTTACGATGAAATCAAGGCTTATGTACTTGAAAAATTCGGCTTTAAAGTCAGTCAGCTTTATATCGCCCA
This sequence comes from uncultured Oscillibacter sp., assembly GCA_900551885.1. Classification (GTDB taxonomy): domain Bacteria; phylum Bacillota; class Clostridia; order Oscillospirales; family Oscillospiraceae; genus Oscillibacter. Next base: position 37,702 of record URXS01000005.1, read on the forward strand.
AATAAAACGGAAATGTGGCATTATCGAGAGAAAGAACTATAACCAGTCAAAAAAAGAAGATGCCAAAGTGCCGAAGTGCCCGCCGGAGAAAGAAGCGGCGATTATGGATGCGCTCAAGCATTTCCAGATGATTCCATAGAAAAACAGAATAGAGATGCCAGTTTCAGATTTAAAAGGTGTTGCTTTCGGGCAGCACCTTTTGTTTTAAGCATTTAGAATTTCTTAGGAGGGAGGTGTCATTCATGCCAGACCTTGCCATGCTGGACTACTTCTACGGAGATGAAGCGGAACAGTTCACTTTTTACCGGATACCCAAAGTGCTGTTCACTGACCCCAGCTACCGGCGCATATCTTCCGACGCCAAAATCCTGTACGGGCTTATGCTTGACCGTATGGGGCTGTCAGTTCGGAATGGCTGGCTGGACGAATACAACCGGGTATTCATTTTCTTTACCCTGGAGGATGCTTTGGAATATCTGTGCTGCGGGCATACCAAAGCCGTTTCCCTTTTTGGGGAACTGGATAAGGCGGGCTTGATCGAGCGCAAAAAGCAAGGCCAGGGAAAGCCGACAAAAATCTACGTTAAGAACTTTGTTCGGAATGCGGAAGTCTTGACTTCCGAAAAACGGAAGTCTAAAGTTCCGCAATCTGGAAGTCAAGACTTCCAAAAAACGGCCTCTAATAATACTGAGATAAAAGATACTGAATTGAGTGATACTGAACCATCTATCTATCCGGTCAGGGGGCTGCCGGAAGATAAATCGCCTGCGGCAGATGCGATGGATACGATGCGTGTCTATCGTCAGATTATCATGGAGAATATTGAGTACGAGATCACTCGCAGGCAGCTCGGCTATGATGCCGACATTCTGGACGAGATTGTTGACATCATGGTGGACACGGTATGCAGCACAAAGCCCATGATCCGCATAGGCGGTCAGGATTTTCCTTTAGAGGTCGTAAAGAGCCGCCTGCTAAAACTCAATTCAGAGCATATCAGCTATGTGGTGAGCAGTTTGAAATCTAACACCACCAAAGTCCGAAACATCCGGGCGTATCTGCTTACCGCCTTGTATAATGCCCCTACCACTATCAGCAGTTACTACACAGCTTTGGTCAACCATGACCTTTACGGCGGTGGGTAACTGCTTTTTTCATAATCACCTATGGGCGGCTGCGCCAGTTCCTGGCCAGCCCCCTTAACTGCAAAAATGCAAATGAGCAGCACTGTGTCAAGAACGCACGGTGTGCGTTCATTTTCATTCTTGACACGGGGTTGCTCGTTTGCTACCCGGCACAGCCGGAGAAAGGAGCTTCCCCATGAAAAAGCCATTTGCCTACATTACAGCCGTCTGGAAAGGCGGCGAGTTTACCGTCATTGACCAGGCGGCGGTGTACTGCCGCAAAGTCTATGAAGCCGGGTTTACCCCGATCTGCCCGGTTCTCTATCTTCCCCATTTCCTGCGTGATTCCATTCCTGCCGAACACAAGGACGGCATTGACATTGGGCGTGAACTTCTGCGCCGGAGCCATGTGCTGATCGTCTGCGGGGACGAAGTTGACGAGTCCGTTAAAAACGATATTGCCGTGGCACAGCGGCTGGGCATTACCGCCACTACCCTGGATGGCATTCTGAAAATCCATGCTCAGGGAGAAAACGAGGTGGAGGGCTGATGCCTGATTACCTGTACCGGTTGACGCTGTTTCTGCTGCACCGGCTGGTGGTTCCGCCTTAGACCATTTCCTTTTTCAGCATTCCTGCCAGAGAAAGGAGTGATGAGGTTTGCAGGAAGAAGTTGAAAACAAATCGGTGGCGATTAGTATCAAAGCCACCAAGCTGACTGCCAATGTGCTGAAAGCCGCACTCCTGAAAGCCCTTGCGGAAATGGAGAAAAAGCAGAAAAATCCCAAGGTCTACAAGGGCAAACAGAGTGTGAAACACCTTGTCCGGCAGGGAGTTGGGGTCAGCAACATCGAAATCACGGACGGCAACATCAAGTCTTTTGAGAAAGTTGCCCGGAAATACGGCATTGACTTTGCTCTCAAAAAGGATGTTTCTACACAGCCGCCCCGGTATCTGGTCTTTTTCAAGAGTAAAGATGCCGACGCACTGACGGCGGCATTCCGGGAATATTCCGGTAAAGTCGTGAAAAGCCAGTCCAAGGAGAAGCCGTCCATCCGCAAGCAGCTTTCCAAACTCCAGGAAGTGGTCAAGGATATGGCAAAATCCCTCTCCCGGAACAAGAGCCAGGAGGTGGACAGATGAAGAAATTGCCAAAAATCAATACTTCCAAGCTGCTAAAAGCGGCTTTGCCGTATATCCTGGTCGGCCTGATGGCTACCAAGCTGGGGCAGGCGTACCGCATGGCATCCGGCGGCGATGTGCTGGATCGGATTTTTGGGGCGTTCCTCAAAATCGGGGAAGCCTTTACCAATCCCCTGCCCAGCCTGCATCCGTTTGACCTGCTGGTGGGGGCTGCCTGCGGCGCTCTGCTGTGGTTTATCGTATACCAGAAATCCAAGAATGCCCGGAAATACCGGCGTGGTGCGGAGTATGGGACTGCCCGATGGGGAAATGCAAAAGATATTGAGCCGTTCATCGACCCGGATTTTTCGCAGAATATCCTGCTGTCCGAAACGGAACGTCTGACGCTGGGAAAAATTGCAGACCCCGAAAAGAGAAACGTCAATCTGAATGTGCTGGTCATTGGTGGGAGTGGTTCGGGAAAGACCCGCTACCACATCAAGCCCAATCTTCTCCAGATGAACGCATCGTATGTCTGCTCCGATCCCAAAGGCACGGTCATTGAGGAAGTCGGGCGGGCGCTGGTGCGTGGCGGGTATAAAATCAAGGTTTTAAACACCATTGATTTTTCCTGCTCCATGCACTACAACCCCTTTGTCTATCTCCATAGCGAAACGGACATTCTCACTCTTGTCACGGTTATTATGACCAATACCCAGGGAGAAGCCAAAGGCGGGGACGGATTCTGGGAGAAAGCGGAAGCTCTGCTGTATCAGGCACTGATCGCTTATATCTACTATGAAGCCCCAGCCGAGGAGCGCAACATGAATACCCTGCTGGATATGCTCAACGCCTGCGAGTGCCGGGAGGACGACGAAAACTTTAAATCAGCGGTTGACCTGCTGTTTGAACAGTTGGAACAGCGCAATCCCGACCACTTTGCGGCAAGGCAGTATAAAAAATTTAAGATGGCGGCGGGAGATGTATGCTCTAAGTGACTTCTTAATCATGGTTTTTGTCATGGTTAGTGAAGCAGTCGCTTAGAGCATTTTCATTTCAGGAGGTACAGCCATGAGAAACGAGAAAATCACCCCTCTGTATGAGCGTTTGAGCCGCGATGATGAGTTACAGGGCGAGAGCAATTCCATCTCCAACCATGATGTAATTTATAAAGGGTGGATTACACCACCGAAAATTACATCATGACTGCGGCTCATTTGTAGCGAATGAAAAGACAGCACTTTGCAGGTTTATTCAGTTAAAACAGTTAGTTTAAGTTAATTTGCATCCACCTTAACTTCCTGAGTTTTTTAACCCTCAACGCTAATTGCAGTCATCACTTGTCCCCATCTGGATCATCATAATACCCGAGTTCTATGCGAACGTTTTCCATCATATATCCCAGATCATCTGATACGCCATACCCCAGAGGATCGGCAGTAGATATGAGGTTTTCGAATTCTGTTTCGTGGAGGCTGAAGAAATCCGGATGCAGTTTCGCATAATTCAAAAATTTTTCAGCTGAGGATTCAAGGCTGTTGTAAAATCTTCCCCCATAGTCACCGTATACTGCACTAAGTTCTGCGGCTTCGGCAGCGAAAGCAAGGTGCATCAGAGCCTT
>URXS01000006.1 GCA_900551885.1 uncultured Oscillibacter sp.
TGATCGCCGCGGCGGAGGCCCAGAAGATCTGGCGCCGGTCCAACCGCCGCTGATACCGTATAGGAGCAAACAGAGCACCCTCTGTATGGTTTTTTTCATACAGGGGGTGCTTTCCTATATCCGGATAAACAACATAGACGTCAGGCCAAAAAATGGCGGAAATCGTGGCCAGCGGGGAGCGGGAAGAGTAGGGCGGAGTTATATGATAAAGGCAAACAGAGCGGTGCCCATGCGGTGTTTAGGAAAGCCTGGTGTGCCGCGTAAATTACATTCCTTCTGCGTGGCGAGGTCCCAATAAAACCACAAAGATAAAAAAGGGGAGTGGCACACTTACGTGCGCCACTCCCCTTAAAGATATTGCATACAGTCATACAGTAGGGTACTTTTGCGCTGCCGGCATAAAGAGGGCGATATGCTTGATACCCGGATTTTCTGCGGTCATCAACCGAGAAGATAATTATACTTGGCCAGCACGGTGAGGATGAACACCTCGATGTCGGCGGGGAGATCATTCTTACCGTCCAGATCGGCCTCGAATACCTTGCCCTCCAGCCGGACCAGGACCTTGCGCCCGCCCAGAGGCAGGAAGCCGGAGTTGTTCACGCTCTCATCGAAGCCGGCTTGGTCATGGAACAGGGTGAACTTATCCCGGTAGGGGGCGGAGTCGTAGGGACAGAAGATGGCGCAGTTGCCGCACTCGTTGCACATCCGGTCCACGTGGAGGATCTGGTGGCGGCCGTCAGGCAGCTCGATGACCACGTTGGCCCGGTTGGGGCACACGTCGGCGCAGACCTGGCACACCACGTTGCAGGTCAGGCACCGGTCGCCCTCGCACTTGGCGGACTCGCACAGGATGCCCTTCTTGGCGATGGCCTCGGCTCGGGTGGCTACGGCCTTGGCGGGAATGGAGAAGGTGTGAGCTTCGCCGATGACGGCCTTGGCGAAGGCAGTGGCGTCGGCGATACCTTCCACCACGGTGGCGGGGCCACGCATGGCGTCGCCGCCGGCATACACGCCGTCGATGTTGGTCTTGAAGTCCGGGATGCCCTTGGTGTCCACGTTGATGCCGTTCTTGGTGAAGAGGTCGCTCTCTACCTTCTCCCCCACGGCGGAGATCACGGTGTCGCAGGGGATCTCCACCATCTCGCCGGTGGGGACGGGCTTGCGGCGGCCCTTCTCGTCGGGATCGCCCAGCTTCATCTTCTCGCACACCAGCTTGCCGTCGCCCTGCTTCACAGGGGCCACCAGCTCCAGGAACTGCACGCCGTCCGCGATGGCCAGCTCCAGCTCCTCGGCGTCGGCGGGCATGTACTTCTTGGTGCGGCGGTAGACCAGCGTGGAGGAAGCGGCACCGGCCCGCAGGGCGGCCCGGGCGGCGTCCATGGCGGTGTTGCCGCCGCCGACCACGGCCACATGGCCCAGAGGTACTTCCTTGCCGGCCTTCATGTCCTTCAGCCAGCCGATGACAGGCACCACGTTGCCGGGAATGTCCAGCTTGCCAGCCTTCCAGGCGCCCACGGCGAAGAAGATGTGGGTGTAGCCCATGGTCTTCAGCTCGGTGACGGAGGGAGCCTCGGTGTTCAGCTTCACTTCCACGCCCATCTTGAACATCAGAGACACATCCTTGTCGATGGCCTCGTCAGAGATACGCCAGGCGGGAATGACCTGACGGACCACACCGCCCAGGCAGTTTTCCCGCTCGAAGATCGTGACGGGAATGCCGGCCCGGCCCAGGAAGTAGGCGGCGGACATACCGGTGGGGCCTCCGCCGATCACGGCGACCTTAGCTTTGGTGTCGGCGGGAGTCGGAGCCTTGATCTTGGCCATGTAGGCGTCATAGCCCTTTTCGGCGGCCACCAGCTTGGTGGCCCGGATGTTGACCGGCTGGTCATAGTAGTTGCGCATGCACTTGGTCATGCAGTTGTGGGCGCAGATGGTGCCGGTGATGAAGGGCAGGGGGTTCTTTTCGGTGATGAGGCGCAGGGCGGAGGCGTACTCACCCTTGCGGCACAGCTCGATATACTCAGGGATGTCCTGCTGAATGGGGCAGCCGCCCTTGCAGGGAGCGGTGAAGCAGTCGATCAGGGGCACCTTCTCATAGAGCTTGCGGCGGGGCAGGGGCTTGATGGCCTTCACATGGTACTTGTCGGACCGGGCTGCTAGGCTCAACGCCTCGATGGCGGTCACATCCACGCCGGTGAAGGGCTTGAAGTCCAGAGCGTCCAGCTTATCGCCGATCTGGGTGAAGCGCTGGTAGCCGCCGGGCTTGAGCTCCGTGGTGGCCATGGTGATGGGCCAGATGCCGCAGGCAAACAGCTTATCGATGTTGAAGGCGTCGGCGCCGCCGGCGTAGCTCAGGCGCAGCTTGCCGCCGAACTCCTTGGCCATCATGGCGGCCATGGTGGTGGTCAGCGGGAACAACGACTTGCCCGCCATGTACATCTCCTCGCTGGGCAGCTCCCCGGCCTTCACGTCCACGGGGAAGGTGTTGGACAGCTTCAGGCCGAATTCCAGACCGTGGGCGTCCGCCAGGGCCTGGAGGCGGTGGAACATGGGCACCGCGTCGCAGTATTGCAGGTCCTCCTTGAAGTGGTGGTCATCGAAGGCGATGTAGTCGTAGCCCATGGAGTCCAGGATAGACCGGGCGGTCTCATAGCCCAGAATGGTGGGATTGCACTTAACGAAGGTGTGCAGGTGCTTCTTCTCGATCAGGTAGCTGGCGATCCGCTCGATCTCGTCCGGCGGGCAGCCGTGGAGGGTGGAGACGGTGACGGAACCGGAGACATGGGGCGTGATGGTGTCGATATAATCACTCTCGCCGGGGAAGAATTCCTTCAGCACGGCGATGCACTCCTGGAAGATGGGAGTCTTGGAGGCGTCCACCATGCCGTCCAGGAAGGTGTTGACCTTCTCGCCCTGGATGCCCGCCAGGTCGTAGCCCACGGACATGTTGAACACGAACCCGTCAGGGTCGCCCAGACCATAGACTTTTGCCATGATCTTGCAGGCGCACCAGGCCTTCACATACTCCTCAAAGGCCTGGGGGACATACAGCTCCGTGGACCACTCGCAGTTGTAGCACTCGTCCTCCGCCAGGATGCAGGGACGGTTGACGCAGGCGGACAGCTCCGCGCCGTCCATCTTCTGGACGGTCTTCAGCTCAAAGAACCGGGCACCGGCAAAGTAGCTGGCGATGATGTTCTGCGCCAACTGGGTGTTGGGGCCGGCGGCGGGGCCGAAGGGGGTCTCGATGGTCTCGCCGAAGATGGGCAGCTTTTTCACACCCGCCTTGTAGGCCCGGTGGACGCCGAAGACGGAGCCCTCTTTTTGATATTCGGTAGTGACCCAGGTCATCAATTCCCGGAAGGGAATGGGGATCATCAGTTCAGACATACGCTTTTTCCTCCTCAAAATACTCCTTGCGGATGTGGCTTTGTGGCTTTTTAATAGGTGCAGTGGTTCAGCTTGCCCCACAGGCGTTTGCTGCTCTCCAGAATATGGGCGTTGACGGCCTCCTCGTCGATCTCGGTGAGGACGCGATCTTTCATCAGGATCTTGCCGTTGATCATGGTGGTCTGGCACTGGCGGCCGGTCATGCCGAAGAGCATGTGGCCGTCGATGTTGGCATCGGAGAAGGGAGTGAAGGGCTTGTAGTCCATGACGATCACGTCCGCTGCCGCGCCGGGGGCCAGCACGCCCAGGGTGGGGAAGCCGGTCCGCTCCGCCATCTTGGCATTGTTCTTGAAGAGCATGTCAGTCACCTCACACCAGCCCACGTTGGGCATGCAGGCATTGTGCCGCTGGATGATCAGGGCCACCTTGATGCTCTCCAGCATGTCGTTGGTGTAGGCGTCGGTGCCAAGGCCCACCAAAATGCCCTTCTTGTAGAGCTGCAGGATGGGGGAGCAGCCCACGGCGTTGCCCATGTTGGACTCGGGGTTGTTGACGCACATGGTGTCGGTGGCCTTGATGATGTCCATCTCGGCGGTGTTCACGTGGATGCAGTGGCCCAGAATGGTCTTGGGGCCCAGAATGTCGTGGTCCTGGAGCCGCTGGACGGGACGGCGGCCATAGTTCTGGAGGCTGTCGTACACGTCGTTCATGCCCTCGGACACATGGATGTGGTAGCCCACCCGGCCATTGTTGGCCGCCACCATCCGGTCAAAGGTCTTGTCGGAGATGGTGAACAGGGCGTGGCCGCCGAACATGGCCTTGAGCATGTCAGAGGGATTCTTCTCGCAGTAGTCGATGAAGTCCTTATTTTCCTGGACGGACTGGATGGATTTCTCCTCGCCGTCCCGGTCGCTGACCTCGTAGCACAGGCAGGCCCGCATGCCGAACTCTTTCGTGACCTCGGCGATCTTCATGAGGGAGCCAGGAATTTCGCAGAAGGAGGCATGGTGATCGAAGATGGTGGTAACACCCTGCTTGATGGAGTCGATCACCAGGGCCTGAGCGGAAGCGCGGGTAGCCTCCAGGTCCAGATTTCGGTCGATATACCACCACTGGCCGTCCAGCACCTCGTAGAAGTTGGTGGGGTTGTAGCCGTTGATGCTGAGGCCCCGGGCCAGAGCAGAGTAGATGTGGGTGTGGGCGTTGATCAGGCCCGGCATGATGACGCCGCCCCTGGCGTCCACGAATTCCGCCTGGGGGTATTTGGCCTTCAGATCGGCAGTGGTGCCGACCTCCACGATTTTGCCGCCGTCGGTGACTACGCCGCCGTCAGGGTAGTAACCGGTGCCATTGGGGTCTCTGGTGATGACTTTGCCGTTTGCCAGTAAGATCATAAACTGGTACCTCCTTCAAATTTCCCACGGTCAAAAGCGAAACATGCAAAAGAAAAAGGCGCTTCGATCCCGTCCCGGGTCGAAACACCTATCAAAAAAACGGAATGATAGGTGTCAGCCCGTGCGCGCAGCACTTCGTTGCAGCTATCATTCTTCCCTTATGCTTGTATTTTACCGGAGAACAGGCTAAAATGCAAGAAGGCAAGCTAAAAATTTTTTAGGCATATTTTGTGTAGATTGCCGGAAAACCCTGGAACTATTTCCGAAGGACTTCGTCTATATCCATAGAAAAAACAGGAGGTGGACCCCATGAAGAGAGGATGGGCATGGCTGCTGGCGGCGGGACTGCTGCTGACCGGCTGCGCCGGCGGCGGGGAGCAGGAGACGGCAGAGGAGGAAGTGCCGCAAACGGAACAGACCGTCCAGGAGGAGGCGCTGGACCCGGCTCCGGAGGGGCTAACTATGGAGTTGGAGCACGAGGTCTATGACCCCTCTCTAACCAGCTATACCTATTTTATTTACAACAACACAGACCAGACGACGGGAGTGTTCGGCACCCCCTATGCTATCCAGCGCAGGGACGGAGACGACTGGGTGGACCTGACCATGAAGGACAATGTGGGCTGGGATGACATTGGCTATACCCTGGAGCCCGGCGGGACCATGGCACTGTCCTGCGGCTTCTGGCTCTACGAGGAAACACCGGAGGCCGGGGAGTACCGGCTGGTGAAGGAGGTGGACGGCGCGATGCTGACCGCGGAGTTCACCCTTGGGGAGAGTATCTATACGGCGCAGAACCCCTACGGTTTCGGTCCTCTGGAGGATCTGCCGGAGCGGTACGGTGCCGCTGACGCCGCCGGCACCGGGGCGGTGATCTTCACCGACGCCGGAGCGGAGAACACCCAGGCGGTGGGGGAGTTCCTGGAGAAGGTAGCCCTGGAGGCCCCCTGCCAGTTGCGGACGGTGCAGGCCCATGGGGAGGGGATTCCCATGGTGATCGATGTGATCTATGAGGACGACAGCTTCCTCTGGCGGATGCGCAGCGGCGGCGAGGAAGTAACGGAGCGGCGGTTGTCTTATCTTGTTACCGACGGCACGGACATCTATCTCTCTGATGGTGCTGACTGGGATGCCGGGGAGCGGTACGGCGACCAGCGGGTGTTCCTGGTGCCGCCGCTCCAGGGGAAGGAGTGGGTGGCCGACGTGGAGGCCATGACGGAGGACCGCCTGGCGGGCAATCTCACCCGATACAAGCTCTGGTCCACCGACGGCATCTGGTGTGTTTGCCTGACAGAAGAGCCAACGGCATTTTCCGTGAGTTGGCAGAAGCCAGGAGAAGGTTCCGGGGGCAACAGCTATGACCTGGCGGATTGGGATGGCCCGGAGACGGTCATCACCGGTATCTCCTGGCGGGAGGACGGCAAGTTGACGGTAAAATGCGAGACCGCGGACGGCGGCACCAGCCGTCTGACCTTCGACCCGGAAACGGGGACCTTGATCGGATAAAAACCAGACAGGAGCGGGGACCGGTTTCCAGTCCCCGCTCCGCTTTTTTGCATGTCATAAAATATAAATTGACAAAAACCGGGGTATTCTGGTATTCTGGAAGACGAATCTGCCAAAAAAGGACTGAGAATTGACACATGCTGGGAACGTTCATCGGTACACTGAGCGATTGGCTCTATACGTATATTTTGGTGATCTTGTTGATTGCGGCGGGATTATACTTTACCCTTAGAACTCGGTTTGTTCAGCTCCGGCTGTTTGTCGAGTCCATCCGGGTAGTGGGGGAGCGGCCCAGGGAGGCCGGCGCCGTGTCCTCCTTCCAGGCCCTGATGGTCTCCACCGCCTCCCGGGTAGGCACCGGCAATATCGTGGGCATCTCCACGGCGATCTGCTGCGGCGGCGCCGGGGCAGTATTCTGGATGTGGGTCATCGCCCTGATCGGCGGGGCCTCCGCCTTTGTGGAGTCCACCCTGGCCCAGATCTACAAGCGCCGGGCTCCCGATGGCAGTTGCTATGGCGGCCCCGCCTACTATATCGAGGCGGCTCTTCACAGCCGTCCTCTGGCGGTGGTATTTGCTGTGGCCCTGGTACTGACCTATGCCGGCGGCTTCAACATGCTGGCTTCCTATAACCTTCAGTCCACCTTCTCCGCCTACAGCTTCTATGACCCCGCTGTCACCCCCTGGGTCATCGGCGCTGTGCTGGCGGTACTGGTGGGATACTGCGTCATGGGCGGTGGAAAGCGCATCCTCCGCTTCACCTCCACTCTGGTGCCCTTCATGGGTGGACTGTATGTGCTGGTGGCGGCGGTGGTGATCGTCCTGAACTGGCGGACGCTGCCCCAGGTGTTCGGCTCCATTTTTGCCGGTGCCTTTGATTTTCAGGCTATTTTCGGCGGTTTTACCGGCTCCGCCGTTATGTATGGCATCAAGCGCGGGCTCTTCTCCAATGAGGCTGGCGTAGGCTCCGCCCCGAACGCCGCCGCCTCCGCCGATGTGAGCCACCCGGTGAAGCAGGGACTGGTTCAGATGCTGTCTGTGTTCATTGACACGCTGCTGATCTGCTCCGCCACCGCCTTCATGCTGCTGTGTTCCGGCGTAGCGCCGGAGAAGGCCCTTCAGGGTGCGCCCTATGTGCAGATGGCATTGCAGAGCCAGTTCGGCGCCGCCGGGCCTCTGTTCATTACGGTAGCCATGGTACTCTTTGCCTTTACCACCCTGATCGGCAACCTCTACTATGTGGACAACTGCCTCAGCTACATTGTGGGGAAAATTCCCGCCAGGGAGTTCATGGCTCTCTTCCGCATTGACGCCATGATTCTGATTTTTCTGGGCGCCGGTATGGAGATCAGCTTGGTGTGGAATCTGGCGGATGTACTGATGGGGGTCATGGCGCTCATCAACCTGCCGGTGATCGTTTTGCTGTTCCGCCCGGTACGGTTGGCCCTGGCGGACTACGCTGCTCAGCGCCATGCGGGCCGGAATCCGGAATTCCGGGCGGAATCCGTGGGGCTCGCCGGCAAAACGGAGTGCTGGAATTGAAAAAAGAGGAGGACGCACAGCGTCCCCCTCTTTTTATTTTTACGCATGTTTTTGGGACATGCCGCATAAACTGCTTGCAATAGAAATAGAAATGGTGTAATATAGTTTTCGATATCGTATAACAAAGAGCGGACGGCAATATTGCCGGTCAAGATAGGAGAGACCCGATCATGCGAAACTTTTTTCATCACGCCCAGGACCCTGCTAGTTGCTGGACCCACGCTGCCGGAGCGGTGGCTGCTCTGGGCGGCGGGCTGTGGATGCTGCTGCGGGGACTGTGGCAGCAGACCACAGGAGTGGCGCTGGGAGCATCGTTGTGCTTCTGCCTTTCCATGGTAGCTCTGTACGCCGCCAGCGCCATTTACCACTATTATCCCGGCGATACCACCAGCGGCGGTGTGAAAAAGCTGCTGCGGAAAATGGACCACGGCATGATCTATGTACTGATTGCCGGCAGCTACACGCCCTTCTGCCTGGTGCTGCTGCCCCAGCCCCGGGGAAGGCGGTTCTGTATGGTGATGTGGGCGGTGGCTGTGGCCGGTATCTTGGCGAAGCTGCTGTGGATCAATGCGCCGCGGATGCTGTCTACCGCCGTGTATCTGATCATGGGCTGGGCGGTGGTGTTCCTGGCCAAGGACTTTGCCTGTCTGGGCCAGCCATGCCTGACCCTGGTGGCCCTGGGCGGCGTGTGCTACTCCGTGGGGGCGGTGTTTTATGCCATCAAGCGGCCCAATCTCTCGGCGGAGTGGACGTTCCATGAGCTGTTTCACCTGTTGATCCTGGCGGGATCGCTGTTCCACTATTTGGCGGTGTACTTTTATGTGGTGTGACGCTGGGAAGGAGACCTGAACGAAAGCAGAGGCCGCGCGGCGGAGCGTTCCGCCGCACGGCCTCAGTTCGGTTTTGAAAAGGGATGGGTCATTGCCACAGGCCTTCGCTGTAGGGCTCCATCAGGGCCAGTGCCTCGTCCACGGACGACGCCGGAGCCACATAGATGGGGGAGTCGGGGAAGTGGATGCGTTTCCCGTCCTCCCCGCCGGGCGTCTGCAGGTAGGGGAACAGGAAGAACCGCTCGTACTTCCGGTCGGTGTATAGTTCGCCGAAGACCTCACGGTCCGTGAGCGTATGGTAATAGACTGAGCCCTCCTTCAGCCGGATGTCGTAAGGCCAGGGGGACATGCTCAGCGTGACATAGCTCGTCTCACCGGCGGCGGTGGCGGGCTGGTCCTCCAGCTCCAGGGAGCCGGTGAAGCGGTCGTCCTCCCCCCACTGGCGGACCAGTTCCCCCCGAATTCGCATGGTCGTGGGTACGCCGGCCTCCCGGCTCTCGTCCAGCAGGACCGCCGGGAGCGTGCTGTCCACCGGGGTCGTGAATTTCAGGGAACGGGCGATGACCAGCGCGGCGGCGAGGATCAGCGCCAGACAGACCGCGGTCTGCCATCTGTTTTTGCTGAAGGCGTGCTTGGATACGGACATGGGGCCCACTCCTTTCCGTTCCTCCGCGAACAGCGGTGCTTATTTCGTGCCGAAGATCCGGTCGCCGGCATCGCCCAGGCCGGGGACGATATAGCCGTGCTCGTTCAGGTGGTCGTCCACGGCACCGCAGTAGATGTCCACGTCCGGGTGGGACTTTTGAATCCGCTCAATGCCCTCCGGTGCTGCCAGCAGTACCATCAGCTTGATATTCTTGCAGCCCCGCTTTTTCATCTCGTCGATGGCGGCCTCGGCGCTGCCGCCGGTGGCCAGCATGGGGTCCACGATCAGTATATCCCGGTCCGCAATGTCCTTGGGCATTTTGCAGAAGTAGACATGGGGCTCCAGGGTCTCCTCGTCCCGGTACATGCCGATGTGGCCCACCCGGGCGGAGGGCACCATCCGCAGCACGCCATCTACCAGGCCCAGGCCTGCCCGCAGGATGGGGACGATGGCAAATTTCTTGCCCTTGAGGGTCGGAGCTGTGGTCTTGCAGATGGGGGTCTCCACCTCTTTTTCCGTCAGAGGCAGGTCCCGGGTGGCCTCATAGGTGATCAGCATGCCGATCTCGCTGACCAGCTCCCGGAAGTCCTTGACGCTGGTGTTCTTGTCCCGCAGGATGGTCAGCTTGTGTGCCACCAGAGGGTGGTCCATTACATGTACTTTCCCGTTCATACGTGTGCTCCTTTATCTCAAAAAATTGAATGCAGAATTATTGGCGGTCCCGCAGGGGCAGTGCCTGGGGCGGCCGCAGGTAGACCGGGGCCAGGGCCTGGGGGTCGATCAGACCGCCTCTGAGGGCGGCTTCCCCGGCGCACAGAGCTACGGAGACGGCGTTTTGCATGACCAGTTGGGGCGGCGCTAGACGGCAGGAAATATTCTGATCCTCCAGAGCCTTCAGACACAACGACGCGCCGTCTCCCAGAACGATCCGGGGGCCCTCCATGGCTGCCACCTCCTCCGCCAGATCCGGCAGGGAGATGGCCCGGTCCTCCGTCAGACGGCGGGGGGCGCCGGAGCCGTCGGAGCGGAACAGGGCGTTGTAGACCTGGTTCCGCCGGGCGTCCATGGCGCAGATGATCAGCCCCTCCATGTGGGACACGTTCCGGGCCATGGCTTCCAACGTGGAGACCGCTACCGTGGGCTTCTCCGCGGCGAAAGCCAGCCCCTTGGCGGCGGCCACGCCGATGCGGATGCCGGTGAAGGACCCGGGGCCAACTGCCACGGCAATGGCGTCGCAGTCCTGGACCGTTAGGCCGGTGTTTTTCAAAATTCCCTCCACAATGGGCATCAGGGTACGGCTGTGGGTGAGGCCGGTGTCCTGATAGCCGCTGCAAAGGACCTTTCCGTCCTCCGTTACGGCGGCGGAGACTGCCTTGGCGGAGGTCTCCAGAGCCAGGATCTTCATGGCAGCTCCACTCCTTCGATCGTGATAACCCGGGCGTTTTCCCCCTCCGGGCTCCGGGCGATGGTGACGAATACCGTTTCCGGCGGCAGAGCCTCCTCTGTCAGCTCGCTCCACTCCACGGCGCACACGCCGCCCCGGTCCAGGTAGTCTTCCCAGCCGATGTCGAACAGAGCGTCGGCTCCCTCCAGCCGGTACATGTCAAAGTGGAACAGGGGCAGGCGTCCGCCCTCGTATTCATTGACGATGGTGAAGGTGGGGCTGGTGACACGGCCCTTGTAGCCCAGGCCCCGGGCCAGGCCCCGGGTGAAGGCGGTTTTGCCCATACCAAGGCCGCCCCGATAGGCCACCACCGCACCGGGGTTCAAAGCAGCGGCCAGCCGGGCCCCCAGGGCCTCGGTCTCTGCCTCACTGCGGGTGAGGAATTCCATGGCCTCCGCCTCCTTTCACGGGTGTCTCCCAAAAATCAACTTAGTATATCATATTTTGAACGGTCTGTAAAAAGAAATTTGCGGCGTTTACACTCCGGGCGGTTTGTGGTATACTCCAAGTGTCAAATTTTGCGCTGAAACGAGGAAAATGCCCCATGCTAAACCGACTGAAAGCCATCCTGGCGGACTTTTTCCAGCAGGCCGATCTGGTCCTGCTGGGACTTTGCTGCACCGCCACCGTGTTCGGCATGGTGCTGATCGCCAGCGCCACCCACTATATGGAGCCTGCCACCAAAATGCTGAGATATGTGGGCGTCCAGGGCATAGCCATGCTGTTGGGCTTTTGCATGTATGTGCTGATGTCCATGGTGGACATCGAGATCGTGCTGAAGAAGTGGAAGTGGCTGGTGCTGTTCAATGTGGTGTTCATCGGATTGCTGCGGACCCCCCTGGGCGTGGGAGAGGCCAGCACCGGCAACCAGGCCTGGCTGAAGTTCCCCGGCATCCCCTTCCAGATCGGCCCGGCGGAGGTGGTGAAGATCACCTTCACCTTGCTGCTGGCCAAGCAGCTTGCCTGGCTGCGGGAGGAGAAGCGGGATCTGAAATCCTTTTCCTCCGCTGTCCAGGTGGCGGGCCATACCTTGGCGTTAATGGGCTGGTATGTGGTGATCTCCGGAGACATGGGCAACGCCCTGACCTTTTTCTTCATCTTCCTGTGCATGGCCTTCGCCGCAGGCTTTGCCCTGCGGTGGTTTGTCCTGCTGTTCCTGGGGAGCGGGGCCGGTTTCGCGGCAGCCTGGGTGCTGGATCTGATCCCCGACTACATGATGGATCGCTTCCGGGTCCTGGTGGACCACTCCTACGATTCCCTGGGCGTGGGCTGGCAGCAGACCCGCAGTCTCATGGCCATCGGCTCCGGCGGCCTTTTCGGTCAGGGTTACATGAACGGCACCCAGACCCAGAGCACGTATCCCCAGTCTCTGCCCAACCGATGGACGGACTTTGTGTTCTCCGTCTGCGGGGAGGAGCTGGGGCTGGTGGGCTGCCTGGCGGTGATCATCCTGCTGGCAGCCATTATCATCCGGGTACTGCTGGTGGCAAAGAACGCCCAGACCCCCTTCCACTGCTATGTCTGTGTGGGCATGGCCGCCATGCTGATCTACCAGACCGTCATCAACATCGGCATGTGTCTGTTCGTTATGCCCACCATCGGCGTCACCCTGCCCTTCTTCAGCTACGGTGGGTCCTCGGTGGTGACGCTGTATATGGCTATGGGTGTGGTGTCCGGTATCAAGAAGCGGTCCCCGGCCCTGTGGCGGCCAGGCCGGCAGCGATGAGACACAGGAGAAAGGAATATCCGACAGTGGCCGGGGCCCCCCGGCCACTGATTGTTTCTCCGGCGTTTTTTCCCTGCGCATATTTCCGGCGCTTCAAGCGGAGACTAGAACCGTCACACTTTGAATACAGGAGGTTCGATCAGCTTGAAGACCCATTTGTTCAAACGCATACCGGTGATGGCCCTGGCGGCAGCTCTGCTTCTGACCGTCGGTACCCAGGCCCTGTTCGGCTGGGGCAAGGAGGAGACTGCGCCGGAGGAGGGCGCTCCCACCGCCCGGGACCTGGAGATCGCCACCTACCGGGGCATCCCCTATGAGGCCCAGCTTCTGGCCACCGGACAGGAGGGAGAGACCCTGACCTTCGCCGTGGAGGACCAGCCCCGGAAGGGCACCGTGGTCATCCAGGGCGACCGGTTCACCTACACCCCTGACGAGGGCGTTACCGGTTCCGACAGCTTCACCTACACCGCTACGGATACCGCCGGGCGGGTATCCCAGCCCGCCACCGTGAAGGTGGAGATTCAGAAGACCCGCTCCGGTGTCACCTACGCCGACACCGCCGATTCCACGGCCGCGGCAGCCGCCCAGAATCTGGCGGAGGCGGGGGTGTTCACCGGTGTGAAGATCGGAGACCAGTATTACTTTGAGCCCGACAAGACCGTTACCCGGGGAGAGTTCCTGGCCATGGTACTGGAGACCGCCGGCCGTGAGGTCACCGATGTGACCATGACCGGCTTCTGCGATGATGAGGCCATCCCCACCTGGGCCAAGGCCTATGCCGCCGCCGGTGTGGCGGACGGCATCGTCCAGGGCGTGTCCACGGCAGACGGCGCCGCCTTCCAGGGGGAGGACCCTATCACCTTTAATGAGGCCGCCACGGTTTTGAACCGGGTGCTGGATGTGGCGGACGTGGAACTGGAGGTCTGGTACGCCGACCGGGAGGCAGTACCCTCCTGGGCCGCTCAGGCGGTTGGTAACATGGAGGCCGTCAGCGTCCTCTCCGCCGGTAGCTTCGGAAGTGAAAGTCTGGACAGTGCCGTCACCCGGGCCGACGCTGCCCAGATGCTCTCCGCCGCCCGGACACTGCTGGAGGGGGAACCGGAGGGCCTTCTGGACTGGCTGGGCTGAGATAGGAATATACAGGCTGGGGCCGCCCGATCGGGCGGCCTTTTGCCGTTGGATGAAGAGCGGCTCGGCTGGGGAAAAAGACGGATTGCAGGGGCTGGGTATATGTTCCAACTGGCGTTTTTTGCGGTTGTATTCACAGGAGGTTTGTGCTAAACTAAATAGCATTCTAATAGTATAATGCTATCAGTATGGGCTGTTGCCCTACTGCCGCGGAAGGATATGAGGATTCCATGAAAATTGTTGTGCTGGCTGGCGGTATTTCCACCGAGCGGGAGGTGTCCCTGGTTTCGGGTACCGGCATCTGCCGGGCCCTGCGGGAAAACGGCCACAGGGCTATTCTGGTGGACTTGTTCCTGGGAATGGAGGAGGTCCCAGCAGACCTGGAATCGCTGTTTGACGCACCGGACGGACTGTGCGCCGATGTTCACGTCCGCTCTCAGGCCCCGGATCTGGAGGCAGTGCGCCGCAGCCGCCCGGACCAGGGTCCCAGCCACATTGGGCCCCATGTATTGGAGCTGTGTGCCGCGGCGGACATCGTGTTTCTGGGCCTCCACGGTATGGACGGGGAGGATGGCCGCATCCAGGCTACACTGGATCTGATGGGTGTGCCCTACACCGGTTCCGGCCACCTGGCCTCTGCCGCTGCCATGGATAAGGCCATGGCCAAGCGGCTTATGGACGCGGCGGACATCCCCACCCCCAAGTGGCGTCTGCTGGAGTACGGCGCCGGGGAGGCGGAGCGCCTGGCGGAGGAGCTGCCCATGCCCTGTGTGGTCAAGACCATCGGAGGCGGCTCGTCCCTGGGTGTGTACTTACCGGAGGACCGGGATGAGCTGCGGTCTGCGCTGGAAGAGGTACTGGGCTACGGCGCCAAGGTGCTGGTGGAGGAGCGGATCTTCGGCCGGGAACTGACCGTGGCGGTACTGGGAGACCGGTGGCTGCCGGCAGTGGAGACCGTGCCCGCCGGGAAGGAGTTTGACTACGCTGCCAAGTACCAGGCCGGTGCCGCCCTGGAGACCTGCCCGGCCCAGGTGCCGCAGGCGGTCATGGAGGCGGCCGGAGAGCTGGCCCTGCGGGTCCACCGCTGCCTGGGGCTGGAAGTCTATTCCCGCACTGACATGATTCTGGATGAGAAGGGGAAACTGTGGGTGCTGGAGGCCAACTCCCTGCCGGGTATGACCCCCACCAGCTTTGTGCCCAAGGAGGCTGCCGCCGTCGGCGTCGGCTACAACCAACTGTGCCAGCAGATCGTGGATTTGTCCCTGCAGATCAAGAGAAGAGGGTGAGAGGATGCAGCCCATGACCGTACAGGAGATCGCCGCCGCCGTGGATGGCGTGTGGCTCAACCCCGGGCCCAAGGTGCCGGTGGTGCGGGCCGTGTGCACAGACAGCCGCAAAGTTCTCAGAGAGAGCCTGTTCCTGCCCTGGGTGGGGGAGCGGTTCGACGGCCACGACTTCATTGACGCCGCCCTGGAGGCCGGGGCGGCCGGATGCCTGTGCGCCCGGGTGCCCAAAACGCTCCGGAGCGATAAGTTCTACATCCGGGTGGCGGACACTCGGCTGGCTCTGCGGGCTTTGGCCTCTGCTTACCGGGACCGGTTCGCCATTCCCTTCGTGCAGATCACCGGCTCCGTGGGGAAAACCACCACCAAGGAGATGATCGCCGCCACGCTGGGGGCGAAGCTCCGGGTGCTGAAGACGCCGGAGAATTACAACAATGACATCGGTACCCCCCTGACCCTGCTGGGCCTGACGCCGGAGCATCAGGCGGCGGTGATTGAGACCGGCATGAACCACTTCGGCGAGATCCGGTACCTGGGCCAGATGGTGCGGCCGGATATCGCCGTGATCTCCAACATTGGCGACGCCCACATTGAGAACCTGGGCAGCCGTCAGGGAATCCTGGAGGCCAAGTGCGAGATTTTTGAGAACCTGCGACCAGACGGGTTGGCTGTCCTGAATGGAGACGATGCCCTGCTCCGGGGACTGGACCTGCCCTTCCGCACGGTACGCTGCGGCCAGTCTTCCGGCTGCGATGTACAGATCACGGAGCTGGTCGACCATGGGGTGGAGGGCATCACCTGCACCGTCACGACTGCCAAGGACCGCTATGCCCTGACCGTTCCGGCCCCCGGGGAGCATATGGCTTACTCCGCGTCCATGGCGGTGGCCATCGCCGAGGAGCTGGGATTGAGTCATGAGGAGATCGTCCGGGGCGTGGCCGCTTATGAACCCGCCGGGTCCCGGATGCGGGTGATCCGGCTGCGGGGCAACCGGATGATCCTGGACGACTGCTACAACGCCAATCCTCAGTCCGTCACGGCAGCGCTGGAGATCCTGGCCAAGACCGAGTGTGACCGGAAGGTGGCCGTCCTGGGCGACATGGGCGAGCTGGGCGAGCTGACTGCCCAGGCCCACTACAATATGGGTGCCCTGGCAGCCATGCTGGGCATCGACTTCGTGGCGGCCATCGGAGAGAAGGCCGCCAAGATCGCCGACGGCGCCGCCCAGAGTGGTGGCACTGCGGTGCATTTCGCCACCAAGGAGGAAGCTGTTCACGAGCTGACATGCCAGTTGGAGAAGAACACTGCCATGCTGGTGAAGGCGTCTCACGCCATGCACTTTGACCAGCTTGTGAAACGGCTGCGGGAGGCCTATGATTGAGATACAGGTAAGCGGCCTGGTAAAATCCTTTGAAGTGGGTCGCAATGTCCTGGACGGACTGACCTTTCAGATCGACCAGGGAGAGCGGGTGGGCTTGCTGGGCCGCAACGGCGCCGGCAAGACCACCCTGTTCCGGATTCTGACCGGGGAACTGGAGCCGGATGAGGGCACCGTTACCATCGGCCAGGGCCGCCGGGTGGGACTGATCTCCCAGATCCCGGTATATCCGGCGGGCTTCACAGTGGAGGACGTGCTGCGTTCTGCCTTCTCCCGGCTGGAGAGTTTGGGCGAGGAGATGCGCCAACTGGAGAGCCGCATGGCGGCAGGGGAGAGCGACCCAGCCCTGCTGAGGCGTTACGGGACCCTCAGTGAGCGGTTCGAGGCCTTCGGCGGTTACGATACGGATGTGGCGGTCAACAAGATCGCAAACGGACTGTCCATTTCCCGGGAAATGCGGGAACAATTATTTGACAGCCTTTCCGGTGGGGAGAAGACCCGGGTGAACCTGGGCCGTCTGATTCTGGAGGACACCGACATCCTGCTGTTGGACGAGCCCACCAACCATCTGGACCTCCACGCCACCGAGTGGCTGGAGGAGTATATCCGTTCCTTTCGGGGCGCGGTGGTGGTCATCTCCCACGACCGTTATTTCCTGGACCGCATCGTCACCCGGGTCATTGAGGTCCAGGACGGCAAGGCGGAGTTTTACAGCGGCAATTACAGCTTTTACGCTGTGGAGAAGGAGCGCCGCTACCAGGAGCGGATGAAACAGTACGAAAAGGAGCAGGCCAAGATCGCCCAGTTGGAAAAGTCCGCGGAGCAATTGCGCCTGTGGGCCTTCCAGGGCATGGACAAGACCTACCGCCGGGCCATCTCCATGGAAAAGCGCATCGAGCGGATGCGGACCACCGCCAAGCCCACCAAGGCCAAAAAGATGGACGCCCGCTTCAACGCCGCCGAGTTCCACGGGGATGAGGTGCTGTCCATCCGCAATCTGGCCAAGAGCTACGGGGACAAGCACCTCTTTGAGGGCATCACCCTTCGGGTGGAGGGCGGTGAGCGGATCGCCCTGATCGGTGACAACGGAACCGGCAAGACCACCCTGATCAAGATGATCGTGGGGGAGTTGTACCCCGACGACGGCCGCATCCGCACTGGTCCCCAGGTGAAGGAGGCGTATCTGCCCCAGGTGATCCACTTCGACCACCCGGACTGGAACCTGGTGGAGAATATGATGGCCGCCAAGCGCGGCCTCTCCGCCCAGTCGGCCAGAAACCGGCTGGCGGCTTACGACTTCCGGGGCGAGGATGTGCTCAAGCCTGTGTCCGTCCTCTCCGGCGGAGAGCAGAGCCGCCTGCGGCTGTGCATGCTGATGGACGACGAAATCAACTTCCTGATTCTGGACGAGCCCACCAACCACCTGGATATCGACTCCCGGGAGTGGATCGAGGAGGCGGTGGAGGCCTACGACGGCACGCTGCTGTTCGTCTCCCACGACCGCTACTTCATCAATCGCTTTGCCACCCGCATCTGGGAGGTGGCTGGCGGTACGATTACCGACTATCCCATGGGCTTTGCCCAATACCGGCAGGTGAAGGCACAAGAGGAGGCGGAAAAACAGGAACCTCCAAAGCCTGTGAAGGAAAAGCCCGTTACAGAACGGCCCCAGCGGGGCAACAAAGCCCAGCAGGCTGCCCGGCGGCAATTGACCATCTGTGAGCGGGACATCGCCAAGGCGGAGGAGCGGATGGCCGCCCTGGAGGCGGACATGGAAGCTGCCGCCTGTGACTATGAGAAGCTGAACGAACTGGTGAAGGAGAAAGAGGCGGCCCAGACAGAACTGGACGCTCTGTACGAAAGGTGGGAGCAGCTCAGTGAGGAGGCAGAGGGCTAAGCACAGACCGGTGCCTGTGGTGTCGTCCTATCGGGGCCGGCGGCTCCGGCAGGCAATACCCTGGCTGGCGGCACTGCCGGTACTGCCGGGGCTGGTGCTGATTTTGATTCGCCCTCTCGGTATGCGCTTTTCCGGCTTTTTGCTGCTGGCCCTGGCGGCAGTGCTGCTGGCGGAGGTGTATCTCCGGCGGTGGGCCCGCCGGTCGGGGACAGGCTGGTGGTGCCAGCTTGCCTTCCGGGCGGTACTGGCGTTGGTGCTGGTGCCGTTGGCTATTATTGAGATTTGTGTGATGCACGAGGGCGGAAAGGAACCGCCCGAAGAGCCTGCCGATGCGGTGATCGTCCTGGGCGCCGGGGTCAACGGGACCCAGCCCTCTTTATCCCTGCGTACCCGGCTGGATGCGGCGGCGGACTACTTGACAGCCAACCCGGACATTCCGGCGGTGCTGACCGGCGGCCAGGGCTACGGCGAGGAGATCACGGAGGCGGCGTGCATGTACGACTATCTGACCGAGCACGGCGTGGACGCTGACCGGCTGATCCTGGAGGAGGCCGCTTCCAACACAGCGGAGAACTTCGCCTTTTCCCGGGAACTGTTAAAGGAGGCGGGCGTGGACCCCTCCGCTGACACGGTGGCGGTGGTCACCAATGATTTCCACATCGCCCGGGCCAAGTTGCTGGCGGCCCGGAATGGCTACGGTTACGCTGTGGGTGTCCCGGCAGAGCTGCCTTGGATTCACCTGGAGATCAACTACTATCTGCGGGAGGCCTTCGCCATGGTGAAGAGCTTCCTCTTTGACTGAGAATTCCATACGGAGGAACCAATGAAGGACGTATTGTGTATCTATTACTCCCGGACGGGGAACACCAAGAAGGCCATGGAGGAGATCGCCCAGGCTCTGGACGCAGAATTGCTGGAGCTGAAAGATGGCGTGGAGCGGGGCGGCCTGCGGGGTTGGATCCGCTGCGGGCGGGACGCCATGCGCAAGACCACGGCGCCGCTGCTGTCCTTTCAGACGGAGCAGAGTCTGCCCAAGTACCGGCTGGTGATTCTCGGCACGCCGGTGTGGGCGGGGCGGTGCAGCTCCGTTATGCGGTCTTTTCTGAAGGCCCACGGCGCCAAGCTGCGGCGGACCGCCTATGTGATTACCCGCAGCAGCAGGAACAAATATGAGGAGATCTACCGCCAGATGGACCAGTATGTACCTGTCGGCCACCAGGCGGCGGTGTCCCTGCGCAGCGGGGACGTGGGCAGCGCCTTCTGGCAGGAGGAATTTCTCCGCCAGGTTCGGGAGCTGCTGTCGGCGGAGCAGTAGGAGGTGCCCTTTTCTGTAATTTGCGGGAGAGGAGCGATTCCATGCTGGAAAAAGTGAAGGCCATCGCCCTGCGGTATGAGGACCTGGAGGCCCAGATGGCAGACCCGGCGGTCTACGGCGACGCGGACAGGCTGCGCGCCGTCAGCCGGGAGCTGAAGGAGCTGGCACCGGTGGCGGAGGCCTGGCAGGCCTGGTGCCGGGCCGAGGCGGACCGGGCGGAGGCCGAGACCATGCTCTCTGACCCGGAGCTGCGGGAGATGGCGAAGGAGGAACTGGCCGCTGCCCAGGCGGAGCTGGAGCGGCTGCTGTCCGGAGTGGCTGGGGGCGACCGCGAGGCACTGCGGGTGCTGCTGCTGCCCAAGGACCCCGATGATGACCGGGGTGTGCTGCTGGAGATCCGGGCCGGTACCGGAGGAGAGGAGGCGGCGCTGTTCGCCGCCGATCTGCTGCGGATGTACACCATGTATGTCCAGCGCCGGGGCTGGAGAGCGGAGATCATGAGCCGCAGCGACACAGAGCTGGGCGGTATCAAAGAGTGCAGCCTGCTGATCGACGGGGAGGGCGTCTGGTCCCGGCTGAAGTTTGAGTCTGGTGTCCACCGGGTCCAGCGAGTACCGGTGACGGAGAGCAGTGGTCGCATCCAGACCAGCGCCGCCACCGTGGCGGTGCTGCGGGAGGCGGAGGAGGTGGACGTGGCCATCGACCCCAAGGACCTGCAGATCGACACCTACCGCTCCTCCGGCGCTGGTGGCCAGCACGTCAACAAGACCGAGTCCGCCATCCGTATCACCCATCTGCCCACGGGGCTGGTGGTGGAGTGCCAGGACGAGCGGAGCCAGTACAAGAACAAGGATAAGGCCATGAAGGTTTTGCGCTCCCGGCTTTACGACCTGGAGCGACAGAAGCAGACGGAGGCCACCGCGGCGGAGCGCCGCAGCCAGGTGGGCAGCGGAGACCGCAGCCAGCGGGTGCGGACCTATAACTTCCCCCAGGGGCGGGTCACGGACCACCGGATCGGCCTGACACTGTACAAGCTGGACGCCGTCATGGACGGCGATCTGGAGGAACTGATCGATGCCCTGGTCACCGCGGACCGGGCGGAAAAGCTGCAAAGCGGGGCCCAGGCGGAGTGAGCCGCCGGGCGCTCCAAGTGTCAAAAGGACCGGAGGCGGTCGGCCGCCGGAGTTCAGAGAGATAGAGGCGAAGCGTATGCACACATTATACTTTGATTTGCGGGATACCAAGGGACAGCAGAAAGCCATTGACGACAAGATCTTCTCCGCGGCCAAGATCCTGCGGGAGGGAGGCCTTCTGGCCATCCCCACGGAGACGGTCTACGGTCTGGGCGCCAACGCCCTGGACGCCGAGGCGGTCCGGCGTATCTTTGAGGCCAAGGGACGCCCCCAGGACAACCCCCTCATCATCCACGTCACCGGCCAGCAGTGGCTGGCCCGGTACTGTGAGGACGTGCCGCCCCTGGCGTATGTGCTGGCCAGGAAGTTCTGGCCCGGCCCTCTGACCATGATTTTGAAGCGCAAGCCCGTTATCCCGGACCAGACCACTGCCGGGCTGGACACCGTGGGCGTCCGCTGTCCCAACCACCCTGTGACCCTGGCTATCATCCGGGAGGCGGGCGTGCCCATCGCGGCCCCCAGTGCCAACACTTCCGGCAGGCCCAGTTGCACCACCGCCCAGGATGTGCTGGAGGATATGGACGGCAAGATTGCCGGTGTGGTGGACGGCGGCCCCTGCGCTGTGGGGGTGGAGTCCACCATCCTGGACCTGACCTGCGACCCGCCCCGGCTGCTGCGGCCCGGCGGACTGCCCCTGGAGGAGCTGGAGCGACTGATCGGTAAGATCGAGGTGGACAAGGCTGTCACCGGTATGCTGGGGGAGGGGGAGAAGCCCCGGGCCCCCGGCATGAAGTATCGCCACTACGCCCCAAAGGCGCCGGTCACAGTAGTTACCGGTGCGCCGGAGAAGTCCGCCCAGATCATTGTCCAGCGGGTGGGCCCCACCTCCGGTGTTATCTGCTTTGACGAATACGCCCACCTCTTCCCCCAGCAGGTGGTTCAGACGCTTGGATCTGCCAGTGACAAGCAGACCCAGGCTCAGCGGGTCTTTGACGCCCTGCGTTCCTTTGATGGTTCTGCCGTCACCGAGATTTACGCCCAGTGCCCCGACAACCGCGGGCTGGGCCTTGCCATCGGCAACCGGCTGAAGAAGGCCGCCGGCTTCCACGTACTGGAGGCGGGGGCGGAACCGGTGGTGCTGGGGCTG
Source organism: uncultured Oscillibacter sp. (assembly GCA_900551885.1). GTDB lineage: Bacteria > Bacillota > Clostridia > Oscillospirales > Oscillospiraceae > Oscillibacter. Next base: position 21,762 of record URXS01000006.1, read on the forward strand.
ACCGGCGGCACCGGCGCAGGCAAGACCAGTGCTCTGCGGGCCCTGGAATCTCTGGGGGCAGAGGTGATCGATTGTGACGCTCTGTATCACCAGATGCTGGACAACAACCGGGAGCTGCGCCAGGAGATCGGAAACGCATTCCCCGGCGTCTTCGGCGCCGATGGCCGCCTGGACCGCCAGCGGCTGGGGCAGGAGGTGTTTGCCAGCAAGGAGCGGCTGGAGCGGCTCAACAGTATCGTTTTTCACCACATGGAGCCGGAGCTGCGTCGCCGTTTGAGCGACAACGCCGGCGGCCTGGTGGCCATCGACGCCATCAGTCTGCTGGAGGGCGGCCTGGACCAGATGTGCGACCGCACCATTGCCGTGACGGCGCCGCTGGAGCTGCGGGTCCGCCGCATCATGGCCCGGGACGGAATCTCGGAGCAGTACGCCCGCCTGCGGATCTCCGCCCAGAAGCCGGATGAGTACTACCGGGAGCGGTGTGATCTGGAGCTGAACAACGCCGCTGAGAGCGCAGAGGCCTTCGAAGAGGAGGCCAAGCGGTTCTTTACGCGGCTGATCGAGAGCATCAAGGAGGAAAAAGCTCATGGAAAAGAGTGAATTCAAGCAGTTGAAGGAACAACTGCTCTCTCATCGGAAAAACGGCTATGACCGGATGCCAGAGACGGAGCAGGCGGCCATGGAGGCCTACTGCCAGGATTACAAGGCCTTTCTGGACGCCGGCAAGACCGAGCGGCTGTGCGCTGCGGAGGTGATCCGGTTGGCCGAGGCCGCCGGCTACCGGCCCTATCAGCGGGGCCAGGCACTGGCCCCCGGCGACAAGGTGTATCGCTGCAACCGGGGCAAGGCGGTCCTGCTGGCTCACATCGGCAAGCGTCCCCTGGCGGAGGGTGTGCAGTTGGCTGCGGCCCATATCGACGCCCCCCGGCTGGATATGAAACCCAATCCTCTCTATGAAGATGGGGAGCTGGCTTATTTCAAGACCCATTATTACGGTGGTATCCGTAAGTACCAGTGGGTCACCATTCCCCTGGAACTCCACGGTGTAGCTGCCCTGGCTGACGGCACTGTGGTGCCGGTCCACATCGGCGATCAGCCTGGGGAGCCTCGGCTGGTGATCACGGATCTGCTGCCCCACCTGGGCACGGAACAGAATAAGAAGCCTCTGGGTGAGGCGGTACCCGGTGAGACGCTGAATCTGCTGCTGGGCAGTCGTCCCATTGGAGACAGCGAGGAGTCGGGCCGGGTGAAGCTGGCGGTGATGAAGCTGCTCTATGAGAAGTATGGCATTACCGAGGATGACCTGACCTCAGCGGAGCTGGAGGCGGTGCCGGCAGGCCGTGCCTGTGATATCGGGCTGGACCGCAGCATGATCGGCGCCTACGGCCACGACGACCGGGTCTGTGCCTACGCCGCCCTGCGAGCCCTGCTGGACCTGACGGAGACCCCAGTGCGCACTGCCGTATGCGTTTTGGCGGACAAGGAGGAGATCGGTTCCGACGGCGTGACGGGTATGCAGTCCGCCGCTTTTGACACCTTCATGGAGGACTTGTGTGCCGCCATGGACACCCCGGTGAGGGTCTGTTTTGAGCGTTCCTTCTGCCTCAGCGCCGATGTAACGGCAGCCTTTGATCCCAACTACGCCGATGTCTTTGAAAAACGCAACGCCGCCTATCTCAACTACGGTGTGGGCCTTTGCAAGTACACCGGCGCCCGGGGCAAGTCCGGTGCCTCCGACGCTGACGCCGAGACTGTCGCCTACGTCCGGGGCCTGTTCGACAAGGCCGGTGTGATCTGGCAGATCGCGGAGCTGGGAAAGGTGGACGCTGGCGGCGGCGGTACCGTGGCGCTGTATATGGCCAACCGCAACATCACCACGTTGGACGCAGGCGTGCCGGTGCTCAGTATGCACGCACCCTTCGAGGTGGTGTCCAAGCTGGACTGCTACGAGACCTACAAGGGTATGCGGGCTGTTTATCAGGCAGACTGCTGACCTTCGTTCACGTATAAATCTTTTAACAGGAGACCGTCTGAAAGGGCGGCCTCCTGTTTTTCCAGCATTTTGCCCACTACAGACGGACAGACGTCCCTGGATATTCCCCGTTTTCCCCAAAAAATTTTTCGACGTTTTGGTTGCATCGCAGACAAGAATATGGTAAGATGGACGACGTTGAAAGACAATTGACCATGGGAGGCGGACGAAATGGCAAGAGAGATCCGGTATTACATCGTGGCGGCGGAGGCGCTGCCGGAGATCTTTGTGAAGGTGGCGGAGGCCAAACGGATGATGCAGACCGGTGAGGCTGCCACCGTGGGTGCGGCTACCCGCATGGCGGGGATCAGCCGCAGCGCCTTCTACAAGTACAAAGACTCTGTCCAGCCTTTCAACGACATGAAGTCGGAGCACATCATCACCTTTTACGGGATGTTGAAGGACAACACCGGCGTTTTGAGCCGGGTGCTGTCGGTGTTTGCCACCTCCGGCGCCAATATCCTGACCATCAACCAGTCCATTCCCACCAACGGCTGTGCCGCCGTCACCATCTCCGCCGAGACCAGCGGAATGGAGGAGACGCTGGAGCAGCTTCTCTCGGACGTGTCTGCCGTGGAAGGTGTGGTGAAGTTCGAGGTGCTGGCAGGGTAAACCGGAAGGAGAACAAGAGACAATGATACAGATTGCGATCATGGGCCTTGGCACTGTGGGAACAGGTGTTGCCAAGGTAGTGGCGGAAAACGCCAAGCAGATCGAGCGTAAGCTGGGAGAGCCGCTGCAGGTAAAGACCATCCTGGTGCGGCATTTCAAGGACGGGCCTTACCGCCAGTTGATGACCGACGACTTTCGCCGCATTGAAGAGGATGACGACATCCGGGTGGTGGTGGAGACCATCGGCGGCGTGGAGGCGGCCTACGAATACACCAGGCGGGCGTTGAGCGCCGGCAAGCATGTGGTCACCGCCAACAAGCAGTTGGTGGCGGAAAGGGGCGCGGAGCTGCTGGCCCTGGCCAAAAAGAAGAATGTCAACTATCTCTTCGAGGCCAGTGTGGGCGGCGGCATCCCCATTCTGCATCCCCTGACCCAGTGCATGGCCGCCAACCGCATTGATGAGATCTACGGCATTCTCAACGGCACCAGCAACTATATCCTCACCCGTATGGTCCGCACCGGCGCCTTTTTCACCGATGCCCTGCGGGAGGCTCAGGCCAAGGGCTACGCCGAGGCGGATCCCACCGCCGACGTGGAGGGGATCGATGCCGGCCGCAAGATCTGTATTCTGGCGGACCTGGCCTTCGGCAGCCAGGTGGACCCGGCTGTAGTGCCCATGGAAGGCATTTCCAAGCTGTCCCTGCGAGACGTGCGGATCGCTCAGCGGGCCGGGTACCGGGTGAAACTGTTGGGGCGGTGTCTGCGGCTGCCGGGCAATGGACGCACCGCCTATGTGGCGCCTCATCTGATTCCGGAGGAGCACCCCCTGGCCAATGTGGAGGATGTATACAACGCCGTGGTGGTCAAGGGCAATGCCACCGGCGAGGTCATGTTCTACGGCCGGGGCGCCGGAGAACTGCCCACTGCCTCCGCCTGCGTGGCGGACGTGATGGAGGCCCTTCAGGCCAATCCCCGCCGGGAGGAGATCGGCTGGGATTCCAATCCTGCCGGGTTCCAGGACCCTATGGAGCTCCACACCCGGTACTACTTCCGCATTGAAGGCAGTCTCACCGACGCCGCCATGGCTTTCGGCCAGGTGGAGGTCCTCAGCGAGGACGGCGAGACCGCGTTCCTGACGGACTCCGTCAGCGGGGAGGACGCCACCCGCAGGGCCCGCTCCTTGAACGTACTGGCCCGGATGCGGGTGCTGGGCTGATTCCCAAATCGCCGCCAGATGTGTATACTGGAATAGCGGCGGCAAACAATTTCAGGTAAAAGAGGAAACGCTATGAGCTTGATCGTACAGAAATTTGGCGGCAGCAGCGTGAAGGATGCCCAGCGCATCCGGAACGTGGCCGGCATTATCGCGGAAACCTATTTGCAGGGCAACGACGTGATCGTGGTCCTCTCCGCCCAGGGCGACACCACTGACGACCTGATTGCCAAGGCGGAGGAAATCAACCCCAATCCCTCCAAGCGGGAGATGGATATGCTGCTGTCTACCGGTGAGCAGATCTCCGTTGCATTGTGCGCCATGGCACTGGAGAGCATGGGCCTGCCCTGCGTGTCTCTGGCAGCGTGGCAGGTGGGTATCCAGTCTACCTCTGTCCACTCCGACGCCCGGATCAAGAAGATCGATCCGGAGCGTATTCAGTCCGAACTGGATCAGCATCGGATCGTACTGGTGACTGGCTTCCAGGGTGTGGACCGCAACGGCGATGTGACCACTCTGGGCCGGGGCGGGTCCGATACCAGCGCCGTGGCGCTTGCGGCGGCCTTCCGGGCAGAGCTGTGCCAGATCTACACCGACGTGGACGGCGTTTACACCACCGATCCCCGCATTGTTCCCAACGCCCGCAAGCTGGACGAGATCACCTATGACGAGATGCTGGAGCTGGCCAGCCAGGGCGCCCAGGTCCTCCACAACCGCAGCGTGGAGCTGGCCAAGAAGTTTAGAGTGAATTTGGAAGTCGTATCCAGCCTGGAGCGCAAGCCGGGTACGAAAGTGAAGGAGGTCACCAAAGTGGAAAAAACCAATATCGCCGGTGTCGCAAAGGACACCAGCATCGCCCGTGTGGCGCTGATCGGACTGCAGCACAACCCCGGCGTTGCCTTCCAGGTCTTCGACCTGCTCAGCAAGCACAACATCAATGTGGACGTGATTTTGCAGTCCATCGGCCGGGAGGAGACCAAGGATATCACCTTCACCGTACATAAGAAGGATCTGACCGAGGCCGAGCAGATCCTCAATGAGCACAAGGAGGCGCTGCGCTTCGACCACATCGAGACCGACGACAAGATCGGTAAGGTCTCTATCGTGGGTGCGGGCCTGATGAGCAACTGCGGTGTGGCCGCCAGGATGTTCGAGGCTCTGTACGAGGCCGGCATCAACATTCAGATGATCAACACCTCCGAGATCCGGGTCTCCGTGCTGCTGGACGAGGAAGATGTGAATAAGGCTGTCAAGGCCATCCATGCCAAGTTTTTTGACGAGATCTAAATATCTGTGATTGATTTGAGGACCGGGCCTCATGGCTCGGTCCTTTTTTCATCATGGGTCTTTCCCCTTCCCTTGCCGCATAAGGTGAAGGGAGGTGAGAGCACCATGAGAGATTCCGTTGATCGCGTTGCCCTGCGGTACCTGGCTGCTGTGCTGCTGGGGCTGGTGATGCTGCTGCTCCACGGGACCGTTCAGGAGGGACCAATGGCGGTACTGGTGCCCCGGCAGGCCAGCCCCTGGGAACTGAGCAAGCTGGTGTACTGGCCCATGTTGGGAGCGTGCCTGGCCACCTGCCGTTTGGGGCGGACACCGGGACCTGTCATCCGGGATTTGCCGGCGGTGGTTTTGGCCTCTCTTGGAGCTGTAGCGGCAAACTGGGCGGTGCTCTCCGCCGGAGGCAGCGGACGGCTGTGCCTGGCGGTGTGGGCGGCGGCTCTGGCAGCAGGCCTGGCCTTCGGCCCCGATGGCGCCCGGCGGCCCAAGCTGTGGTTGGTGCTGTGTGTGGTTCTAGGGGTGGCGTATATTCTGCTGACCTTCATCTCCCTGCCTTGGGGACCATTTCTGGACCCGCTGGCGCCGGGCTGACGATTTACAAGCCACCGGAGATATGCTATAATACCAAAGCACGTTGCAAAAGAGGGGCTGGTGTCAAGGCCAGCCCATAAGGAGGAAACACTATGAACGCCATTGTCACCGTAGTGGGGCAGGATAAGGTGGGTATCATTGCTGCTGTCTGCGCCCTGCTGGCTGAGAATAACGTCAATATTCTGGATATCACCCAGACCATTTTGCAGGGGTCCTTCACCATGGTCATGGCGGTAGATGTCAGCAAGTCCCGTACCTCTGTGGGGGAGCTGCGAAAGCTGCTGGAAGCCCTGGGAGAGAAAATGGAGATCTCCATTCGCATCCAGCGGGAAGAGATCTTTGACGCCATGCACCGGGTTTAATGAACGGGGGAGCAGGCTTCCCATTTCCCGGTTGGGGGTTGCCCCCGGCCCCTTTCCTCTTTTTGAGCGGGGCGTTTGAGAAAAAATTTTACCTTGGAGAGCCATTATGCTGAATCAGAAGGAAATTTTATCCACGATTGAAATGATCGACCAGCAGCACCTGGACATCCGCACCATCACCATGGGCATCTCCCTGCTCAGTTGCTGCGACCCGGACCCGGAGAAGGCCTGCACCAAGATCTATGACAAGATCACCCGCTGCGCGGAAAATCTGGTCCGCACGGGAGAGGACATCGAGCGGGAATTCGGCATTCCCATCGTCAACAAGCGCATTTCTGTAACACCCATTGCCCTGGTGGCCGCAGCCAGTGAGGCGGAAGACTATGTGCCTTTCGCCCTGGCCCTGGACCGGGCGGCCCAGACCTGCGGCGTCAATTTCATCGGCGGCTACTCCGCCCTGGTGCAGAAGGGCATGACGAAGGCGGATGAAAAGCTGATCCGCTCCATCCCGGAGGCCCTGTCCCGGACGGAGCTGGTGTGCTCCTCCATCAATGTAGGCTCCACCCGGGCCGGCATCAATATGGACGCGGTCCGCCTTATGGGCCACATCATCAAGGATACCGCCGCCGCCACCGCTGACCGGGATGGCCTGGGATGCGCCAAACTGGTGGTGTTCTGCAACGCCGTGGAGGACAACCCCTTCATGGCCGGTGCCTTCCACGGTGTGGGCGAGGCGGAGAAGGTCATCAATGTGGGTGTCTCCGGTCCCGGTGTGGTCCACCACGCCCTCCAGGCGGTAAAGGGCCAGCCTTTTGACGTGGTGGCGGAGACGGTGAAAAAGACCGCCTTCCGGGTGACCCGCATGGGCCAGTTGGTGGCCCGGGAGGCCAGCGCCCGGCTGGATACCCCCTTCGGTATCGTGGATCTGAGCCTGGCACCCACTCCGGCCATCGGGGACAGTGTGGCCCGGATCCTGGAGGAAATGGGCCTGGAGGTCTGCGGTACCCATGGCACCACCGCCGCTCTGGCGTTGCTGAACGACGCGGTGAAGAAGGGTGGCGTCATGGCGTCCTCCTCCGTGGGCGGCCTCTCCGGTGCTTTTATCCCTGTCAGTGAGGACGAGGGCATGATCGCCGCCGCCCGAAACGGTACGCTGTGCCTGGACAAGCTGGAGGCTATGACCTGCGTCTGCTCTGTGGGCCTGGACATGATCGCTGTTCCCGGTGACACACCGGCGGAGACCATTTCCGCCATCATCGCCGACGAGGCCGCCATCGGCATGGTCAACAACAAGACCACCGCCGTGCGGCTTCTGCCGGCCCCCGGCAAGGATGTGGGGGATACCATTGAAATGGGCGGGCTCCTGGGTTCTGCCCCGGTGATGCCGGTCCACCGGGAGTCCAGCGCGGACTTTATCGCCCGGGGTGGCCGGATTCCGGCGCCGCTCCACAGCCTGAAAAACTGAAATTATACAAAAGAGGACTGCCGTTAGGCAGTCCTCTTTTATCTCTTTTGATGGAGGCGGTCCATTGGGCGGAACCAACGGTCCCACTCCCAGCGCCGATGGTCCAGAAAGACTGGACGACAGGGAGGGGGACAGTTATGCTGAAATCAGTTTTCGGCGAATTTCACCTTGTCCCGGTCGATCTGCTTCTGGTAGCGGTCCGCCTCGGAGAAGACGCAGCCGCAGTACTTCTGCATGTAGAAACCCAGTTCTCGGGCACGCTGGTTTCCGGCCCGGAAATTGGGGCGGAAGTCCCGGTACAGAAATGTTACGCCATGGCGGGCGGCAGCCGCCTCCGCGGCGGCCTTGATGGCCTCGTGATTTTGATAGGTGCTGGCGAGAAGGGTGGAGGTGAAAGCCTCGAAGCCGTGTTCGGCGGCGTATTTGGCGGCGCCCTCCAATCGATGACCGTAGCAGTAGGCGCAGCGGGCGTCGATGTTGCCGGCTACATGCTCCACGAACTGGCGCAGGCCGTAGTCCTCCCACACCCGCACTTCCATGCCGATGGTGGGGGCGTATTCCAGCAGGCAGTCCCGCCGGGCCTGGTATTCCTTCCAGGGGTGAATATTGGGGTTGTACCACAGGGCCACCGGCTCAATGCCCTCGCTGCGCAAAGGGTCGATGCAGCTCAGGGAGCAGGGGGCGCAGCAGCAGTGTAACAGGACACGGTCCATGTGTGTTCGCCTCAACTTCCAGGAAAATTTTTTACCCATTATATCACGTTTTTGGAGGAAAGTCCAACTTGGGAAATGACTGGAATCTTAACAATTTCTTTACAACCTTTCGGAATATTGCCGGTTGAACATTCCGTCGAAAAAGAGTATCATATCAACTAATGTGGTATCTTGCGGTTAAGTGCGAAAAGGTTCGCACGCAACCGTTTTCCTGTGAGGAGGAAGTCACTTTGAAAGTAGGTTTAGACGTAGGCTCCACCACCATCAAGTGCGTGGTGCTGGATGACGCAGACAATTTGATTTACAGTACATACGAGCGGCATTTCAGTCATATCCTGGAAAAATCTGAGGAGCTGCTGCGCCGCATGGCGGAGCAGTATGTCCCCGGCGGAAAGGCGGAGTTTGCCATCTCCGGCTCCGCCGGTATGGGCATGGCGGAGAGTGTGGAGGTGCCCTTTGTTCAGGAGGTGTTTGCCACCCGTGTGGCCGCCACCCGCCTGGCCCCCGGTACCGACTGCATCATCGAGCTGGGTGGAGAGGACGCCAAGATCCTCTTCCTGACCGGCGGTATGGAGGTGCGGATGAATGGCTCCTGTGCCGGTGGCACCGGCGCCTTCATCGACCAGATGGCGACCCTTTTGAAAATGAGCGCCGACGAGATGGATGCCGCCGCCCAGAAGGCGGAAAAGACGTACACCATTGCCTCCCGTTGCGGCGTGTTCGCCAAGAGCGATGTGCAGCCCCTCATTAACCAGGGTGCCCGGGCGGAGGATATTTCCGCCAGCATCTACCAGGCGGTGGTGAACCAGACCATTGCGGGCCTTGCCCAGGGCCGGCCCATCAAGGGGAACGTGCTGTACCTGGGCGGGCCGCTGACCTTCTCCCGCTGCCTGCGGGAGAGCTTTGACAAGACTCTGGGGGTCAAGGGCCTGTGCCCGGAGAACAGTCTGCTGTTCGTGGCTCTGGGCGCCGCCTTCTACTCCGACCAGACCTTCGATCTGCGGGAGGTGGCGGACCGGCTGCAAAAGCGGGGCGCTTCCGAGACCTATCGCTCCCAGCCGGCATTGTTCTCCTCCAAGGAGGAGTACGAGGCCTTCCGGGCCCGCCACGCCAAGGCCACGGTGCCCCGGATGCCCTTCGGCGCCGACTATGCTGCCCCGGTCCACATCGGCATCGACTCCGGCTCCACCACCGTGAAGATGGTGGTCATGGACCAGGACGCCCGCATCCTCTTCACCGACTACCGGCCGAACCTGGGCAACCCGGTGCCCCTGATCCGGGAGGTGCTGCAGAAGCTCTACGATGAGCATCCGGCCCTCCATGTGGCCTCTGTCACCACCACCGGTTACGGGGAGGACCTGGCCAAAGCCGCCTTCCACGCCGACTACGGCGTGGTGGAGACCGTGGCCCACTTCACCGCCGCCCGGCACTTCCTGCCCAACGTGGATTTCATCATCGACATCGGCGGCCAGGACATGAAGTGCTTCAAGATCGACCAGGGGGCCATCAGCAACATTTTCCTGAACGAGGCCTGCTCCTCCGGCTGCGGCAGCTTCCTCCAGACCTTCGCCCAGGCCCTGGGCTACGACGTGAAGGAGTTTGCCAAGCTGGGTCTTTTCGCCGAGCGGCCGGTGGACCTTGGCAGCCGGTGCACGGTGTTTATGAACTCCTCCGTGAAGCAGGCCCAGAAGGACGGAGCCACCATCGAAAATATCTCCGCGGGCCTTTCCATCTCCGTGGTGAAGAACGCCATCTACAAGGTCATCCGGGCCTCCTCTCCCGAGGAGCTGGGCCGGAACATCGTGGTCCAGGGTGGCACCTTCTACAACGAGGCGGTGCTGCGGGCCTTTGAGAAGGAGATGGGAGTGGAGGTCATCCGCCCGGACATCGCCGGGCTCATGGGCGCCTTCGGCGCCGCCCTGTACGGCCGGGGCAAGGCTGCCGCCGGTCAGACCAGCACCCTGCTGAACCGGCAGGAGCTGGCGGACTTCCGTCAGGAGACCCGCAACGAGGTCTGCGGCCGCTGCGGCAACAACTGCCAGATGACGGTCAGCACCTTCGCCGACGGCTCCACCTTCATCAGCGGCAACCGCTGCGACCGGCCTGTTACCGGCAAGGCCGATACCGGCGAGCGGAACCTGTACGCCTACAAGCGCAAACTGATTCTGGGCTACAAGCCTGTCCCCGGCAAGCGGGGAAAGATCGGACTGCCGTTGTGCCTGAACTTCTGGGAGCTGTTGCCCTTCTGGCATACCTTCTTCACCAAGCTGGGCTTCGCCGTGTACCACAGCCCCCTCTCCAGCCGGGACCTGTACCTGAAGGGCCAGGGCACCATCCCCAGCGACACCGCCTGCTTCCCGGCCAAGCTGGCCCACGGCCACATCCAATTCCTCAGCAAGCTGGGGCTGGACGCCATTTTCTACCCCTGCATGACCTACAACATCGACGAGGGGCTGGGGGACAACCATTACAACTGCCCGGTTGTGGCCTACTATCCGGAGGTCATCGCCGGAAACTGCCCGGAGATCAAGGATACCAAGTTCATCTACGACTATGTGGGCCTCCACCGGCCCAAGGACTTTACCAAGAAGATCTTTGCCATCCTGCGCAAATACTTCCCGGATATCACCAAGAGCGAGGTCAAGGAGGCTGCCGACGCCGCCTACGCCGAGTACGCCCATCACATGTCCCTGATCCGCAAGGAGGGCGAGCGCATCATTGACCAGGCCCGGGCAGAGGGCCGCCGGATCATCGTGCTGGCGGGCCGTCCCTACCACGTGGACCCGGAGGTGAACCACGGCATCGACACGCTCATTACCCGGGCGGGTGCCGCTGTGGTGACGGAGGACTCTATCTCCAACCGGGTGAAAAAGTTCCCCACCACGGTGCTGAACCAGTGGACCTATCACTCCCGGCTGTATGCGGCAGCCCGGTACTGCTGTGACCAGCCGGACATGGACCTGGTCCAGTTGGTGTCCTTCGGCTGCGGTGTGGACGCCATCACCTCCGACGAGACCCGGGAAATTCTCCAGGCGGGCGGAAAACTTTACACCCAGTTGAAAATCGACGAGATCACCAATCTGGGTGCGGTGCGCATCCGCCTACGGAGCCTGTTCGCCGCCCTGGATGAGCAGGAAGAGCAGCGCCGTGCTGCTGGAAAGGAGGCCTGAGCCTTGGAACTGGAATTTCAGAATTACCCTAAATTCACTCCGGAGATGAAAAAGACCCATAAGATTTTGATTCCCAACATGGCCCCGGTGCAGTTTCGTATCCTGGCCGCCGTCATGGAACAGGCCGGCTACACTTGCGAGCTGCTGGAAAACTGCGGCAGTCAGGTGTGCGAGCTGGGATTGAAATACGTCCACAACGACACCTGTTACCCGGCGCTGCTGGTCATCGGCCAGTTCCTAGACGCGCTGGGCTCCGGAAAGTACGACCTGGATCACACCGCCCTGATCATTACCCAGACTGGCGGCGGCTGCCGGGCTTCTAACTACATCCATCTGCTGCGCAAGGCCCTGGTGAAGGCCGGGTATCCCCAGGTTCCTGTGGTGAGTTTGAACTTCTCGGGCCTAGAGAAGGACTCCGGCTTCCCCATGACGGTGCCCCTCATGCGCAAGCTTCTGGCCTGTATCTACTACGGTGACCTTCTGGTGGCCCTGAAGGCCCAGACGGAGCCCTACGAGACCCATAAGGGCGACGCAGCGGCTCTTCAGGGGAAATGGCTGGACACTATCTGCGGATGGGTCCTCCAGGACAAGGGCTGGTCCGGCCGGGAGATCAAGGCTGCCATGCCCAAGATCGCCAAGGAATTCGCCGCCATTCCCGTCCACCGGGTACCCAAGGTGAAAGTGGGCGTGGTAGGGGAGATTTATGTCAAGTATTCCCCTCTGGGCAACAACGACCTGGAGAAGTTCCTGGCCAGCCAGGACTGCGAGGTGAACCTGCCGGGCCTGATGGGCTTCGTGCAGTACTGCGCCTACAACCCCTCCGAGACCGCCCGGCTGTACGGCGGCACCTTCCTGGAAAAGCATGTCTCCGATGTGATCCTCAAGTACATCGAGAGCATGGAGAGCGTCATGATCAAGGTTCTGAAGGACAACGGCTACCATGCGCCGCTGCCCTTCCGGGAGCTGGTGAAGCTGACCGACGGCATCATTTCCACCGGTGATAAGATGGGTGAGGGCTGGCTGCTGACCGCCGAGATGATCGAGCTGGTCCGGGCCGGGTATGAAAATATCGTCTGTGCCCAGCCCTTCGGGTGCCTGCCCAACCACATCTGCGGCAAGGGCATGATCAACAAGATCCGGGAGCTGTATCCCCAGGCCAACATCACCCCCATTGATTACGACCCCAGCGCCACCCGCGTCAACCAGGAAAACCGCATCAAGCTGATGCTGGCGGTGGCCCGGGAGCGGCTGGAGCACCGTACCAACGGTACGGCGCCGGCGCCTGTTCCGGCGCCGGAAACGGACACCGCAGCCTGCGGTAGCTGCTGCGGGGGCTGTGCCGCCTGCGGTGGAGAGACACTGTGAAGCGGGTCCTGATTCTGATGGGCAGCCCCCGGAAGAACGGCAATACCGCCGCGCTGCTGGCGCCTTTTCGCGACGAGCTGGAGCGAGGGGGGGCAGAGGCGGAGACGGTTTGGCTGTATGACCGGAGCATCAGACCCTGCCGGGCCTGCCGCACCTGCCAGAAGGATTGGACGGTGTTCGGCTGTCCCCAGAGGGATGATGTCCAGGCTATCTTCGACCAGGCGCTGGCGGCGGATCTGCTGGTGCTGGCCACGCCCATCTATTCCTGGTACTGCACGGCGCCCATGAAGGCCCTACTGGACCGACTGGTGTACGGTATGAACAAGTTCTACGGCCAGGAGAAAGGCCCCTCCCTGTGGGAGGGAAAGGCACTGGCACTGCTGTTGACCTGCGGCTACCGGCCGGAGAGGGGCTGCGACCTCTTTGAGGAGGGCATGCGGCGCTATTGTAAGCACTCGGGCCTACGGTATCTGGGCAGCTACGCTGAGCGGCACCTGGGCTACGACACGGTGTTCATGGACGACGGCAAGGCGGAACGGACCCGGACCTTTGCCGGTCAGCTTCTGAAAAGCATGTAACAACGGCCCCGGCGCCACCAGCGCCGGGGTCTGCTTTTTTTTGGAAAATGGGTGAGCCCCCGGGAAAACCGATTGATTCCGGCATTTTTCGCCGCTGGAAGGGAATTGACGAACCGATCGGAAAAGAGGTATAATAACATGATTTGCTATGGCTTTGTCTCTTCGTTCGAAGAGGCGGGACAGGAGGAACGACGGTATGTGGATTGCGGACAAATGGCAGGACTATGAGCTGCTGGACTGCGGCGGCGGCGAGAAGCTGGAGCGCTGGGACAAGCAGCTACTGGTGCGGCCGGACCCCCAGGCCATCTGGGAGACCCCCCGGCGCAACCCGGCCTGGAAAAAGGCCAACGCCCGGTACCTCCGCAGCCAGACCGGCGGCGGCCACTGGGAGAAGAAGACCCTGCCGGAGAGCTGGAAGATCCGCTACGGCGATCTGACCTTCCAGGTCAAGCCCATGAATTTCAAGCACACGGGCCTGTTCCCGGAGCAGGCGGTGAACTGGGACTTTGCCATGGAGAAGATCCGCTCTGCCGGCCGGCCCATCCGGGTGCTGAACCTGTTCGCCTACACCGGCGGCGCCACGGTGGCCTGCGCCAAAGCTGGAGCCAGTGTGTGCCACGTGGATGCGGCCAAGGGCATGGTTGCCTGGGCCCGGGAGAACGCAAAGCTCTCCGGCCTTTCGGATGCGCCCATCCGCTGGATTGTGGACGACTGCGGCAAATTCGTGGAGCGGGAGATTCGTCGCGGAAAGACCTACGACGCCATCATCATGGACCCGCCTAGCTACGGCCGGGGACCCGGCGGCGAGGTGTGGAAGCTGGAGGACAATCTGTATCCCTTTGTGAAGCTGTGCGCTCAGGTTCTGTCGGATAAGCCGTTGTTTGTGATCATCAACTCCTACACCACGGGCCTGGCCCCGTCGGTGCTGGGATACTTACTGCACCTGCTGGTAGCAGAAAAGTACGGCGGCCGCTGCACCTGGGACGAGCTGGGCCTTCCGGTGACAGAGACCGGCCTGGCCCTGCCCTGCGGCGCCACGGGAAGATGGTGCAGCGAATAAGGAGCCGGGAATGCGCTTTTATCTGAGCCTGATTCGTTACTATGTGGTGAATATGCTGCCGGGTGTTTTGGGGGCTGTTCTCCTGTTCGGCTGCCTTTACCCATGGCGGCGGCGCCGCTTGCATGACAGGGGACTGGGCAGTACAGCTCTCCGGGAAGGGGCGCTGCTGCTGTTCTGGATGTTCTGCGGCGGCATGGCGGTGCTGACTCTGACGCCCTGGGGATTCCATTGGGTCACGCTGCTGCGGTACGGGATCATCAGCGATCAGGGAAGCTTTTTCGCCTTGGGGGATCTCAATCTGATTCCCTTTCAGTCCTTTGACCTGGGAGCTCCCACACGATACACACTTTTTAACATCTTGGGCAATCTCATCATGTTCCTGCCCTTTGGGTTCTTTTCCACCCTGCTGTGGCGGGGCTACACCTGGAAGCGGAGCCTTGTGACCGGCGCCGCCATCACTGGCTTTGTGGAATGCTGGCAGTTGCTGGTGGGCCGGGCCTTTGATATTGACGATCTGATTTTGAATACACTGGGCGTCCTGACGGGCTTCTGGTTGCTGCGGCTGTTGGAGTATTTTGCACCAGCCGCTGTGAGACGGTTCCGCGTGAGGAAACTGCGAGAAAAGTGAGACGAGTATGCCGACGATCATTCAAACGGAAAATTTGACCTATGCCTACCCGGCGGAAGAAGACCAGCAGCCGGTCCTGGCCCTGCGGGGCGTGGACCTGGCCATTGAAAAAGGCTCCTTCGTGGTGGTCCTGGGCCACAACGGCTCCGGAAAGTCCACCCTGGCAAAGACCTTTAATGGCGTGCTGTTGCCCGCCGGGGGGAAGGTGTATGTGGAGGGTATGGACACCTGCGACGAAAGCTTACTGCTGGCCATTCGCCGGACGGTAGGCATGGTGTTTCAGAACCCGGACAACCAGATTGTGGCCAACGTGGTGGAAGAGGACGTGGCCTTTGCCCCGGAGAACCTGGGTGTGCCCCCGGCGGAGATCCGACACCGGGTAGACGACGCCCTGGCGGCGGTGGGTATGAGCGAGTTCGTCCGCCACGCCCCCCATCTGCTCTCCGGCGGCCAGAAGCAGCGGGTAGCCATTGCCGGCGTGCTGGCGATGGAGCCGGCGTGCATCGTGCTGGATGAGGCCACCGCCATGCTGGACCCGGTGGGCCGGCGGGAGGTGCTGACTACCATCCACAAGCTGAACCGAGAGAAGGGCATCACTGTGGTGCTCATCACTCATCACATGAACGAGGCGGAGGAGGCGGACCGCGTCCTGGTGATGGACGACGGGAAGCTGGTCATGGACGGGACGCCTCAGGAGATTTTCACCCAGGTGGACGCCCTGCGAGCCCTGGGCCTCACGGTGCCGGACACCGTGGACCTGCTGGACCGGCTGAAAAAGGACGGATTGGACGTGCCCCTCACTGCGCTGACAGTGGACCAGTGCGCCGACGCCATTGCCCGGGCTTTGTAAAGAGAAGTACGAGGAACAACGGGCCGGCGAGGCTGGCCCGCGGAAGGAACGAGATCAATTGGAACCGATTCTGCAAGTACAACATCTGACCCATACCTACGGGGTGGGCACGCCATTCCAGCGCAGCGCCGTGGAGGACGTGTCCTTCGACGTGTATCCCGGGGAGTTTCTGGGCATCATCGGCCACACCGGCTCCGGCAAGTCCACCCTGATCCAGCATCTGAACGGCCTGCTGAAGCCCACGTCGGGGCAGATCCTGCTCCACGGAAAAGACATCTGGGCGGAGCCAAAGAAGATCCGGGACGTCCGCTTCCAGGTGGGGCTGGTGTTCCAGTATCCGGAGTACCAGCTGTTTGAGGAGACGGTCTATAAGGACATCTCCTTCGGTCCCAAGAATATGGGGCTGGACGAGAAGGAGATCGACCGGCG